>JACWEG010000001.1 GCA_014653605.1 Pelagibacterales bacterium SAG-MED37
TATTAAAGAAGGAAAAAAATTAGCTATCTTAAATTTTGGAGCAAGATTAAATGAAACTTTAAAAGCAGCTGAAAATTTAAAAAAAAAGGGAATAGACATAACAATTGTTGATGCAAGATTTGCAAAACCTTTAGATGAAAATTTAATTTGGCAACTTGCAACCACACATGAAGCTATTATGACTATTGAGGAAGGTTCCATAGGTGGATTTGGTTCTCATGTTGTTAATTTTTTAACCAAAAAAGGTTTAATGGATAATAATATAAAATTCAGATCAATGAATTTACCAGATATTTTTATTGATCAAGATACACCTGAAAATATGTATAAAAAAGCTAATCTAGACTCTAATTCAATTGAAGAAAAAGTTCTCGATCTATTGAATTCTAATATTGTATTACAAAAACAAAAATAATTTATATTAACTGCACTGAGCTTTGTGCATTAGGTAATGATCTAATAAAACACATGAAAGCATAGCCTCACCTACTGGGACAGCTCTTATGCCCACACAAGGGTCATGCCTTCCTTTTACAGATATGGTAGTATTTTTTCCAAGTTTATTAACTGTTTTCCTACTCTTTAAAATTGAAGAAGTAGGTTTCACCGCAAATGAAACAATTATTTCTTGTCCGGAAGATATACCTCCAAGTATTCCCCCTGCATTATTGGAATTAAATTTTAACTTCTTTTTGGTTTGTGAAATTTCATCAGAATTTTCTTCCCCAGATAATTGAGCAGAGTTCATTCCTGAACCAATATTTACTCCTTTAACAGCATTAATACTCATCATAGCAGAAGCAATATCAGAATCTAATTTCGAGTAAATTGGTGCACCTAAACCAGCTGGAACTCCATTAGCCCTTACTTCGATTATTGCTCCACATGAAGACCCTGCTTTCCTAACACTTAAAAGATATTTCTCCCATATTTTTAACATTGACTTATCGGGACAAAAAAATGGATTTTTATAGATTATCTTATTATCCCATTTTGTTGTATCACAGCCAAGAATTCCAAGTTGCGTTACCGCAGCAGAAATCTTGAATTTTCTACCTAATTTATTTCCTAAAACTTTTTTGGCAATAGCACCTGCAGCAACCCTTGCTGCTGTTTCTCTGGCAGATGATCTTCCTCCTCCTCTGTAATCTCTAATTCCATATTTTTTAAAATATGTAAAATCTGCATGCCCAGGTCTAAACTTATCTTTGATATCCTTATAATCTTTTGAACGCATATCTTCGTTATAAATTATCAGTGATATAGGAGTTCCAGTCGTTTTGCCTTCAAAGACCCCAGAAAGAATTTGAACTTTATCTCCCTCTTTTCTTTGGGTGGTAAATTTAGACTGTCCTGGTTTCCTTTTATCTAATTCTTTTTGAATATCTTGTTCTTTTAGTTGAATTAAAGGAGGACAACCGTCAATAATACAGCCAATAGCTGGACCATGGGACTCTCCCCAGGTAGTGAAACGAAAAAACTTTCCAAATGTATTAAATGACATTATTTATATTATATAGATTATTTTGTTAAAATTATGAATCAAAAAAACTCATTAGGCCTAAATAAATGCTTTCTTGATCTTGATGACCCATTTGAACTATTTGAGGAATGGTTTGAAGTGGCAAAAAAGAAAGAAATAAATGATCCAAATGCTTTGGCTTTAGGGACTGCCAGCAAAGATGGAGTTCCATCAGTTAGAATGGTTTTGCTTAAAGGTTTTGACAAAGATGGGTTCATTTTCTATACAAATTTAAAAAGCCAAAAAAGTAAAGAATTAAAAGAAAACCCAAATGCAACAATGTGCTTTCATTGGAAAAGCTTATTAAGACAAATTAGGATTGTTGGAAAACTAAATCAAGTAGATGATAAAATAGCAGATGATTATTATAGCACTAGGGCTTATGAAAGCAGAATAGGAGCATGGGCCTCTAAACAAAGCAGTATTTTAAAAAGTAGGGATGAACTTTTAAATAATTTAGAAAATTTCAAAAAAAAATATAGTAATAAAAATAATGTACCGAGACCAGATTACTGGTCTGGCTGGAATTTAAAACCATCAAGTATCGAATTTTGGTTAGATGGAGATAATAGAATACATGAAAGGCTGAAGTATACTTTAGACAATAATAATAATTGGGAAAAAAGCCTTTTAAGTCCTTAAAAATTTCTTGATAAACTAAAAGACGTTAAATTTTCAAGAATATTTTTTTCGTTAGAGTCTTTAAATACTGATAAAGAATTTGAGGCTAAATTAATATAGTGCTGGGCTTTTTGATAGCATGCTTTAATTATATCATATTTTTTTATTAAGGATAAAGTGTAATCTAAATCATTCTCATTTCTTAAACTTTTAGAAAAAATATCTTTCAGTTTTTCTCTCTCTTGATTATCAGCTTTTTGAAATAATAAGATTATAGGAAGAGTTATTTTACCTTCGTAAAAATCTTGTCCAATTTTTTTTCCAAACAATTTAATTTCTGAATTATAATCCAAAGTGTCGTCAGCTATTTGAAATGTTAAGCCCAGATTTCTTCCATAAAATTCTAAAGCTTCCTTTTCTTTAGTTTGCATATCAGATAATATAGCTCCAACCTTAGTAGCTGCAGCAAATAACTCTGCAGTTTTTGCTGATATAATTTTTAAATATGTTTCTTCTAACATATCAACTTCTCCCTGATGTTGAAGTTGTAATACTTCTCCTTGAGCAATTTTTGAGGAGGTTGAAGATAGTAATTTTAAAACTTCTATATTTCCATCTTCCACCATCATTTCAAAACATCTACTAAGAAGATAATCCCCAACCAATACAGAGGAGTGATTATCCCAAACTTCATTCAAAGTTTTCTTACCTCTTCTTAAGGTACCATTATCTATCACGTCATCATGCATCAAAGTTGCAGCATGAATTAGCTCAACACAGGCAGCAAGATTTATGTCTCTTGTACCTTTAGAGTAACCACACATTTTAGCCGAACCTAAAGTTAATAAAGCTCGTAATTTTTTACCACCAGTATCAAGATGGTAGTCAGTCATTTTTTGTACCAAATCAACTTTACTTACAAGTTTTGACTTTATCTTATCTTCTACGAGCAGTAATTTATCTTCAACCGATTCTTTAAGTTGAAAATAAGAATTATTAATTTGATTTTTGAGCTGAATTACAGTTCCCATTTATGTGAACAAACTAGTATAATAAGTTTGTATTTATTACTTATCAATTGACGCACCTGAATCTTCAATTATAAGGTGTCTTTATATTCAATTAAAAATTCTATAAAGGTTAAAAATGTTCTCTTTTTTAAAAAAGAAAAAAATCATCCCACATATTAAATTAAGTGGAGTAATAGGAAATGTTGGAAAGTTTAAACAAGGTATCGATTTTTCAGGTCAAGAAGAGATTATTTCAAAAGCTTTTTCTTTAAAAAAAGCACCATGTGTTGCAATTACTATCAATTCACCAGGAGGTTCTCCTGTACAATCTCATTTAATTTATAACTTTATAAGACAAAAGGCTAAAAAAAATAAAAAAAAGGTTATTGTTTTTGCTGAAGATGTTGCTGCTTCAGGAGGTTACTTAATTGCATGTGCTGGAGATGAGATATATGCAAACTCAAGTTCTATTATTGGTTCTATAGGAGTGATTTATTCTTCTTTTGGTTTTACAGAACTTATAAAGAAAATTGGAGTTGAAAGAAGAGTTCATACTGCAGGTAAAAACAAAAGTACTCTAGATCCTTTCCTTGATGAAAAAAAAGAAGATATAGATAGACTTAAAAATATTCAGTTAGATTTACATAAAGATTTTATTGAAGTTGTTGAAAAAAGTAGAGGCCCAAAATTAAAAAAATCAGAGGTAGAGTTATTTTCAGGAGAATTTTGGTCAGGACGTAAAGCCAAGTCTCTTGGTTTAATAGATGAAATTGGAGATGCCAATCAAGTATTAAGAGAAAAATTTGGAGAAGATGTAGTAATTAAAAAATTTGAAAAATCTAAAGGCTGGTTAAGTAAAAAATTATCATCATCGAATGATCAGGTAGATCAATTCGCAAATATATTAGATGAAAAATCTGTATGGCAAAGATATGGTCTCTAAAAATAGTAAAAAAAAAGTAAAGTTTCAAACTTTTCAGGATACAATTTTAAATTTACAAAAGTTTTGGAGCAAACAAGGTTGTATAATTTTACAGCCTTATGATATGGAGGTTGGAGCTGGAACATTTCATCCTGCAACCACCTTAAGATCTCTTGGACCTAAACCATGGAAAGCTGCTTATGTTCAGCCTTCAAGAAGACCGACAGATGGAAGATATGGAGATAATCCAAATAGACTTCAGCATTATTATCAATTTCAAGTAATTATAAAACCATCTCCGTCCAATATAAAAAAACTATACTTAAATAGTTTATCATTAATTGGTATTGATCATAAAAATCATGATATCAGATTCGTTGAAGACGATTGGGAGAGTCCAACATTAGGGGCTGCTGGTCTGGGTTGGGAGGTATGGTGTGATGGTATGGAAATTACCCAATTTACATATTTCCAACAAATGGCTGGTTTTGAATGTAAACCAGTTTCAGTTGAAATAACATATGGCTTAGAAAGAATTTGTATGTTCACTCAAGAAAAAAAGGATGTATATGATTTAATTTGGAACAATGAGAATGTTGAATATCGGGAAGTTTTTCATCAATCAGAAAAAGAATTTTCTGCCTATAATTTTGACCATGCGAACACAGAAAATCTTTTTAAAATGTTTGATATGTTTGAGGGTGAGGCTAAATCATTAGTAGAAAAAAAAATTTCTTTACCAGCTTATGATCAATGTTTAAAAGCAAGTCATATATTTAATATATTAGATGCCAGAAAAGCAATTAGTGTTGCTCAAAGAGCAGAATATATTGGAAGGATAAGAGAAATTACAAAGTCTGCTGCTGCAATATGGATTGATACTCAAGTTTGAGATGGCAGAATTTTTTTTAGAGTTATTTAGTGAGGAAATTCCAGCAGGACTTCAAAAAGACTTGCGAAATAAACTTTTAGAGGAATTTCAAAATTTTTTTTTAGAAAAATCAATTAAATCAAAAAAATGTTTTTCATTATCTACACCTAATAGATTAATAATAGTTTTTGAAAATTTAGATAAACAAATAAAAATAGCTTCTGAAAAAATAAGAGGTCCAAAGACCAGTGCTCCCGAAGAAGCATTAGAAGGTTTTATAAGATCAAACAATATAGAAAAAAAAGATTTATTTAAAAATGAAACTGAAAAAGGTGAGTTTTATTTTTATAAAACAAAATCTAAATCATTAAAAACAAGTGATTTATTGATTGAGTTTATTCCAAAATTACTTGAAAATTACCAATGGAAAAAATCAATGAAATGGGGAGAATTTGATCTCAATTGGGGAAGACCTTTAAAATCAATATTGGCTGTATTTGATAGAAGAACACTTAATTTTGAATTCCATCATTTATCATCTTCAAGTTCAACTTATATAGATAAAGATTTTGAGGAAAAAAAAAAGAGTTTTGCAGACTTTAGATCTTATGAAAAATATTTCAAAAAACAAGGATCACTTGTAGATCAAGATAAAAGGAAAGAGTTCATAAAAAGAGAATTTTCAAAAATACTTAATAAAAGAAAACTAACCATTAAAGATAACCCAAGATTATTTGATGAAGTAATAAATATTATAGATAATCCAAATATTTTATTGTGTAGCTTTAATAAAAGATTTTTATCTATTCCAAAAGAGATTTTAACTTTAACTATGCAATCTCATCAAAAATACTTTCCAACTTTTGATAATAATGGTGTGATTACAAATGAATTTTTAATTGTCTCAAACAAAAAAGATCAAAAAGGATTAATAAAGATTGGAAATGAAAGAGTTATTGAGGCAAGGCTAAGCGATGCAGAATTTTTTTGGAATAAAGATAAAACTCAAAATTTAGTAAAAAAAATATCTGAATTAAAATTAATGAATTTTTTTAAGGGATTGGGAACATATTTCGACAAAGTTCAACGATTGAGAAAATTGGGTGGAATTATCTCTGATGAATTGTTGATTAGTAAAGAAAAAGTAGAGTTGTCAGCTTCAATTTGTAAAACAGATTTAACCTCCAATTTAGTTGGAGAATTTCCTGAGCTCCAAGGAATTATGGGTGGATATTTTGCACTACATCAAGGTTTTGATAAAGATGTTTCATTAGCAATAACTGAACAATATTTACCAATTGGTTTGGATACTCAAACTCCCAAAAAACCATTTAGCGTTGCTTTATCTGTTTCAGATAAAATAGATACTTTAGTTGGTTTCTTTGGAATTGATGAAAAACCTACAAGTTCAAAAGATCCATTTGCATTAAGACGAACAGCGCTTGGTATTATTAGAATGATAATTGAAAATAAAAAAAATTTTAAAGTAAATGATCTATTGAGTTATTCTATAACCTTATATCAAGATCAAGAATATAATTTAAATAATCAAGATTTACAAAAAGAATTACATAATTTTTTAAAAGATAGATTCAGATATTACATGAAAGAAAAAAAAATCCGCTTTGACATAATTGAGGCTACTATTTCCTCTTTTTCGCTAAACAATTTATTTTCATCTTTTGAAAAAGCAAACTGGCTAAATAAGATTATTAATAATCAACAAGGAATAGATATTATTTCAAGTTATAAAAGAGCATCAAATATATTAGATAATGAATTGAAAAATAGTGAAATAGAAATGACCAATACAACTGATCCTGGTATTTTTAAAACAGATATTGAGAAAAATTTATATAAAAAGATAAATGAGATTAAAAAATACTATTCAAATATTAATAACGATGAAAACTATGAACAATCATTATCGATTTTGGCAGGTGCAAAGAAAGATATTTTTGAATTTTTTGACAATGTCAAAGTTAATGAAGAAAATGAAACTTTACGAAAAAACAGATTGGAACTTATTAATATGTTATGTAAAACATTTCAAAATTTTATAAACTTTCAATTATTGAAAATAAATAATGAATAAACTAATTTTAAATTTTAAGTCGAAAGATACACAAAAAATTAAAAATCCTAAAAATTTTTTGGGTGGAAAAGGAGCTAATCTTTCAGAAATGGGAAGAATGGGACTTCCAGTACCACCAGGATTTACAATTTCTACTAAGGTTTGTGAAGTTTTTTATAAAGATAATAAGAAACTGAATTCCAAATTAATTGACCAAATTAAAAAAGAGTTAAAAGTTATTGAAAAGGATGTATCAAAAAAATTTGGAGACTTAAAAAATCCACTTTTATTATCTGTAAGATCTGGGGCTAGAGTTTCAATGCCTGGTATGATGGATACAATTCTTAATCTTGGTTTAAATGATAAAACTGTAATTGCTTTAGCAAATAAGACTTCAAATGGTAGATTTGCCAAAGATAGCTATAGAAGATTTATACAAATGTATGGTAACGTTGTAATGGGTGTTGAAGGTTATCATTTTGAAGAATTAATAGAAAATTATAAGTTAACAAAAGGAGTGTTACTAGATACTGATTTAGAAGAAGATGATTGGGATGGCCTAATAAAAGATTTTAAAAATGTTGTTCAAGAAAAAACAAATAAAGAATTTCCCCAAGATGTTAATCAACAATTACTAGGTGCGATAAGTGCAGTATTTCTTTCTTGGGAAAGTAAAAGAGCAAAAGTCTACAGAAAATTAAATCAGATACCTTCTGAATGGGGAACTGCTGTGAACGTACAGTCAATGGTATTCGGAAATATGGGAAATGATTGTGCTACTGGTGTAGTTTTTACGAGAAATCCCTCTAATGGATTAAATGATATTTATGGAGAATATTTGATTAATGCTCAAGGTGAAGATGTTGTTGCTGGGACAAGAACACCACAGTACATAACAAAAAAAGCAAAAAAGGAAGCTAAAGTTAAGGAAGCATCCATGGAAGAGTCGATGCCTAAAGTTTATTCAGAATTATTTAAGATCTTAAAAAAATTAGAAAAGCATTATAAAGATATGCAGGATGTAGAATTTACAGTTGAAAATAATAAACTTTGGATTTTACAAACTCGTTCGGGGAAAAGAACATCTAAATCAGCTGTTAAGATAGCAGTAGATATGGTTAAAGAAAAATTAATTTCAAAAAATCAAGCTATATTAAGAATTGACCCAAACTCTTTGGACACATTACTTCATCCAACTTTAGATGAAAAAAGTTCTATTCAAGTAATTGCGAATGGTTTACCGGCATCACCTGGTGCTGCAAGTGGTAAGGTGGTCTTTTCTTCAGAAGAGGCTCAAAGACTAAATGACATGATGCAAGATACTATTTTAGTAAGAGTAGAAACATCTCCAGAAGATATTCAAGGAATGCATGCAGCTAAAGGAATTTTAACAGCTAGAGGAGGGATGACTAGTCATGCAGCTGTTGTTGCAAGAGGAATGGGTAGGCCTTGTGTTTCTGGCTCTAGTGAAATTGATATCAATTATGAGCAAAAAATTTTTAAAACTTTGTCTACTGAAGTTAAAGAAGGCGATATAATTACTATAGATGGTTCTACAGGAAGAATTATTATAGGAGATGTTCCAACTGTAAAACCTGAAATTTCAGGAGATTTTTCAAAACTAATGAGTTGGGCTGACAATGTTAGAAAATTAAAGGTAAGAACAAATTCTGAAACACCATTAGATACTAAAACAGCAAGAGATTTTGGAGCAGAGGGGATTGGACTTTGTAGGACTGAGCATATGTTTTTTGATGAAGAAAGAATTTTATCTGTAAGAGAAATGATATTATCTAATACTCAAGAAGATAGAGCCAGAGCTCTTAAAAAACTTTTACCACATCAAAAAGAAGATTTTATTAAAATATTTAAGATCATGCATGGACTTCCAGTAACAGTTCGATTACTTGATCCACCTTTGCACGAATTTTTGCCAAAATCTAATAAAGAGATTTCAGAAGTTGCAAATGTTGTTGGAATAAATGTGAAAGAACTAGAGTCTAGAATTGAGGAATTGCATGAACAAAATCCAATGCTTGGTCACAGAGGTTGTAGATTAGGTATTTCATATCCAGAGATTTATGAAATGCAATGTAGGGCAATTTTTGAGGCCTTGTCAGAACTTCAAAAGAAAAAACAAAAATTTGCATTTCCAGAAATAATGATACCACTAGTATCAACAGAAGCTGAAATAAAAATCATGAAAGATCTTGTAATTAATACTGCAAAAAAGGTTCAAAAGGAAAAAAATGTTAGAATAGAATTTTTAGTTGGGACTATGATAGAGTTACCTAGAGCAGCAATAAAAGCAAAAGATATAGCAAAACATGCTGAGTTTTTTAGTTTTGGAACTAACGACTTAACTCAAACTACATTTGGAATTAGTAGGGATGATAGTGGTAAGTTTTTAAATGATTATATTGACAATAAAATTTTTTCGATAGATCCATTTATTTCAATAGATGAGGGAGTTAAGGATTTAGTTAAAATAGCAGTTGAAAAAGGGAAAAAACAAAATAAAAAAATTAAATTAGGTATTTGTGGTGAGCATGGAGGGGATCCAGAAAGTATTTATTTTTGCTCTAAAGTTGGACTTAATTATGTTTCTTGCTCTCCATATAGAGTTCCAATAGCTAGACTAGCTGCTGCTCAGGCTGAAATAAAAAAATAAATGAGTTTGAACCTTTCCAAGTTAATTTATAATTATTTTGTAAAAGATATTTAAATATTTTTGTGTCCTTATAATTTTCATTTTTTTTATCTACCAAAGGTGAAATCTCTATACAAATAGCTCTAGGACAATATTTTTTAATATCTAGGCCTAATAAAACTTGATAATCATAACCCTCTGCATCAATATTTAAAAAATCAATTTTTTTTTCACTAAATTTAGTATTATCAATTATTTTAGTTAAAGGTTTGCATTCTATAGTAAATTTTTTTTTAAAAGGTTCTTTTTGAATATCGGACTCTGCCAATGATTTTGACAAAGTATTATGAAAGGACAAATTTTTTTTTGAAAAGAAGATTTTTTTTTCAAATTTATCAGTTGCACCAACATTTAAATTTACATCATCAGGTCTTGCAAAATTAAAAAAATCTATAGATGTTGCACTGATATCTATATTAATACCTCTGAAGCCTTTTTTGTATAATGCATATGTATTACTAATTCTAAAAGGGTGAAATGCTCCAACATCAACATAAAAACCCGATTTCTTATCTTTGAAAAAGTCAATTAAAAATACATCTTCTCCCTCTTGGGAAAAGTTTTTATTTTTTTTGATAGAATTGTAATTTTTGATAAAATAAAAGTAATATTTAAAAAAACTGTTTATTATTCTTATATATCTATTTATTTCCAAGAATTTACATCCTTTTTAAAACCAGTAATGAACTTGTACTTTCCAAGAATATAATAACTGTTTTTCTATCATTAGAAGTAATCATATCTCTAACCCTTTCATTAAGAAGAGTATATTTATGATTAATAACTTTTTGACGTTTTTCATTTAGTAAAATTAAGTGAAGGCCTAAATCCTGATCTTGGATTTCATTTCCCATTGCACCAATTAAAAATGCAGTATCATTATCATCAAAAGGGATTATCTGACTAATTCCAATAGAAGGAACAAAATATTTAATAGGTTCTTCAAATCCATATTTTTTATGAGATTTATTGAGTGGTGCCTCTTGTAAAATTTTTTTGGAATAATTTTTATAATAATGTTCCCCATAAGAAGATATAGGCCAACCAAAATTTTTTATCTTTTTTAAAGGATCAAGATTTATATTTATCTCATCTCCTCCCTTAGGACCATGCTCAGTTGATATAATAAAATTAAATTTTTTGCTGTAATAAAGTCCTTGAGCATTTCTATGACCAAATGAAATAACTTTGGCTTTTCTGTTTTTAGTATTAATTTTTAATATTTTGCCAAAGTCACTTTTGAGATTTTGAGCTAATGGTCTATTTCTAAAGTCTCCAGTTGTGAATAAAATATTAGAATTATCCAATTTAACAATTCTTCCACCTGCACCTTGAGCTGGATAAAATCCATGACTGTTTTCAACATTTACACAATTTGAAGTTTCATAAAATATTTGAAAATTCAAATATTCTTTATTTAGTTCTGTAGAAATAATTTTAAGATCATAACAATTATCTTCCCTTTTTCCTATGTAAGAAACGTAGAGAGTATTTTCATCAATTAAAATATCTTTAATTCCATACTGATCATGCAAATAAAATTTTTCATATTGAACTAATGAATTAATATTTGAGTCAATTTTATTAAATTTTTGTAAGTTATTTAATTCCGCAAATGCAAAAATACCATCATATGTAGCCAAAAATACACTCTTATCTTTATTGTAAAAATCAATAAACCCTGTCCCAATAGCTCCACGATTTCCATTAAACAAAATTTCATTAGTTGTATATTTAGAAAAAGAGTAATCTTTAAAATCATCAAGTTCTTTATTTTCAAAAACTATTTTAAAATTGATTTCTTTTGAGTTAATTAAATTATTAATATTTTTATCAGTTTTGAGTAAATTTTTTTGTATTTTGCCTATTTGTATATTTCTTGTCTTTAACTGTTGAAGAATATTTGAAATTTCATTTTTTTTTGATGCTGAACTTTTTTTATTAAGAAGATAACCAAAGATTAATAAAGAAATTAAAAAAGTAATTATAATTAGATAAATATAATTTAATTTGATTTTCATTGAAGATTTCCTATACCTTAAAGTAAAGTTTTTCTAAATAAATTTTTAAAATCATCAGCGACAAAAAATACTTTTTTTTAGGGGCGTTCTGTTGCCAGGTGCCCCGGACCCCGTTTACTTAATTAACTAAGTTAATTAAGCAGCAATTGCGTAACTTTCGTTAGCAGTTATAAATTAGCCCTTTACGGAGGAGCAATTCCGAACAAAAGAATAGCCTTTAGTCACCCGTCGATTCTGGTTCACCCCCATAAGTTGTAAATGGTGGAGGTGGTGGGTACTGCCCCCACGTCCGCGATGGTTATTACGAAATTCGTTTATCGTCATAGTTGGAAAACCAACCTTATTAATATAAAAGGAATTACAAGAGATTCAATAACAATCATGAAATTAACTAAAGAACAATCCGCAGAAATTAAGAATCAACAATCTCAAAGCAATTCGACCAAAAGAGTTACAGTTCAAGAGCTAGAAAAGATACTTTATGAAGCTCTTCCAGCATTAGATCATGGATTTGTAAGAGTTGTTGATTACATGGGTGACGATACTTCAATAGTTCAATCCGCTCGAGTTTCTTATGGTAAAGGAACAAAACAAGTTTCTACGGACAAAGGTTTGATAAAATATTTGATGCGTCATTGGCATAGTACTCCATTTGAAATGTGTGAAATAAAATATCATATTAAATTACCAATATTTATTGCTCGTCAATGGATAAGACATAGAACTGCTAATGTTAACGAATATTCTGCAAGATATTCTATTTTAGATAAAGAATTTTATTTACCAACTTCTGATAATCTTGCTGCTCAATCTACAAATAATAGACAAGGTAGAGGAGATGTACTTGAGGGACAACAAGCTAAAGAAGTTTTAGAACTTTTGAAAAATGATGCTGAAAGAACTTATAATAATTATGAGACAATGCTTAATGAGAAATATGATGGATCAACCATTGATGAAAATAAAAAAGGTTTAGCTAGAGAATTAGCAAGGATGAATTTGACTTTAAATACATATACCCAATGGTATTGGAAAACAGATTTATTAAATTTGATGAATTTTTTAAGGTTAAGGGCTGACAGTCACGCTCAGTATGAAATAAGAGTTTATGCTGATATAATGTTAGATACTGTAAAAAAATGGGTTCCTATTACTTATGATGCTTTTATGGATTATAGAGTTGGTGGAACAGAAGTTTCTGCAAAAGGAAAAGTTATTATCCAAAAATTAATCAAAGGAGAGTCTATTTTGATGGAAGACTCTGGTTTATCAAAACGAGAATGGAATGAATTAATGGAAGCTTTTGATCTTAAAGATAAATTAATTTAATCTTATTAGCAAAATTTAAGTATATCTTAGAAACTTCACTGGTAGGATCAGATTCTACAATAGGCATACCTTCGTCTCCAGTTTTTCCAACCTTAGGATCTATTGGTATTTCTCCCAAGAACTCTTTTTTAAATTCATCAGCAGTTTTTTTGACACCGCCTTCACCAAAAATTTTATACTTTTTTCCATCGTCACCAGTAAAAAAGCTCATGTTATCTATTAAACCTAAAATTTTAACTCCTAATTTATCAAACATTCTAATCCCTCTTTTGACATCAAGTAAAGCAACTTCCTGGGGAGTAGAAACTATAATAGCACCATCCATTTTAATATCTTGTGCAAAAGTGAGCTGTGTGTCTCCTGTACCAGGAGGCATATCCACAATTATAAAATCTAAATCTTGCCAATTTACTTTTTGAGTAAAAGTTTTAATTGCACTTGTTACCATAGGTCCGCGCCATATCATTGGAGTCTCTTGATCTGTTAGGAAACCAATAGACATACACTGAATATCATATTTTCTTATTGGTTCTAATTTTTCACCATCACTTTTAGGTTTTTCGTTAATACCAAACATCTTAGGAATAGACGGTCCATAAATATCCGCATCTAGCAAACCTACTTTGCAGCCAATATTTTTAAGTGCTAATGCTAAGTTTGTCGCAAAGGTGGATTTTCCCACACCTCCTTTTGCACTTGAAATTGCTATCGTAAACTTTGTTCCTTTAATGGGGTTTTTCTCAGCCTTTTTACCACTCATTTTTTTTCGCATTGCGTCACTTAATTCGGGTTTTTCCTTTGGCATGTTTAGATCTTAACTTGTTTTTCTATATAAAGACACTATATAGAGTGTCATATGTCAGATGATTTTCAACAAAGAGGCGGTAGTCCTTGGGGAACTCCTCCAGGAGGAGGTGGAAGTGGAAATGGATCAGGAAGAGGCCCGACACCTCCAGATATAGATAAAATTATTAGAGAGTTTCAAGAAAAAATAAAAAAATTTTTACCAGGTGGAAGTTCTTCTGGTGGCAAACAGACAATTTTAGTTTTAATTATTTTAGGTTTTGTGTGGCTTGCAAGTGGCCTTTATAGAGTTTTACCTGATGAACAAGGTGTAGTTTTAAGATTTGGAAAATTTGTAAAAACAACTCAACCTGGATTAAATTATCATATACCTTTTCCAGTTGAGTCAGTGCTTACGCCAAAAGTCACAAAAGTTAATAGAATTGATATTGGTTTTAGGTCTGAAAGAGATAGTGGATTTTCTTCTTCAGGTGGAGTTGCTGATGTTCCTCAAGAAAGTTTAATGTTAACAGGAGATGAAAATATTGTTAACATTGATTTTTCTGTTTTCTGGGTAATAAAAGATGCTGGAAATTTTTTATTTAAAATTCAAGATCCTGAAGGAACTGTAAAAGCAGCAGCTGAGACAGCAATGAGAGAAGTAATTGCTAGATCAGATATTCAGCCAATTTTAACAGAGGGAAGATCCCTTATAGAGACAGACACTCAAGAAATTATTCAAAAAATTTTAGATGAATACACTAGTGGTATTCAAATAACTCAAGTTCAAACCCAAAAAGCTGATCCACCTGACCAAGTAATTGATGCATTTAGAGATGTTCAAGCAGCAAGAGCAGATATGGAAAGATCTAAAAACGAAGCTGAAGCGTATGCGAATGATGTAATACCAAGAGCTCGTGGGGAAGCGCAAAAAATTCTTCAAGCAGCAGAAGCATATAAAAAAGAGGTTGTTGCAAAAGCAGAAGGTGAAGCAAGCAGATTTTTAGCAATTTATAATGAATATAAAATGGCAAAATCTGTAACTCAAGAAAGAATGTATCTAGAGACAATGGAAAAAGTTTTAGCAGACATTGATAAAGTTATCATAGAAAAAAACGCAGGATCAGGAGTAGTTCCTTATCTTCCGTTACCAGAATTAAGTAAAAAGAAAGCGACTAATTAAAATGAATATGGGAAAAGTTATTGCCGGGATAATTGCTTTGCTTGTTGCAACAGCATATTTTTCAATCTTTATAGTTAAAGAAGTAAACCAAGCTATTGTTCTTCAATTTGGTGATCCTAAAAGAATAATTTCAAAACCAGGATTAAATTTTAAAATTCCATTTATTCAAAATGTTGTTTTTTTAGATAAGAGAATTTTAAATTTAGATACCCCACCAGAAGAAGTAATTGCATCAGATCAAAAGAGATTAATTGTTGATGCTTTTGCAAGATTTCAAATTGTAGATCCTCTTAAATTTTATATTTCAGTTGGAAATGAAAGAGTTGCAAGATCAAGATTAGCAACAATTATAAATTCAAGAATAAGAAACGTTTTAGGTCAACAAGAATTACAAACGCTTTTATCAGAAGATAGAACCAAACAAATGGCATTAATACAAGAAGGTGTAAATAATGAAGCTGAAAATTTTGGAATTAAAATTAACGATGTAAGAATTAAAAGAGCTGACCTTCCTCAAGCAAACAGTGATGCAATTTTTAGAAGAATGCAAACTGAAAGGGAAAGAGAAGCAAAAGAATTTAGAGCAAGAGGAGCAGAGATGGCTGTTACTATTACTTCAACTGCAGATAAAGAGGTTACGGTAATACTCGCAGATGCTCAAAAAAAATCAGAGATAATGAAGGGTGAAGGAGATGGTAAAAGAAATAATATCTTTGCTGGTGCTTTTGGCCAAGACCCTGAATTTTTTGCATTTTACAGAGCTATGCAAGCTTATGAAAAAGCTTTAATTGGAGGAGAGACATCACTGATTTTATCTCCTGATAGTGAGTTTTTTAAATTCTTTGGAAATATAAAACCTAAATCAAATTAAATTTTCAAATGAAGGAATTGATCATTGCATTTGGTCTATTCTTATTCATTGAGGGTATTTTATATGCCATATTTCCATCAAAAATGAAAAATATGTTAAAGAAGTTAGAACTAGTAAAGGTCAGTCAATTAAGAACTGGTGGATTAATCTTTGCTATAATAGGTTTTATTATTATTTATTATACAAAAAACTAAATGAAAAAAATTAAAACATTCCTATTAACAATAGTATTAATCTTAAATTTTCAATCCATTTCTTTTTCAAAAGATTATCCAGGCTCATTTGCAGATTTAGCAGAGAAGTTGATGCCATCAGTAGTTAATATTTCAACAACAACAATCGTTAAAACTCAACCAAATCAATTTCCTTTTCAATTTCCTCCAGGATCACCATTTGAGGATATGTTTAAAGAATTTGGAACACCACAAGAAAGACCATCCGCAGCTTTAGGCTCTGGTTTTATCATTGATGAAAAAGGGATAGTTGTAACTAATAACCATGTAATTCAAGATGCCAAAGACATTATTATTAGAGTTAATGGAGACAAGGAATTTAAAGCAAAGGTGTTAGGGTCAGACCCCTTATCTGATATTGCTGTGTTACAATTAGAAACTGATGAAAAATTTATTCCAGTTAAATTTGGTAATTCGGATAAAGCAAGAATTGGTGATTGGGTAATTGCAATTGGAAACCCCTTTGGATTAGGTGGAACAGTAACCTCTGGGATAATTTCAGCAAGAAATCGTTCTATCGGTTTAAGTAGATATGAAGATTATATTCAAACAGATGCTTCTATTAACCAAGGTAATTCTGGTGGTCCACTTTTTGATATGAATGGAGATGTAATTGGAATTAACACAGCTATCTTAGGAAGAAATGGATCAATTGGAATTGGTTTTTCTATACCATCAAATAGTGCAAAAATTGTAATTGATCAATTGATTAAATTTGGTGAAACAAAAAGAGGATGGCTGGGAGTAAGAATTCAAGACGTTACAAAAGAAATTGCAGAAGTCGAAAAGTTAGATAAACCAAGAGGAGCATTGGTTGCTAGTGTGGCTGCTAACAGTCCATCTGATAAAGGAGGTGTAAAAGCTGGTGATATAATTTTAGAATTTGACGGACAAAGAATTCAAGAAATGAAACAACTTCCGATGATTGTTGCAAGAACAGAAGTAGGTAAGAAAGTTGAAGTAAAAATTTGGAGAAATAAAAAAGAAATTACAAAAATAATTACTTTAGGAAGACTAGAAACTTCAGAAGATTTTAAGGTCGCTGAACAAAACTCAGAACCAAAAGATTTAAGAATTGAAAAATTAAAAATAAATGTAAGAGAAGTTTCAAAAGAAGATATAAAATCAAGAAATTTACCAAATCAAACTCGTGGATTGGTTGTCACAAAAATTGATAGTAATAGTCCATTATTAAACTCTATAGAATTAAATAGTATAATTTTAGAAGCTCAAAAGAAAAAAATAAGAAATGCGAATGATTTAAATCAAGCAGTAGAAGAAGTTTTAAATACTAATCAAAAAACTATATTATTAGTTATTTACAATAATCAAAATCAAAGAAGATATATAGGTGTTAAATTAAACTAATTTATGGATTTAAAATCCAAAATTATTTTAATTTATGGACCTACGGCATCTGGCAAATCTAATTTTGCAGTTAAACTAGCAAAAAAAATTGATGGTGAAATAATAAATGCAGATAGCATGCAGGTATACAAAGAACTTAAAGTTTTGACTGCAAGACCCTTTAAAAAAGATTATCAAAAAATTAAACATCATTTGTATGGTTTCCAAAGTGTAACAAAAAATTTTTCCACAGGGGATTGGTTAAAATTAATTGATCAAAAAATTTTAAATTTAAAAAAAAGGAAAAAAGCCCCAATTATAGTTGGAGGCACAGGTTTGTATTTTAAGGCATTGACTGATGGTTTAGTTAATATTCCAAACATTCCAATAAAATTTAGAGAAAAGATTAGATCGTTACATAAAAAGATTGGACCTAAAAGATTTTTTTCAAGGTTAATAAAGTTAGATCCTTTAGCCAAGCATAATCTCAATTACTCAGATACTCAAAGATGTATAAGAGCTTATGAGGTTAAGTCATTTACTAAAAGTTCCATTTATGATTGGTTTAAAAAAACTAAATCTAACTATGAACAGAAAGATTTTTATAAGATTTATATAGATTTTCCTAGAAATCATCTTTTAGATAGAATTAATTTAAGAGCTAAAGAAATGATCAAAAAAGGAGCCGTATTGGAAGTTAAAAGATTTATTAAAATAAAAGTTCGTAAAGACAAGACAGCTCACAAAGCCATTGGGATTAATGAGATTGCTCAATATATCCAAAAAAAAATTGAAATTAATCAAGTTATTGAGAAAATATCAATAAAGACTAGGCAATATGCTAAAAGGCAAAGCACTTGGGCTAGAGGCAACATGCAAAATTGGATCAAAATGAATCCCACTGTCCTAAAGAAGTTCTTAAAAAAAATTTAGATATCTCTTACTTAGCCTTGACCAATCAGCACAACTTCAGCTAGATTGGCTGAATGTCCAAATTATATTCAGGTGCTGAAATAGTATTTAAATGTCTTGAAGATCAAGATGTTAAGTTTATTTTTGGATATCCAGGTGGAGCTGTACTACCAATTTATGATGAACTTAAAAATCATTCAACTATTAAACATATCTTAGTCAGACATGAACAGGGTGCAGGACATGCAGCAGAAGGCTATGCAAGATCTTCAGGTAAACCTGGAGTAGTTTTAGTAACATCTGGTCCAGGTGCAACTAATGTTGTCACAGCTTTAACTGATGCATATATGGACTCTGTTCCTTTAGTATGTATATCAGGACAAGTACCAACCCACTTAATTGGAACTGATGCCTTTCAAGAATGTGATACAACAGGAATTACTAGACCATGTACAAAACATAATTGGTTAGTTAAAGACATTAAAGATTTACCTAAAATTATGCATGAAGCCTTTCGAGTTGCAACCACAGGAAGACCAGGCCCAGTACTAGTTGATATACCTAAAGATATTCAATTTGCTAAAACAAATTATTCAAAACCAAAAATAGAAAAAAAAATTAATGAAAAATTACATAATAAATTTTCACAAGATGAAATTAATGAATTAATTAATTTAATTTCAAAAGCAAAAAAACCAGTAATTTATACTGGTGGTGGCGTTATTAATTCTGGTCCAAAAGCAAGTGAGTCTCTGAGAGAGTTTGTTAGATTAATTGGCTTTCCAATTACATCTACATTGCAAGGACTTGGCGCGTTTCCTGGCGATGACAATCAATTTATAGGAATGCTAGGAATGCATGGAACCTATGAAGCAAATAATGCAATGCATGATTGTGATTTATTAATCAATATTGGAGCAAGATTTGATGATAGGATAACAGGAAAGATAGATGAATTTTCACCAAGATCAAAAAAGGTACATATTGATATTGATCCATCATCAATTAATAAAATTATAAAAGTAGATTTAGCAATAGTTGGTGACGTTAATGAAGTTCTTAAAACTACAATTAAAAATATCAATAAAAAACAAAATGGTGCTAAGATATCAAATAAGCAAAATATTTCTAAATGGTGGGAACAGATACAAAAATGGAGAACAAAAAATTCTTTAGGTTTTATTAATAGTGAAAAAACTATTAAACCTCAACATGCTGTTCAAAGATTATATGAATTAACAAAAAACCAAGATACTTTTGTAACTACAGAAGTTGGGCAACATCAAATGTGGGCTGCACAACATTACAAATTTAACAAGCCAAATAGATGGATGACATCTGGGGGACTTGGAACTATGGGATATGGTCTTCCTGCAGCTGTAGGTGTTCAAATCGCACATCCAGATAAACTTGTTATTGATATAGCTGGAGAGGCTTCAGTTTTAATGACTATGCAAGAAATGTCTACAGCAGTTCAATACAATTTACCTATCAAAATTTTTGTTTTAAATAATCAATATATGGGAATGGTTAGACAATGGCAGGAGCTATTACATGAAAAAAACTATTCTGAAAGTTATTCAGAAGCCTTACCTGATTTTGTAAAATTAGCTGAGGCTTATGGATGTAAAGGAATTAAAGTTGATAATCCAGATGAACTTGATTCAAAGATTAAAGAAATGATTGATCACAATGGCCCTGTAATATTTGACTGTCAGGTTGATCCAAATGAAAACTGCTTTCCAATGATACCTTCTGGAAAGCCTCACAATCAAATGATTTTAGGACCTAATGATAAAGAGGAAAATAAGATTACAGGAAAAGGCAAAGCATTAGTTTAATGGCAAAAGCAAAATCAGCATATAGTATACCAACTAAGATAGGTAAATTAGACACACATATTTTTGTTGTTTGGGTTGATAATGAATCTGGAGTATTAGCTCGAGTGGTGGGCTTGTTTTCTGGTAGAGGTTATAATATTGAGTCTTTGGCCGTGGCGGAAGTTGACGCAACAAAAAACATTTCTAGGATTACCATTGTAACTACAGGAACTCCTCAAGTAATAGATCAAATTAAGTTACAATTGAAAAAATTAGTCCCTGTTCATAAAGTAGCTGATTTTAAAAGAGAAGATAAAAAAGTAATATTTAAAGAAATGGCTCTACTTAAAGTTGTTGGAAATAAAAAAAAGATAGAAAAAACACTTAAAGCCTGTAAAAGCTTTAATCCAGTTATATTGGATAAAACTAAACAATCCGTTGTTATCCAAATAACTGCTTTAAGGAGAGAAATAGACAAAATGAGTAAAAAATTAAAACCTTTTGGCTTAACTAGTACATCTAGAACTGGAGCTATAGCTATGACGAGAGGGGCAGAAGTTTTTAAATAAATAAATTGGGAGAAACAAAATGAAAATGTTTTATGAAAAAGATACAGACGTCAACTTAATCAAAGATAAAAAAATTGCAATTTTTGGTTATGGTAGTCAAGGACATGCGCATGCGCTAAATTTAAAAGATAGTGGTGTAAAAGAAGTTGCGGTTGCTTTGAGAGAAGGATCTTCAAGTAAAGCTAAAGCAGAATCTAAAGGTTTAAAAGTTATGAATTTATCAGATGCAGCAGAATGGGCAGATGTAGTAATGATATTAACTCCTGATGAATTACAGGCCTCAATTTATAAAAATCATATTGAACAACGAGTAAAAGAAGGAACATCAATAGCTTTTGCTCATGGATTGAATATTCATTATGATTTGATTAAAGCTAGAAAAGATTTAGATGTTTTTATGGTTGCCCCAAAAGGTCCTGGACATTTAGTAAGAAGCGAATACGAAAAAGGTGGAGGAGTTCCATGCTTATTTGCTGTACATCAAAATGGCTCTGGTAAAGCTAGAGATTTAGCAATGTCTTATGCTTCAGCTGTTGGAGGTGGAAGATCTGGGATAATTGAAACAACTTTTAAAGATGAAGTTGAAACTGATTTATTTGGTGAACAAACAGTTTTATGTGGTGGATTAGTAGAACTAATTAAAAATGGTTATGAAACTTTAGTTGAAGCAGGATATGAACCTGAGATGGCATATTTTGAAACAGTTCATGAAGTAAAATTAATTGTAGATTTGATTTATGAGGGTGGAATTGCAAATATGAATTATTCGATTTCAAACACTGCTGAATATGGTGAATATCAAACAGGACCAAGAATTATTAATAAAGAAGAAACAAAAAAAAGAATGAAAGAAGTTTTAAGTGAAATTCAGTCCGGAAAATTTACTAAAGATTGGATGGATGAATGTAAAAATGGTCAAAAAAACTTTCTTGCAACAAGAGCCAAATTAGCTGAGCATCCAGTTGAAAAAGTTGGAGCAAACTTAAGAGCTATGATGCCATGGATAGGTAAAAAGAAATTAGTTGATAGCGATAAGAAGTAAACTTTAGCTCCATATTGGGGCAAAATTATTATTTTATTTTGCAATCTATACGAGAGGTTGTATATTTCTTAAATAAAATTTTTATATGCCTAAAAAAGATAAAGTATTCATTTTCGATACAACAATGAGAGATGGTGAACAATCACCAGGTGCTTCTATGAGCGTTGAAGAAAAAATACAAATCTCAAGAGTTTTTGATGAGATGGGAATAGATATTATTGAAGCTGGTTTTCCAATATCATCTCCAGGTGATTTTGAAGCTGTAAGCGCAATTAGTAAAAGCGTTAAAAATTCAATTCCTTGCGGATTAGCAAGAGCTACTAAAAAAGACATTGATGCATGTTATGAATCATTAAAGTTTGCAAAAAGATTTCGTATCCATACTTTTATTTCAACTAGTCCTGTTCATATGAAGCACAAACTTAATATGACCAATGATCAAGTATTAGGGGCTATAAAAGAGAGCGTCACTTATGCAAAGAAATTTACTGATGATGTAGAATGGTCATGTGAAGATGGAACAAGAACAGACTTAGATTTTATGTACAAAACTATAGAATTAGCGATTAACTGTGGTGCAACTACTATTAATATTCCAGATACTGTAGGTTATTCAATACCTGAAGAATTTGCAAAAAAAATTGAGTCAATAAAAAATAATGTTCCAAACATTGATAAAGCAATTATTTCTGCTCACTGTCATAATGATCTTGGATTAGCAGTTGCTAATGCATTATCTGGTTTATCCGCAGGGGTAAGACAAATTGAATGTACAATAAATGGTATTGGTGAAAGAGCTGGTAATGCAGCACTTGAGGAAATTGTAATGGCAATTAAAACAAGAGATGATTTATTACCTTATGAAACTGGAATAAAAACAGAATTAATTAGTAAAGCTTCAAAAATAGTTTCTAATGCTACTGGTTTTCCAGTCCAGTACAACAAAGCAATAGTTGGAAAAAATGCATTTGCACATGAGTCTGGTATTCATCAAGATGGAATGCTTAAAAATAGAGAAACTTATGAGATAATGACTCCAGAAAGTGTGGGTGTTAAAAAAACATCTTTAGTTATGGGTAAGCACTCTGGTAGACACGCGTTTAAAGATAAATTGAGCGATCTTGGTTATGCTGAAGTTACAGATGATGTAGTCCAAGCAGCATTTGGAAAGTTTAAAATATTAGCAGATAAGAAAAAACATATTTATGATGAAGACATTATCGCTTTAGTTGATGATAGTTTAATTATTGATAACAAGATTAACGCAATTAATCTTAAATCTTTAAAGGTATTTGCTGGAACTGGTGAGCCTCAAAGAGCAGAGATGACTTTAGATGTTTTTGGCGATATTAAAGAAACGTCACAAACTGGAGATGGACCAGTAGATGCTATTTTTAAATGTATTAAAGATTTATATCCTCATGATGTAAAATTATCTCTTTATCAGGTTCACGCCGTAACCGAAGGAACTGATGCTCAAGCAACAGTAAGTGTCAAAATTGAGGAAAATGATAGAACAACAGTTGGACAATCTGCTGATACTGATACATTGGTTGCATCAGCTAATGCTTACTTAAATGCTTTAAATAAAATGTTAATTAAGAGAGAAAAAAAATCTTTATATAAAAATATTGAACCAAAAAAATTGAAGGAGAGCATATAATGGGAATGTTTGATAGTATTAAAAAAGTTTGGAGCCAGGATATGGCAATTGATTTAGGAACAGCCAACACTCTTGTTGTCGTAAAAGGTCAAGGGGTAGTATTAAATGAGCCTTCAGTAGTGGCTATAGTTGATCAAGCTGGAAAAAAGCAAGTTTTAGCTGTAGGAGATGAAGCAAAAACTATGCTTGGAAGAACTCCAGGAAATATTCAGGCAATAAGACCTTTAAGAGACGGTGTAATTGCCGACTTTATTGTAACCGAAGAAATGATTAAACATTTTATTAAAAAAGTTCATAAAGGTAGAACTTTTGCAAATCCAAGAATTTTAATTTGTGTTCCAACTGGCTCGACACCAGTTGAGAGAAAAGCTATTCAAGATAGTGCTCTTGCTGCAGGAGCAAGAAGAGTTCAATTGATAGAAGAACCTATCGCTGCTGCCATAGGTGCTAATCTTCCAATTTCTGAAGCCACTGGTTCAATGGTTGTTGATATTGGAGGGGGAACAAGTGAGATAGCTGTCATGTCTTTAGGAGGATTAGTTTATTCAAAATCATTAAGAGTTGCTGGAGATGCAATGGATGGAGCAATGGTTAACTATATGAGAAAAGAGTATAACTTAATGATTGGTGATAGTACTGCTGAAAAAATAAAAAAAGAAATTGGAACAGCCATTCCAACAAACAATAACACTTATGCTGTTAAAGGTAGAGATTTAAGATCAGGTACCCCAAAAGAAGTTAATATAACTGAAGAGGATACTGCAGAAGCATTGAATGATATTTTAAAAGAGATGGTTAATGGCATTAAAGATGCATTAGAGAGTACACCCCCTGAATTATCTGCAGACTTGGTTGATATGGGTTTAACTTTAACTGGAGGCGGTGCTTTATTAAAAAATATAGATAGAAGATTCTCTAAAGAAACTGGTTTACCAGTGCATATAGCAGATGATCCTTTATCTTGTGTTGCAGTTGGAACTGGAAAAGCTCTTGATCAAGAGCAAACATTCTCGACGATGTTGACTGAATACTAAGAAAGATGGCATCAAGTAGAGATGATTTTATAATAGCAATCAGATCTGCTTTTTTAAAAAAAAGTACCCAGCAAAAATTTTCTTTACTTAGTTTAGTATTTACGTCCATTTTTATAATTGTATTATCTAATCTAGATTTTAAAGCTGTAAGATATCTTAAAATAGGAATTAATGAATTAGTTTACAGATCTTCTTTTGTAGTATCAATTCCAGAAAACTTTATTAAGGATACATTTATAGAAGTAACTGACTATACAACTTTCTTTAATGATTATAAAAAAAAAAGATTAGAATTAAGTAAATTAAAATCAAACTTCGTATCTAGTGAGATAATTCAAAATGAAAATAGAGAATTAAAAGAGTTAATCAATGACTATGTTTCAACTTCAGATAAAATTTTGGCAAAAATTATTGTCGATCATGAAAGCCCTTTTTTAAAAAGTATAATTATTAACAAAGGTAGTAAAGATAATATCAAAATTGGCACGAACATATACGATCAGTCATATTTAGTAGGTAGGGTAATTGAGGTTAATTTTAAGACCTCAAGAGTATTATTATTATCTGACCTAAATTCTAATGTTCCAGTTACAGTTGCCCCTCAAAATATTCAGGCAATAGTTACAGGCACAGGAGATAATTATGGTCAAATTAAATACATTAAAGATGGCCTTTCTAAAGAAATTGAAGAAGAAAGTATAATTTATACCTCTGGAACAGGGGCAATTTTTAAAAGTGGAATTCCAATAGGAACACTGGAAATTATAAGAGAAAATTCATCGAATGTATTTAGCGTAGATTTTTATAGTGATTTTTCTCAACTTAAATATGTTTTTGCTGAAATAACAAGTACATCTGAGATTCCAGATCAAAATGTGTCTGAACCTGACAATGAAACTAACAATAGTATAAATGCAAAACTAAAAATTTTAGAAGATGAACTTGAAATTATTGAGGAGACTAATTCTAAATTTTTAGAAGAAAATATAGATTTAAAAAGTGAAATAAATAATCTTAACAATAAGCTATTAATATTAAATAATGAATTATCATCTAAAAATATTACAATTAGTCAGTTTAATATCGATAAAACAGAATTAGAATTTTTAAGACTTAATTTGGAATTTGGGCATAAGTGTCGCAAATCCAATAAACTTTTTCAAAAATCTCTAGGTTTTGAACCTGGAAGTGATGAATATAAAAAGTGTGTTTTAAACAGGGGAGTAATAATTAATGACTAGTTTAAAATCTAAAGGTTTTTTCTCAAAATTTTACTCTTGGTTGCCAATAGTTGTTTTATATGTGTCTGTATTAAATGAATTTGATGTTAATTATTTAGACCTTGACTTTTTCTCTTTCAATTTTCCTTTTATTTTAATCTTTTTTTTCACATTAAAAGATTTTAAAAACTTTGATTATCTTTTAGTTTTTTTGGCAGGATTGATTAATGATACTGTTGTAGGTTTACCTCTTGGTTTAAGCAGTTTATCTTTCATGATAATTTGTATAGCAACATCATATTTTCGAAATATTACAATTAGACCAAATCAAGCAAAAGATTGGTTTTATTTTTTATTTATTATAATTTTAGTTAACTCTTTAAATTACTCAATCTTAACATTATTTTTTTCATATAATTTAATATTATGGGGTTATGTAGTTAATACTTTTTTTACTTTCTTATTTTATCTTATTTTTCTGACAATATTTAAATTCTATCTAAAAGGTATAAATGATTAATTCATCAAGCGATAACGTAAAAAAACTTAATTCTATAAATAGAAGAATGTTTATTACTGGCTCAGTAAAGTTTTTTATAATGATTGGATTAGTAAGTAGGTTATTTTTTTTACAGGTTAAAGAAAATAAAAAATATTTAACTCTTTCAGATAAAAATAGAATAAGAGAATGGAAGTTAGCTCCTGTAAGGGGAGAATTTCATGATTATTTTGGAAATGTTATTGCGGGTAATTTTGAGGCATATCAATTACATATTATTCCAGAACAAGTAGAAGATTTTAGATATGTAATTTATAGAATAAAAGATTTACTAGAGTTGAGTGATAAAGAATTTAAAAGAATAATTAAAAAGAAAAATGAGATTAAGTCATGGGAAACTTTAATTGTATCAGATAATCTAAGTTGGAAAAAATTCTCAAAAATTAACAATCATCTTTATGATCTAAATGGTGTTAAGCCAGTTATTTCTATTTCTAGAAATTATCCTTTTGGATCTAATTTTACGCATGTTATCGGATATGTAAGTCAGGCTAATGAGCAAGATATTGAAAATAATGAAGCGATAAAGAAAAATTTTGTACCTGGTCTTAAAATTGGAAAAGTAGGTTTAGAAAAATCTTTTGAAAAACAACTTATTGGTTCTAATGATATTGAGAGATATGAAGTAAATGCTTATGGAAGAAGAATTAGTCAGTTAGAATTTCAAAAAGGAGAGAAAGGTAAATCTCTTAGGTTAACAGTAGATACTAAAGTCCAACAATTATCCAATGAATTACTGAAGGATCAGGCTGGATCTATCTGTGTCATGGATATTTATACAGGTGAGGTAATTGCAATGCATTCTTCTCCTTCATTTGATCCCAACCTATTTGTTTTTGGCATAAGCCAAGATGATTGGCAAATTATTCGTAATGATCCAATGAAACCATTAGTTAATAAAACGTTACAAGGAAATTACTCTCCTGGGTCAACTATTAAACCTATTGTTGCTTTATCAGCTTTAGAGAATGGAATTATTAATACTAATTTTACTGTTAATTGTAGGGGCCATAAGCATCCATTAGAACTCTATGGTCAAACTTATCATTGTTGGAAAAAACAGGGGCATGGATTTATGAATTTAAGAAATGCAATGAAACAATCCTGTGATACCTATTTTTATGAGATAGCTCGAAAACTTGGAGTAGATCGATTAAGTGAAACTGCTAAAAAATTTGGATTAGGAAAAGAAGTTTTTGGTAATCTATTTAACATTGAAAAAAAAGGTTTAATTCCAAGCACTCAATGGAAGAAAAATGCTTTAGGACAAAGTTGGGTATTAGGAGAAACTTTAATTACTGGAATTGGTCAAGGCTATATTCAAACAACTCCAATTCAATTATGTTTAATGACTGCTCAAATTGCAAATGGAGGCTATAAGATTTATCCAAAAATAGTGATGGATGATGAAAATAAGGTATCCCCAATTGATAAATTTACGCCATTGTATAAAAATTCTAAAAATATTAAGATTGTTCAAGATGCAATGTTTGCTTCAACCAATGAAGTAAGAGGAACTTCTTATAGATCTAGAATTGATGATCCAAAATATCAATTTGCAGGAAAAACTGGAACTGCTCAGGTTAAAAAAATTACTGAGAGAGATCGTGAATTAGATTTAAAAACTTTTCAAATTCCTTATGAAGAAAGAGATCACGCTCTTTATATAGCATATGGTCCGTATAAAAACCCACGTTATGCAGTTAGTATTTTAGTTGAGCATGGAGGAAATGGAAGTACTACAGCAGCTCCAATGGCAAAAAAATTATTTAAAACAATTATTGATAGACATCAATTAAGAGAGTCAATTAATAATAAAAAATATTTGGATATATAGATGTACCAACATAATAGATTAACAACAAATAATTTTAATTTTTTTTCAAAATTAGCAAATTTTGACTATGTTTTAATGGCATGTATTTTGTTGTTGGGTGCTATTAGTCTCGCTACGATGTACTCAACTGATGGAGGAAAAATTTTATTTCATACTAAGAGTCATTTTACTAAGTTGATTGTTTTTACAATTATGATGTTGATATTTTCATTTATTAACATCAAATTTTGGTTTTCTATTGGTTATTTTTTTTATATTATAATAATTGGACTTTTAATTTGGACATATTTATTTGGAATTAAATCTTCAGGATCTCAAAGATGGATAGATTTATATTTTATAAATTTACAGCCCTCAGAATTAATGAAGATATGTATCATTTTATGTTTGGCTAAATATTTTCATAGAATGAAATTAGAAAACGTAAATTCACTTTATGCAATTTTATCATCTTTAATTATTATTTTGTTACCAATGGGTTTAGTAATTGTTCAACCCGACTTAGGAACTTCACTTTTAATATCTATTAGTGGACTGGCTGTATTATGGTTTGCTGGAATAAATCATAAATATTTTATCTATACTATGATAGGATTTTTAATCTCTTTACCTTTTATAATCTCTTTTTTAAAGCCTTATCAAAAATTAAGAGTTTTAACTTTCTTAAATCCAGATAGAGATCCTCTAGGTGCAGGATATCAAATAATTCAATCTAAAATTGCTGTTGGTTCAGGAGGAATTTTCGGTAAAGGTTTTTTAAAAGGTACTCAAAGCTATTTAGAGTTTTTACCAGAAAAACATACAGATTTTATTTTCACATTATTTTCTGAGGAATTTGGATTTATTGGTTCAGTATTTCTTCTTTTAATATATGCAATCATTATTTATAGGATAGTTGCAATTGGTGCTCAATCTAGAAGTTATTTTGCAAAATTATTTTGTTACAGTTTTGCAGCATCAATTTTTGTTTACATCACAATTAATATGAGCATGGTACTTGGTTTGCTTCCAATAGTTGGATCACCTTTGCCAATTATGTCTTATGGTGGGTCATCAATGTTAGCTACAATGATTGGCTTTGGAATAGTAATGAGTGCCAAAGTCCACAACCAACAATCAATTGCCTAAGTATAATTTGTCACCTAATTTATTTTAAAAATTATTGTATAAGTTTAATATGAGTAATCCTTTAAAAGTTGGAATAATTGGTGCTGGTATTCAAGGAATATCCAATGCTTTATTTCTCCAAAAAAAAGGTTTTGATGTAACAGTTTTTGATAGAGAAGAGCCCGGCAGCCCGGCAGCATCGTATGGAAATGCAGGACACTTTTCCCCATATGCTTCATTATCTTTAAATAGAACCGATGTATTAGCTGATGTCCCAGCAATGTTAATGAGCTCTACCGGACCATTGGCACTTAAATGGAATTATGTTCCAAAAATGATTCCGTGGTTTATTAAATTTATTTTAAATACATCAAAAAATAAAATGATGCATACAGCAAGAAATATGCATCAAATTTTAGATTTAGCTTTGCCAGCATATGACGAATTATTTGATGAAATAGACTTAGACGGATTAGTTGAAAATAAAGGAATACTATACATATGGAATGATAAAGATTTAAAAAGTAGGGAATTAGAAATTAAAGTTAGAGAAGAATTAGGCGTCAAACAACAACTTGTAAGCAAAGATGAAATTCATGATTTAGAGCCTAATATAAAACCATTTTATCATGCTGGCGTTTACTATCCTTATGCAAGACACGCAAGAAACCCAAAAAAGATTTTATTAAAACTTTTTGAACTTTTTTTAAAAAAAGGTGGAAAATTTAATAAAATGAATATTCAAGATATAAGTTTTGATGAAGAGAATCCTGTATTTGTGACTGATGACAACAGACATACTTTTGATAAAGTAGTTATTGCTTGTGGAGCATTTTCTAAAAAATTAACAGATAAGTTAGATGAAAAAATTCCTTTAGATACAGAACGGGGATACCATGTGCATTTTAAAAATTGTGATCATCTTTTAAGTAGACCAGTAATATTTTCTAATCGAGGCTTTGGGATCACACCAATGGAGCAAGGATTAAGAGTTGTTGGAACAGTTGAGTTTGGTGGATTAGATAATCCTCTTTCAAAATCAAGAATTAAAAATTTAATTGATAATGCAAAATATATGTTGGGAGATTTACCTGATCATGAAGATGAATGGTTAGGATTTAGACCAACTTTACCAGACTTTTTACCGGTTATGGGACCATCAAAAAATCATAAAAATGTTTTCTATTGTTTTGGACATCATCATTTAGGATGGACATTAGGCCCAATTTCTGGAAAGATTGTTTCTGGAATGATAGCTAAAGAAAATACCAATTTAAATTTAGACCCTTATAGCTCAGCAAGATTCAATTAATTCATGCAAAATACCAAAGCATATGTAATGCTGGTATGTGCTACATTATTCTGGGCAGGTAACTTTACATTAGGAAAGTTTGCTTATTTAGAAAATATACCTCCAAACTCACTTGCATTTTTAAGGTGGTGCCTAGTATGGATAATTTTACTTCCATTCACTTATAAAGAGATATTAAAATTAAAAAATCAAATTAAAAGAAACGTATCATTATTTCTTATTTTAGGCTCTACCAGTGTGTGCATATTCACTTCACTTACTTATAATGCCTTAAATCATACTCAAGTGATCAATGCATCACTTTTTAATACCGCAATACCTGTAACAATAATTTTAGTTTGCTTTTTGTTAAAAATTGAAAAAACAAATATTTTTCAAATATCTGGATTACTAATTTCTATCTTAGGAATTTTAGCTATTATTACTAGACTTGATCTTAATATTTTACTTACCTTAAATTTTAATAGGGGAGATCTATTTATGATTGGAGCAATAATTGCATGGGGAATATATTCTGCGTATTTAAGAAAAAGAACCTTTGAAGTATCTTTACTTACTCTGGTCCACATAATTTGTACATTTGGATTAATTTTTCTTCTGCCACTTTTTATTTTAGATATAACTCAGGGAAAAGTTATTGAGATAAGTGAAAATCTTTTTTATATTTTAATCTATGTTGCAATATTTCCAAGTATCGGATCTTATTATTGCTGGGCTGGAGCAGTTTCTATCATTGGGGCAAATAGAGCCGGCATATTCTTATCTCTAATTCCATTATTCAGCACAATAATGGCAATATTCTTTTATAATGAACAATTTCAATTTTTTCACTTGATTGGAGCAATTTTAATTATATTAGGTTTATTCTTATCAAATAAGGAAATAAAAAATGCTTAAAGTTGCAATTTTAGATGATTATCAAAATGTTTCTCAACAATTTATTGATTTAGAAAAACTATCAGGGAAATATGAAATTAAAATTTTCAGTGAACCTTTTGTTGATGAAGCGGATGTAATTGAGCAATTATCAGATTTTGAAGCATTATTGGTAATGCGAGAAAGAACTCCAATTACCAAAAAAATTATTGAAAATTTAACTAAATTAAAATTTATTATTACAAGTGGATTAAGAAATAAATCTATTGATCTTGAGGCCGCCAAAAAAAGAAAAATTATAGTTTGTGGAACAGAAACGAATACTAATCCGACTCCCGAATTGACATGGGGTTTAATACTTGGATTAGCTAGAAATTTTAAAGAGGAAATTGATAATATGTATCAAGGATACTGGCAGACAACAGTAGGGGTGGAGCTTAAAGGAAAAATTTTGGGTTTAATTGGTCTAGGTAAAGTTGGATCACAAGTAGCTAAAATTGGAAAAGCTTTTGGTATGCAGGTCATGGCTTGGAGTGAAAATTTAAACTTAGATACCTGTAAGGAACTAGACGTTCTGCCGTGTAGCAAAGAAGATTTAATAAAGAATTCAGACTTTTTATCAATTCACGTTCAAGGTGGAGAGAGATACAAAGATTGCATTACTTTAAAAGAGATGGATAAAATGAAAAAAACTTCTTTCTTAATAAACACCTCAAGAGGTCCAATTATAAATGAAGATGATTTAATTATAGCTTTATCAACTAATGAAATTGCAGGAGCTGGAATTGATGTTTATGATAAAGAACCTTTACCTGAAAATAATAAATTGAGATTTTTACCAAATGCTTTGCTTACCCCACACATTGGCTATGTGACAGCTGAAAATTACACTACTTATTATAGTCAAATGATCGAGTCTTTAGAGTCTTGTGTAAATGGAAAACCTATTCGTATTATAGAATAAAAATGGATTTGCCAGTTATTAATCATGAAGATTATTTTGCTAAAATTGGTGATGATCATAAGTTTCCAATTAACAAATTTAGTGAACTTGCAAAATATCTAATAGATCAAAAGATAGTAAAAGAATTTCACAAACCATATCCATGTTCTGATGAGACCTTAAAAAGGGCCCATTCGGAAAAATATATTAATGATATTAAGAATAAAACTTTAGATAAAAATGGAGTAAAAAAAATTGGTTTCCCTTTAGTCGATAGTGTTGTTCAAAGATCCTTAGTGGCAACTGGGGGAACTGTTTTAGCATCAAAGCTTGCAATTAATTATGGTCTTGCTTGCAATACTGCTGGAGGTAGTCACCATGCAAATTTTGAGGGTGGTGCTGGTTATTGTGTTTTTAATGATGTAGCAGTAGCTGCATATTATCTACTTGATAGAGGACTAGCAGGTAGAATTTTAATTGTTGATTTAGATGTACATCAAGGAAATGGAAATTCAGATATATTTAAAGATAATACAAATGTATTTACTTTTAGCATGCATTCAAAATCAAACTATCCTGCTAAAAAATCAATAAGTGATCTAGATGTTGAGCTTGAGGATAATTTAGAGGACAAAGAATACCTTAAAACTCTCAAGTTTTATTTAAATGAGCTTAATGAAGAAAATTTTGATTATGTTTTTTATATAGCTGGTGTTGATATTCATCATAACGACCGTTTAGGTAAATTAAAAATTTCTGATGAAGGAATTAAAGAAAGAGATGAACTTGTTACAGAAAACTTTTTTTCAAAGGGTATTCCTCTTTGTGGTGTTTTAGGTGGCGGTTATAACAAAAACTTCGATAAATTAGTCGAATTGCACTCATTTTTACATCAATCTTGTGTTAAATTATTATAATTTTATGGTCAAAAAAAATCCCAATCTAACTGCAGAACAAAAATTAGTTATGTTCGAGGATGGAACTGAACCACCTGGTACTAGTGAATTAAACAATGAAAAACGAGAAGGAAGTTATCATTGTGCAAATTGTGGAATAAAATTATTTAATTCAAATAGTAAATATGAAAGTGGTTCTGGTTGGCCTTCTTTTTTCGAATCTTTACCTGAAGTTTTTGAAACTAAAACTGATCATTTAATAGGATATGCAAGAACAGAGTATCATTGTAAAAATTGTGGTGGTCACCACGGTCACATCTTTGAAGATGGACCACAACCTACAGGAAAAAGATATTGTAATAATGGTGTTTGTTTAGTTTTTAAAGCTAAATAACTTTATTTTAATAAATCTTGCAGCTTATTTTCTTTTTCTAAAGCTCTGACTTCATCGTAGCCACCAATGTGTTCTTCATTAAAAAAAATCTGAGGAATTGTTCTTTTTCCATTAGCTTTTTTAATCATTTCATCCATAGCACCATCTACTTTTCCAATGTCAATTTCATTATAAGTAGCGTTGTTTCTAGTTAATAATCTTTTAGCTGCATCACAATAATTACAAAATGGACCTGTATAAATTGTTATTTTTTTCATTGTTTAAAGATAGTCACCTTTTTTTATTTTACTAGTAATTTGTTTTCTAGAGTATTCAAACTTTTTTCTATGCTTTATACTTTTTTGATTTACTCTTTTTCTCCATAATCTAAATGATGATGGTTTGAGAGATCGTCTCATTATTTTAATTACATCAGATTCTTTGTAGCCAGTTTTTTTTTCAATTTCCTCAAAAGTGATTCTATCTGCCCAAGCAGCCCAGATGACCCAATCTGGACTTTCAACATTTGGCTCAGGATTTTTGACTCGGGTAATTGGGGTGTGACCTTTTTTTTTCATAAATTCCTTATATTTGAAAAAAATCGATAATGCATTTTTTTTCAGATCTGATATATTATTATAGATAGTCCTTCTTAGCCATCTTTAGCTCCCGGTTTTTAAGGGCTATCTTTTTTTAAATGCTCCCCTTAAATTATTTTCTTTTTTTACAGATTATAATTTTTCTTTTTATCACACCTGGTACTCCTAGAATTGTTATTATCTCATATTCGATGAATTACGGAGTTCAAAAATGTATTTGGACTGCATTAGGAGATATTACTGCAAACTTAATTCAAGCTACTTTAGTTATATTTGTTTTGGGTAGTTTTTTTTCAGATAACCCAAATTTTTTAAATATATTAAAATGGATAGGTGTAATTTATTTACTTTATTTAGCTTATGATGTTTATAAAACAGCACCAAAGAATATTAATTCAGATGTAATTTCTTCAAAAAGTTTTTTTTCTTTTTTTAAAGATGGTTTTTTAGTTGCAGGTACAAGTCCAAAGGCTTGGTTGTTTTTTCCATTAATATTCCCTCAGTTTATAGACTTTAATTCAAATTATGTTGTTCAGTTTTTTATTTTAATAACAACTTATATAGTTTTAGATTTTTTATCTTTGATTGGTTACGCTTTGCTCGCACAAAAACTTATTACTTGGATAAAAACAAATCCAAAAACAATTAATACAATCTCAGCGAGTGTTTTAGTTCTAATTGCACTAATAATTATTATTTCACAACAATATTAAAAAAACTTATTGCACCTTTTGTCTCTTGCAAAACAACTGTTTTCTTTATTTAATCGGTTATTAATTAATTAATTAACAAGGGAAATAAAATGAAAATAAATAAAATAATCTTAAGTTTTATTTCTGCAATAGCATTATTATTATCTACTTCAGTAACATCTTTTGCAAAAGTTGTTGGTGATAAGATAGTTTTAGGTTCTGCTATTTCATTAACTGGAAAATATTCCTCAAATGGTGTTCACACTCAAAACGGTTATAATATGGCCGTTGACAGAATCAACAGCATGGGTGGAGTTAAAGTTGGTGGAAAAACTTATAAGTTTGAAATCATTTATTATGATGATGAGTCAAACCCAAAAAGAGCAGCACAACTTGCAGAAAGATTAATCTCACAAGATGGTGTTGAGTTTATGCTTGGCCCATACAGTTCTGGATTAACAAAAGCAATCGCTCCAGTAACAGAAAAATATGGTGTACCAATGGTAGAAGCTAATGGTGCATCTAGATCATTATTTACAAAAGGATATAAATATTTATTTGCAGTGCTTGCACCAGCAAACTTATATCTAGATGTAGCGATTGATTTAGCTGTTGAAAAGAACGGTGGCAAACCTGTAAAAATAGCACAAGCTTTTGAACAAGATGCTTTCTCACAAGATGTGAGATTAGGTATTTTAGAAGCTGCTGAAAGAACAGGTTCAAAAATCATTATTGATGACAAGTTACCAAAAGAACTAAATGATATGGCTGCAACTTTAGCTAAAGTTAAAGCTGTAAAACCAGATGTTCTTGTAGTTTCAGGTCATACAAAAGGTGCATTAACTGCAATCAGACAAATAGCTGAAATGAAAGTTGATGTTCCAATGTTAGCAATGACTCACTGTGATGCTGCGAAATTATCAAAGCAACATGGTAAAAACTCTGAGTATGCATTATGTGCATCTCAATGGCATAAAACTCTATCTTACAAAGATAAGTTCTTTGGAAATGGAATGAAATATGCTGCTGACTTTGAAAAAGAGTTCAAATATGATCCACCATATCAAGCGGCTGAGTCATCTGCAGCTTTATTAGTTTTTAAAGATGCATTTGAAAGAGCAAATTCTTTTGATAAGAAAAAAGTAAGAGATGCTCTAGCAGCTACTAATATGCAAACTTTTTATGGAAACATAAAATTTGCACCTGGTGGTCAAAATGTTGACAAGCCAATGGTATTATTCCAAGTTATGTGTAATGCTGATGGAAGTAAGTGTGAAAATAAAGTTGTAGCTCCAACTAAATGGGCTTCAGCTAAATTGATCCACCCAATTCCAAGCTGGTCAGAAAGATAATATCTAATATGTAAAATGCCCCCTAGTTCTAGGGGGCATTTTTTTATAACAGTTTCTAAATTATGGATTTTTTAATATTCCAAGTTCCAATGTTAACTCTACAAGCAACGCTTGATGGGGTTCTACTAGGAATATTATTTGCATTAATTGCTTACGGTATGGCTCTTCAATGGGGAGTAATGAATATTATCAATATTGCTCAAGGGGATTTAGTTATCTTAGGTGGATACATTGCTTACTTTATGTACCTGTGGGGAATTCATCCTGCATGGGGAGTGATTGTTTCACCGTTTATTATGTATTTTGTTGGAGTAGGTATTTATAAGTTGGTTATTAATAAAGTGGTGGATAGAGATCTATTTATCTCAATTCTAGCAACATTTGGAATAAGTATTTTATTTATGCAATTAATGAACTTTGCATTTGGTGCTGATGTTGTTCTTGCAAACTCTGGCTATGGAACAACAATGTTATTTGATAATTCCGTAACACTGCCAAATTCTAAAATATTTTCAGCATTCATTAGTATTGTTTTTGCAATTGGTTTAGTTGTTTATATGAAAAAATCTAAACTTGGCAGAGCAATTAGAGCTACAGCTCAAAATGCCCGTGCAGCAAAGATTTTAGGTGTTGATACAGAAAAAGTTTATGCTGCTACATTTGGTATTAATGCTGCTTTATGTGGTGTTGCTGGAGCTTTAATATCAATTACTTTTACAATTCATCCTTATATGGGATTACCCTATACAATTAGATCTTTTATGATTGTTATTGTTGCTGGATTAGGAAATCTTCCTGGTGTAGCAATGTCAGGAATGGGACTTGGAGTTTTTGAAGAATTTGCTGATTATATTTTAGGTACAGAATTTAGAATTGGTTCAGTATTTTTATTACTAGTTTTGATTTTAGTTTATAGAAGATTTAAATTATCAAGAAAAAGAGAGTATTTAAAATAATGAATAAGAATATTATTTTATATGCAGCATTGTTAATTTTTGGATTAGCTGCTCCATTTATATTTCCAGCTTTTAAAGTTCAACTATCAATACTATGTGTTTTAATTGTTTTAGCTCTTACTTGGAATATTCAAGGTGGGGAAATGGGTTACAACACCTTTGGAAATATACTATTTTATGGACTTGGAATGTACCTTTGTGCATCAGTTCAAGTGGGAATGTTTTTTCCACTAGCTGAATGGACTGAAAGTGGTGGGGAGAAAACATTTGTACATACTCCAACTCAATTTTTTCAAGGAATGGCTATGGGTCTTGTTGTTGCTGCAGTAATCCCAACAATTGTTGCTGGATTAATTGGTTACTCAATTTTAGGATTAAGAGGCCATTACTTTGCAATTTGCACTTTAGGTTTAGGAGTTGCAGCTGGTGAGATTTCAGGTGGTATAGAAATTATTGGAGCTGGACAAGGTTTTACAACTCCACCTTTCCCAGATGTAGGAAGCTTAGAAGCAAGAGGTGAATTCTTTTACTTCTTGAGTTTCATGGCAGTTGTTTTGACTTTTATTACAGTCAAATCAATTTATTCAACAAGATTTAAATTAATACTAAATGCAATAAGAGATAATGAAGACAAAGCTGAGGCAATGGGAATTCAAACAATGAAATATAAAATTATTGGTTGGATGATATCTGCTTTCTTTTGTGGATTAGCCGGAGGAATTATGGGTGGTCTAGTTGGTTATATAGACTCAACTGATGTTGCATTTGATGGAAGAGAGATGGGAGTGTTCATGGTCTTGATGGCTATCTTAGGTGGAAAAGGAACTTTATGGGGACCTGTTATTGGAGCAACTGTATTTCATATCTTCAAAGAAGGTTTTTGGACATTCTTCTTAGGTTGGCAATACGTTGCACTAGGAGTTCTTATAGTTGTAATTGTAATTTATTTCCCGGAAGGAATAATGGGATGGTTAAGAGAGAAATATCCAGAGAGATTTGGGGAAGTAGTTGATGAAGCAGATCGAAAAGCACAGGTAGAATTAAAATGAGTATTTTAGAAGTTAGTAATGTCAGTAAATCATTTGGTGGTGTAAAAGCCAATGTTGACATTTCAATGAAAGTTGAGAAAGGAAAAATTGTTGGTCTAATAGGACCAAATGGTTCAGGTAAAACAACTTTATTTAATTCTATTGTTGGCACTTATCCAATCGATAACGGATCAATTAAATTTAATGAGAAAGAAGTATCAGAATTACCTGTTCCAGTAATAGCAAAACTTGGTTTATTAAGAACATTTCAACAAACTAGAATTTATGGCAAATTAAATTGTGTAGAGAATATGCTTATTAGTCATAAAGGAAGTGACGCAAGCTTATTCACAATTTTTTCAAAAATTCCAAAAGACTTAACAGAAAAGGCAGAAAATTTATTAAATTTTGTTGGATTGTATCAAAAAAGAAACTTAAGAGCTGGCGATTTATCTTTTGGACAACAAAAATTATTAGAATTAGCAATGGCACTTATGAATGAACCTGAGATGTTGCTATTAGATGAACCAACTGCTGGTATCAATCCTACTTTAATAAATGGAATTATAGATAGATTAATTAAAGTTAATCAAGATTTTGGTATTACACTTTTAGTTATCGAACATAATATGAAAGTAATTATGCAATTAGCTGAAGATATTTTTTGTTTAGCACATGGCAAGATGCTTGCAAATGGATCACCAGATGAAATTAAAAATGATAAGCGTGTTATCGATGCTTATTTGGGAGCACAATAATGTCAAATCAATATGAAGTTTTGGGTAAAGCTCCTGTTGCCGAGGATTTAAAGAACCTATCTCCTAATGATGTTCATTTAACAATAAAGAATCTCAATGCTGGTTATGGTAAAATGGAAATACTTCATAATTTTGAACTTTTTGTAAGTAAGGCACAATCACTTTGTTTAATAGGTCCTAACGGAGCGGGAAAATCCACAATACTCCACTCAATTTATGGATTTACAAATATTTTTTCTGGAAAAATAGAAATAGATGGAAAAGAAATTACAAATCTTTCTCCTGCTGAAAAACTTAAATCAGTTGGAATAGCCTATATTCTTCAGGATAATTCAGTTTTTCCAGATATGACAGTAGAAGAAAATTTATTAATGGGCGGGTTTATTAAAGATAAAACAGAAGAGTCTTATGAAGAAGCAGAAAAAATTCTTCAAAAATATGAAAGATTAGGAAATAGAAGATATCAACCAGCAAAAGTATTATCTGGGGGAGAAAGAAGATTATTGGAAATTTCTAGAGCATTAGTGATGAAACCATCAGTTTTATTAGTTGATGAACCATCAATTGGTTTAGAGCCTAGATATATAGATATGGTATTTGAAATTTTGAGAGATCTACAACAGAATGAAAAAAAAACTATTATTCTTGTAGAGCAGAATGCAAAAAAAGGTCTTGAGTTTGCAGATATTGGTTATGTTTTGGTTTCTGGACAAACTGCAATAGCTGGTAAAGGAGACGATCTTTTAAATAATCCTGATGTCGGTCGCTTATTTTTAGGCGGTTAATGATTAAAAAAGAATTATTTTTTAGAGGATTTAAATCAATTTTAAAACCTGATAGTCCCGCAATAGCACTAGGATGTTGTTTCATCGCTATTGGTGCGCTTCTTAAAAATATAGGTTTTAATATTCAAGAAAGCATTTTTTCTACAATGTTAATTTATGCTTTACCAGGCTCACTTGTCATGGCTGAGTCAATTTTAGTAGGTGCTTCGTTGCTAAGTATTTTTATTGCAGTTTGGTTTGTTAATGCAAGACTTTATCCAATGGCAGTTTCTTTATTCCCTTTGATGATGGATGAAAAACAACCAAAATGGAAATATTATTTATCTTGTCATTTCATTGCTGTCTCAGCTTGGTTAATTATGAAAAGTAACTATGAGACGATTGAAAAAAAAGATCGAGTTGATTTCTGGATAGGCATAGGCTCTGCAACATGGAGTGTTGCAGTTGTATCAACAATTCTTGGTTTTTATTTATCTGATTATCTAAATAAAGATATGTTAATGGGTTTAGCTATTTTAAATCCAATCTATTTTACATGTATGTTGGTAGGAGCGATGAAAACAATTCAAGTTAGTTTATCAGTTATACTTGGAGGAATATTAGGTCCATTTTTTTATTTTTTTTCGCCTGAATGGTCAATTTTACTCGGTGGATTAATTGCAGGATCAATATCTTATTTAATTGGAGAAAAAAATGTCAATTAATATCCTATTATCGATAATTGTAACTTCGTTGGCAACTTATATATCAAGATTCTTAGGAGTTTTGTCATCGGTTAGAATCAAAGAAACTTCAAAAATATTTCGTTGGTTCAATTGTTTGGCTTATGCAACATTAGCAGCACTTATTGCACGAACTATAATATTTCCTGTTGGGGCGTTATCTGACGCAAGTTATTTGAGTAGAATTTTAGTTGTCATGTTGAGTTTAGGGATTTTTTTTGTTACAAAAAAAAACTTTGTTTACCCTACAGTATTCTCAGCAGTTGCAATGAGCTTAATTAATAATTATTTTTAAGACTTTAAAAACTCGTTATAATTGGATAAATTATTGTAATTATGAATGACATACCAGGATTTGAAATTTTACCTAATAAAGTTTCCCCTAGAATAATCGATATTAAGATAAAAAACGAAACAATTGAAAAATTAATTTTTCCTTTTAAAAAATTTGATCTGACAGCAATTGAGTACAAACCATTTACAAGATTCACAATTGCAAAAAGTTTAGATGACTTAACTCAAAATAAACTTAGTATTTTATTAAATAAAATTATCAGAGATAGAAAATTAGGGTGTTTTATAATTGGTCCAGAAGATAAAAATTCTAATATTGATGATATCTTTTTGGTTAAGTTGTCTACTGCGATATCTCATTTAATTGGTAACCCCAATCATGACTCTATGGCAGGAAAGTACTATGCAAGATTTCACGTAAAACATGTGGATAAGAGTGACTCATATTTAAGGAAAGCTTATACCAACATGGATCTTCATACTGATGGAACATATGTAAAAGAAGTAACTGACTGGCTTTTGATGACAAAGATTGAAGAAAAAAATGTTGAAGGTGGTGAAACAGCAATGCTACACTTAGATGATTGGGAATACTGTGAGGAATTATTTAACGATCCAGTGGGTAAAGAAAATTTTGTTTGGTCTTCACCAAAAAGTAAAAATATAGATTATAAAGTTGAACATCCAGTATTTTCAAAAGATGAAAATGGAAAAGCACAAATTTCATATATCGATCAATTTCCTGAACCAAAAAATATGTCTCAAGGAAATTTTTTGCAAAAACTATCTGATTGTCTGGAAGAGAGTAAAAATAAAGTCATAACAAAATTACCAGTTGGCTCAGCTATTGTAGCAAACAATTATTTTTGGTTACATGGCAGACGTCCATTCAAAGAAAACAAAGATTTGAGCAGAGAACTCTTGAGAATTAGGGGTTCATTTTTCCAAATTTAAACTATCATCCCTTAAATAAGAAATTTATAAATTTATGAAATTAGGATTTATTGGAACAGGAAAAATAGCTTCTTCAGTTATTTTAGGGGTATGTAGATCTAAGATAAAGTTTAGACAAATAATAGTATCACCAAGGAATAAGAGAATAGCAAAAAATTTAAAGAAAAAATTTAAAAAAGTAAATATTGCGAAAAACAATCAAGATGTAATTAACAAATCAAACTGGATATTTCTATCTGTCACTCCAAAAGTAGGAGATAAAATTATTAAAGACTTAAAATTTAAATCTAATCAAACAATTATAAGTTTTATTTCAACAATAAATCTTTCTGAACTTAAAAAAATGATCAAAGTAAAATCTAAAATTATCAGAGCAATACCACTGCCTCCAATTTCTATCAAGAAAGGCCCAGTTCCTATTTGTCCACCTAATAGACAAGTAAAAAGTTTTTTTGATAAAATTGGATCTACCATAGAAATTAAAAATGAAAAATTGTCTATCAATTTTTGGTCGACATCTGGGATGATGGCATCTTATTACGAAATGTTAAGAGTAATGAGTAATTGGCTTGTAAAAAAAGGCATAAAGAAACAAGATGCTCAAAAATATATAACTTCATTATTTTTAGCTTTGTCAGAGGATGCAGTAGTAAATTCTAACAAGGATTTAAAACATTTAGTGAAAGAGTCTCAAACACCGAAAGGACTTAACCAACAAGGTCTTAATACGATGTCAAAAAAAGGTGTTTATAAATCTGTTGTTAATACTTTAAATAGTATTCACAAAAGATTGAATAAATAATTAATGTCTCAAAATATTTTAGAAATTAATAATCTTTCAAAATTTTTTGGAGGTTTGGCTGCTGTATCGGATTGTTCATTAAAAGTGAAAAAGGGAACTATCACAGGGATCATAGGTCCGAATGGATCGGGTAAAACAACTTTATTTAATTTAATAGCTGGAAATTTAAAATCATCTAAAGGAAATGTTAAATTTAATAATGAAGATATTACTGATACTCCATCATATGAATTATTCTCTAAAGGTTTATTGAGAACTTTTCAAATTGCACATGAATTTACGAATTTATCTGTCCTAGAAAATCTAATGATGGTACCTGGAAATCAATCTGGTGAAAAATTAACGAATGTTTTGTTAAAACCATCTCTTGTTGCGAAAGAAGAAAATCTAATTAAAGAAAAAGCAAAAGAGGTAGTAGAATTTTTAAATTTAAGTCACCTTTCAAATGAACTTGCTGGAAATCTATCTGGAGGTCAAAAAAAACTCTTAGAGCTGGGTAGAACAATGATGGTTGATGCAAAATTAGTATTATTAGACGAGGTTGGTGCTGGAGTTAATAGAACATTGCTTAAAGATTTAGGCACGGCAATTCAAAAATTAAATCAAGAAAAAGGTTATACTTTTTGTATGATTGAACATGATATGGATTTTATAGGGAGACTTTGTGATCCAGTTATTGTTATGGCGGAAGGTTCAGTTTTATTCGAAGGTACTGTAGAAAATGCAAAAAAAGACCAAAAGGTTATAGAAAGCTATTTAGGTAGAGGATCAAAATTAAAGGATAAAAACTGATGGCTTTCTTTGAGGGAAATAAAATGACTGGTGGTTATGGAAATGGTCCTGATATTATTCACTCATGTTCTGTTACCGTTGATAGGGGGGAAATTGTATCTATTCTTGGACCCAACGGTGCAGGAAAATCTACAGCCATGAAGGCTATGTTAGGACTTCTTAATTTAAAGTCAGGTACAATAACTATTGATGGAAAAGATATTTCAAACTTGTCGCCACAAGATCGAGTGAAACAAGGAATTTCATTTGTACCTCAAACTAAAAATGTATTTGCAGGTATGACTGTTGAGGAAAATTTGGAGATGGGAGCATTTTTATTAGATAAAGATTTAAGAAAATTGATAGATGATATTTTTGATTTATTTCCAATTTTAAAAGAAAAAAGAAATCAATTAGTTGGGGAGCTATCAGGAGGACAAAGACAACAAGTTGCTTTAGGAAGAGCATTGATGATTAAGCCTTCAGTATTAATGTTAGATGAACCTACAGCTGGAGTTTCTCCGATAGTAATGGATGAGTTATTTGATCATATAATAAAAGTAAAAAAAACTAATGTTGCCATACTTATGGTTGAACAAAATGCCAAACAAGCATTAAACATTTCTGATAGAGGATACGTATTAGTTACAGGAGAGAATCGTTATTCTGGTACGGGAAAGGAATTGTTGAATGACTCAAGAGTAAGAAGCTCATTCTTAGGTGGTTAAATGGATTTTATAAACGCAATTATTCTTTTACTAAACTATATATTTATTCCAGCTTTAACTTATGGTTCACAGTTAGCACTAGGCGCAATATTCGTGACATTGATTTATGGTATTTTAAGATTTGCCAATTTTGCCACCGGGGACATGATGTCATTTGGAACTATGGCGGCAATTTTGTTTACTTGGTATTTTCAATCCTTGGGTGTTTCGTTGGGTGTTTTGCCAACAGCACTTATAGCTATTCCATTTGCAATCATTTTTATGATTTTTTATATGCTATTGATTGATAAATTTGTTTTCAAATACTATAGAAATCAAAAAAGCCCACCTGTTCAACTTGCTATGGTTAGTATAGGTGTGATGTTTGTTACTCAAGCAGTAGTAAGAATTATTATAGGGCCTTCAGATAGAAGATTTTTTGATGGTGAGAAATTCATAATTAAAGCAGGTGAATTTAAAGAAATTACAGGATTAAATGAAGGTCTTGCAATTAAATCAACTCAAATATTAACTATACTGGTAACACTAATTTTAGTTTCAACTCTTTTTTGGTTTTTGAACAAAACTAAGACTGGAAAAAGTATGAAAGCTTATTCGGATAATGAAGATCTAGCTTTACTCTCAGGAATAGATCCCAAAAAAATAGTTATGATTACTTGGATAATTGCTGGAATATTAGCAACTATTGGCGGAACTCTTTATGGTTTAGACAAAAGCTTTAAACCATTCACATACTTTAACAATATGCTACCCATATTCGCTGCGGCAATAGTTGGGGGAATTGGCAATCCTTTTGGAGCATTTCTAGGAGGATATGTAATTGCTTTCTCCGAAATATTTTTAACATATGCTTATAAGAAATTTTTTATGTATGTTTTACCAGAAAGTATGGAGCCTGATGGTTTAGTTCAATTACTTTCAACTGATTACAAATTTGCAGTTTCTTTTTCAATATTAGTAATTGTGTTGTTATACCGACCGTCTGGAATATTTAAAGGCAAGGTGCTATGAGAAAAAACTTAAACGTAATTGCTGCTTACAGTATTATGATGGGATTAATCATACTTGTCGGAATATTTCAGTCATGGAATATCGCTTTATCAATATTTAATCTCTGTTTAATCTCAGCTGTCATGACAATGGGTGCTAATATCCAATGGGGTTATGCTGGTCTAATTAATTTTGGAATAATGGGTTATACAGCTTTAGGTGGTTTAGCAGCAGTTTTAATTTCAGTTAATCCAGTTCAGGAAGCTTGGAGTGCAGGAGGTTCTAATATTTTATTTAGCCTATTATTAATTATAGGAATGGTATTAGCTGTTAGATATGTTTTAAAAAAATACGATAAATCTAAACTTAGAACTTATATAATTGCAACAATTATCATTTCAGGAATTATTCTAGTTAGATTTATTTCTGAGCCTGGTATTGAAGCAATAGAAGAAGTAAATCCTGCTAAAACAGGTTTTCTTGGTGGCTTTGGATTGCCAATTATTTTTTCATGGATAGTAGGGGCAATATTTGCAGGTGGTTTAGCCTTTATTATTGGAAAAGTAGCTTTAGGCCTAAGAGCTGATTACTTAGCAATAGCAACTCTACTTATTTCAGAAATCGTAATAGCAATTATTAAACATGAAGACTGGTTAACAAGAGGTGTTAAAAATGTAATAGGCCTGAAGCGCCCAGCACCATATGAAGTAGATCTTCAGCAAACAGATTGGTTCATAAATTTAGTTGAAAAATTTAATTTCAGTAAATTAAATTTGATACAAGATTTTTCAGAAAGACAAAGTGCACTTAACCAGTTGGTTATTGAAGGTTCTTCAATTTTTGTAAAACTTTGTTATTCAGGATTATTTTTAGTTGTAGTAATTATTCTTCTAATATTAACACAGAAAGCTCTTTATTCTCCATGGGGACGAATGATGAGAGCGATAAGAGACAATGAAGAGGCAGCAAATGCTATGGGTAAAAATGTTGTTAAGCAACATCTTCTAATATTTGTTTTAGGCTCAGCTATAGTAGGAATTGCTGGAGCAATGTTAGTAACTCAAGATGGGCTATTTACCCCTGGTAGCTACAGACCAATGCGATATACTTTTTTAATTTGGGTAATGGTAATTGTTGGAGGAAGTGGAAATAATTTTGGTGCAATTTTAGGTGGTTTCGCAGTTTGGTTTTTATGGATTGAAGCTGCACCAATTGCACTCTTTGTAATTAATCTAACTACATCTGGATTAGCTGATACTCATTTTTTAAAACAGCATTTAATTGAAAGTGTACCTTATTTTAGATTTTTAATGATGGGAATAGGGTTATTATTAATTATGAGATACAGACCAAAAGGTATACTTCCTGAAAAAATAGAAATAAAATGAAATTATGAAATATATTATAACAGGTGCTGCAATAGCTTGGGCTTTGTATATAGCAGATAAATATATTTTTTTTTAAAAAAAACCCCCAACAAGCTAATGCTGGGGGTTTAAATTTTAAGATAAATTATCTTTGTTTTTTAGTTTTGAATTTTCCGCCTTTAATTTCTTGTTCTAAGAAAGAACCTTCAGCTTCACCGACGCTAGTAAAATTAACTCCAGTTGCACCCTCGTAGTCAACTTTTTTACCTTTTGCTAGTAAATCCAAACCTTTTTTTAGTTCACCTGGATAAATTTTTGTTCCAGGACCATTAGCAACATCCATTACATTTTTTGCAATTGATGCTCTATCAGCTGATCCACCTGCTTGCATTGCTAAAATAATTAAAGCAGCAGCATCATAAGATTCACCAGTGTAAGGACCTGAGCTATCGATACCAGCAGCTTTTGCTACATTACCGAATACACCTGCACCTTTACCAGTTGAACCTGGCATTGAACCAAAAGATTTTTTCAAGTCTTTTCCAAATGCATCAACTAACGACTGACCGATCATACCATCAGATAAAATGAATTTATCAAACGCACCAGAGTCTAGAGAGGCTTGGATAATTCCTTTACCACCTTGGTCTAGGTAACCAATTACAGCTACTGCATCACCACCTGCTGAAGCAAGAGTTGCTACTTCAGAGGAGTAATCTGCTTTACCATCTTCATGAGCAGTTACAGTAGTTACTTTGATACCATGAGCTTCAACAGCTGCTTTGTAAACATCTGCTAAACCTTTTCCATAGTCATTGTTAGTATAAGTGATTGCAACACTTTTAACTTTTCTATCTTTCGTAATATCAGCTAAAATTTGACCACCTCTAGCATCAGACGGAGCAGTTCTGAAGAAATACCCTTTGTCATCTAAAGTAGTTAATCCTGGTGATGTAGCTGATGGTGAAATCATTACTACACCGTTTGGTACAGCAACATTTGAAGCTATTGCTCCAGTTACACCTGAACAGTCTGCGCCCATAATAGCCGCTACACCTTGCGCAATAACACCTTCAGCTGCTGCGGTTGCCGCTGCTGAGTCCACACAAGTAGAATCTGCTCTTACTACTGAAATAGTTTCCCCACCTAATAGCGATCCTGAGTCTGAAGCTTCTTTGAAAGCAAGCTCAGCAGAGGCAGCCATTGCTGGTGTTAGAGATTCAATAGGACCAGTAAATCCTAATATAATTCCCATTTTAACATCTGCAAATGCATTCGTTGTAAAAGTTGAAACGAATATAAAAGCAGCAATAAATAGTTTTTTCATTATCTTCCTTTTAATTGTTAACAATTTATAAAAGATAAATTAAATCTAATTTTCTAAAAATTTTCAATAACCAATTTAACTTATTTTATGCAGAAAGATTACAGAACTAATCACAATAATGCCGCCTATTACAAATAAGAATGACGGAACCTCTCCAAATATAAGAAAACTTAGCAAAATACCAAAGATTGGAAATAAGGAATAGAAGGGAAAAATTTTACCTACTGTATAAAATTTATACAAATAGAACATTAATAGATGTGCACATAAAGAAACAATAATTGCTTGGTATGAGATTAATATCCAAGACTCCATTTCAATTAGTCTGATATTTTTAATTACCTCACCCTCTAATATTGACGAAATAAAAATTAAAATAACAAAACCAAAAAGACCTGTGCTTGCATTAATTAGACTGATACTTAAATCTTTTAATTGTCTAGAGTAAACTTGTGCTAACCCAAAAAATAATGCCATTAAACTCGCAAATAATAAACCAAGAAAATTGTCAGTTAGTTTTGGATCAAAAAATATTATTAGAATCCCTAAAAAAGAAGTAAAAATTAATATCCACTTTTTTCTACTGATGTTTTCATCAAGTATAAAAGCACTTGCAATAATACCAAATGGAATTGCCAATTGTGATCCTAGTATTATTGGAGAAATTATAGAAGAATGGAATAATGATAAGTTCATAAATACGTAAACCATTACTCCCATAGATAATGAAAAGAATATTAAGGACTTGTAATATTTTTTTTCTGGTAATTTGAAATTCCAAAATGGAATTAAAATCAATAACACTAATGCCATACGTAAGGACGCCATTAGTATTGGTGGTACCGAATTGTTTAAAGCCAATTTAGCTACAGGAAAAGCACTACCATGTGCAGCCATTATAAAGAGTAAAATTAATAAATGTTTGATTGGCAAATCATTAACCCATTGTGAAAGGATCAGACATTGGCTTATCAGAGGAGTTATACCAAGTTGTTTTAATTCTCGTATACTCTTTAATTGACTCGATACCTGCTTCTTTTCCATAGCCACTATCTTTAATTCCACCAAAAGGTGCCATTGGAGATATTAATCGATAAGTATTTATAAATACTATCCCAGCTCTTATTGCTTTTGAAACCCTGAGGCCTCTTGCAAAGTTAGATGTATAAACTCCAGATGATAATCCATATTTGTTATCATTCATTTTTTTTATAACTTCTTCTTCTTTATCAAATTTCATAACGGATAATATTGGTCCAAACAATTCATTCTCTGCTACTGGAAGGTTATGATTTTCACATTCAATAATTGTTGCAGGAAAATAATAACCTTTATTTGAAACAGAGGATCTCTCACCACCACATCTTATTTTTCCACCTTGTTCAGTAGTTGCCTTAATATTTTTTTCTATATTTTCTAATTGTTTAAAACTATTTAAAGGTCCCATCTGAGTATCTTCTTCCATAGGTCCACCTAATTTTATTTTTTTTGCTTTAGTTATCAATTTGTCTAAAAATTCATTATAGATTTTAGATTGTAAATAGAGTCTTGATCCAGCAATACAACTTTGCCCACTAGCACCAAATATTCCTGCAGTAATTCCATTTAAAGCATTTTCTTGATCAGCATCATCAAACACTACGACAGGACTTTTTCCACCAAGTTCTAAACTTACTTGTGATAAATTTTCAGCAGAATTTTTTACAATATGTTTGGCTGTTTCAGGGCCACCAGTGAATGCAATTCTTTCCACAAGATTATGTGTAGTTAGTGCTTTACCACATGGTTCTCCTAATCCGGTTATTATATTAATTACTCCTTTGGGTATTCCAGTTTTTTCTATTAATTTTGCAAATTCTAAAAGTGTTACTGGGGCAAGTTCTGATGCTTTTATTACTACTGTATTTCCCATAGCAAGTGCAGGAGCAAGCTTTACAGCAGTCAATAGCATTTGAGAATTCCAAGGAATAATTGCTGCTACAACACCAATCGGTATCCTTGTTGTAGTAACTTGCATGTCAGGTTTATCAATTGGAACTACAGTTCCTTCAACTTTGTCAGCCAGTCCAGCAAAATAATCATAATATTCTGCAATATAATTAGCCTGGGTTTTTGTTTCTCTATAAATTTTTCCAGTATCTATAGTTTCTATTTTTCCTAGATGCTCTGCATTTTCTCTTAGTTGATCTGCAATTAATCTTAAGTATTTTGCTCTATCTCTCGGGTGAAGTATTGACCAACTATTTTCAAAAGCATTTTGTGCTGATTGAACAGCTTTATCTACATCTTTCTCATTAGCTTCAGGAACTGTTGCCCACACCTCATTATTTTCTGGGTTAAGAGTTTGTATTTTTTTACCCGATGAGGAGTCTACCCACTCACCGTTTATATACATTTTAAAATTTTGAATTTTTGGCATTTAATTATTAATAAAATTCTTGATGTTCATATTAACATCATCTGCACACTCTATACTACAAAGATGTTTTCCATTTTTAATTTCAATAAAAATTGAATTAGGTATATCTTTAGCTAATTCTTGAGACATTTTTGAAGTCGATCCAGGGTCATTAGATCCAGTCATAATTAAAGTCTTTGAAGTAATATTTTTGATTATTAATGAATTATCGTTGTGATTAGCAAATAATTCGTAAGCTTTAAGAAAGTTTATATGATCCTCGGGTTCTTTAGTTAGTATTTTCATAAACAAATCGTAAGTCGAAGGATTGTTTTCTAGATAATTATCGCTAAACCATCTTTTTAGTGCTTGTTTTGATATTGGTTTATTTAGTTTAGCTTGGTTATATCTATCTAAAACTAGTGCTCTTTCAGCTTCAGATCTTTTATAAGTTGTCCCGATTAATATAAGCTTATTAACTTTATCTTGGTAATTTGAGGTAAAGTCTAAGGCTATTAGAGATCCAAGAGAAAACCCAATAAGATTAATCTTATCTACTTGAAGATTATTTAGTATTTCATCAAGTTGTTTGGAAAAATCATTGAGGGTTAACTTTTCTTTTTTGCAAGGTGTTTTTCCATGACCCAACAAATCATATGTAATTATAGAGAATTCATTTAATTTACTAATTTGTGATTGCCACATTTGATGATCGAGGCCAACTCCATGAATAAAAACCAACGGAGTAGTATTTTTTTTTAAATAAAAATAGTGATTTTGATTTGAATCAAAATTATCAGACATTGAACTATTTTGGGTCTAAACCCATTTCTTTCATATCTTGATAACGATCTCCAGTTCTAGCATGTGCTCTACCACTTGAAGCACCTCCAATTGAAATTACTATTTCATCATCAAATGGTGCATCGTGAATTGTAAACTCATGAGTTAAATAATAAGGTCTTAAACCTGAGTCAGTTTTATGCATCATTGGTATAGATATTTTAGAGCCTGCAGGACCTCTGGTGTTTGTAAAACTTAAATAAGATGTTCCACCAACAGCATCTCTAAATTTATTTCCAAATCTTAAGGTATGAATGAATGCTGATGCATGTTCAATTTCACCGTTTAAGCCAACAGTTCCTGCTTTACCATAAGCTAAAATTTTTTCTGGTGATCCAATTTCTTTTATTAATTCCGGAACTAAAATATCACCAAGTTTTGGAGCCAAATCTAAAATGATTGGTTTTAAATCTTCGACAAAACCTTTTCCAGCCCAAGGATTTTTGAACACAGCAGCTACTGATACTAATAAGACTGGTTCTTTAGCTTTCTTTCCACCCTCAATGAAAGTTTTATCAACAAACTTTGTAAACTTTCTAAGTTCTAAATCCATTAACTTGCTTTTTCTATATTAGAAGAATCTAAATTAATTTTTGGAATTACCTCGTCATTAAATAATTTAATGCTTCTCATGCAAGCTTTATGATCTATACCGGGGAAGTTTGACCAAACTTGTAGATTTTGTAAATTTAATTCAGATTTTAATTCGTTAATTTTATTAACAACATAATCAGGAGTACCAAATAATAAATTTCTTTTATGAAGAAAATCATAGTTTAGTAAATCCAATTTATGTTTTGTCTCAGGAAGTTCTTCGCCAGGATCCATGTGATTTCCTAAGCCTCTCCAATGACAAACCCATTTCATATAATTAATGATGTGTTCACCAGCCATTTTTTCTGCTTCTTCCATAGTTTCAGCAACAAACATATCTCTTACTAAAGATATACCTTCTCCTAATGGAACATCTCTATTTTCAGCCTTTGATTTTGCATCTCTATAAATTTCAAATCTTTTCTTTAAGGCTTTAACAGTTGGTATCCACATAATTGTATTTAAACCATTTTGTGCAGCCCACTCAATTGATCTAGCACCATCAACAACTTGCCAAATAGGAGGATGCGGTGATTGTTTTGGTTTTGGAACGATACTTATTTTTTTTATTTCATTTGTTTTTGTATCTAAAAACTTTTCACTTGGCGGACTCATATCATGTTGCCAAACAAAATTTGGTGAGGGATAATTATAAAATTCACCTTGGTGATTAAAAAACTCTTCTGTCCAAGCTTTTTTCATAATTGTTAAAGATTCTTCGAATAGTCTGAAATTTTTAGCCTGGTCTTTAAGATCAGCTTCTTTATTCATATTTATTGCTTCTCTTCCATAGATTCCTCTACCAATACCAACATCAACTCTGCCATCTGATAATTGATCTAACAAGGCTATGTCTTCTGCTAATCTGATTGGATTATGAAATGTAATGACATTGCATGCTTGCCCAATTCTTATTTGTTTAGTTCTAGCTGCTGCATCAACACCCATCATTAAAGGATTTGTGCAAGACTCCATTCCTTCATGATTAAAATGATGCTCAGTATACCAAATTGAGTCCCAATTATTCTCATCACAAAAAGTTGTGATCTCTTTTGTTTCATCAAGTAGTTGATTATATGGCTTGTGATTCCAATTCGTGGTGTTGCAAAAATATCCAAATTTCATTCGAACCTCCTTAAATAATTAAATCTAAGACGATCGATCCCACTTTCGTATTTTGTAAATATCGACGAGTTATGTATCGCTCAATCAAGACTGTAATTTAACTAGACTATTTAATCAATATATATTTAATCAGCAATTAAATGAAACTAACTAAAATAGAACCAAAATTTATTGAAAAACATAACCCAAGGATAGGATTAATTACTTTAGCAAGTGACTTTAGGATTGAAAAAGATTTTAACAATATAATTTATGGTAAAGACATAGACTTATTTTGTAATAGAATTAAAAGTTATAATCCCTTAACAAATGAAACATTAAAAAAAATGGCAGATGATATTCCTAAAGTTGTTAAGAATATCTTACCTGATCAAAAAATTGATTGTATAGCTTATGGATGTACTTCAGGAACAATTGCTGCAGGATATGCATCTATTTATGAAAAAATTAATTCAACAAAACCAAATACAAAAGTTACAACACCAATTACATCTGCAATTAATGCATTAAAGGCACTTAAGATAAATAAATTATCTGTATTCACACCTTATACAGATGAAATAAATCAGTCAGTAATTAATTATTTTAAAAAAGAAAATATAGAAATCACTGGACTAACTTATTTTGATATAGCCTCAGATTTAGATATAGGAAAAGTTAATCCAGATCATTTATTTGATGTTTTAAGTAAAATAGATTTGTTAAATAGTGATGCATTGTTTGTTTCTTGTACAGCGTTACCCGTGTTATCAATTATTAAAGATCTAGAAAAAAAAATGAGTAAAATTATTTTATCTAGCAATCAAACTTTAATATGGGACACACTCAAACAGATTGATTTTAAAAGTAAAGTTGAAGGCTATGGTGAATTATTTAATAATTAGATTATGAATTTTACTAGAGAAGAATACAAATCAAGATTAAAAAAAGTCCAAGCTTCAATGCAGAAAAAAGGTATTGAACTTTTAATCTCACAAGATCCATCTAATATGAATTATTTAACAGGTTATGACGCTTGGTCATTTTATTATGCTCAATGCGTAATAGTACATATAAACGCTGATGAGCCAATTTGTTTTGTTAGAAATCAAGATGCAGGAGGCGCATATATAAAAACCTATCTAAAAGATGAAAATATAATTAAGTATCATGAAAAATATATTCATACATGGCCGTTACACCCTTACGATGCTTTAGTAGATCTTATTAAAGAAAGAAAGTGGGACAAACTCTTAGTAGGACTAGAAATGGATAGTCATTATTTCACCGCTTATTGTTACGAGAAAATTAAACAAGGTTTACCAAATGCAAAAATTTTGGATTGTGAGCGCTTAGTAAACTGGGTTAGAGTTGTAAAATCTGATGCAGAAATAAAATTTATGAAAGCTGCATCTGAAATTTCTCAACTAGGAATGAAAAAGGCTTTTGAAGTTATTAGTCCAGGTGTAAGACAATGTGATGCAGTTTCAGAAATCTATACTACATTAATAAAAGGAACTCCTGATTTTGGAGGAGATTATTCATCAATAGTTCCAATGATACCAACTGGAAAAGGTACATCTGCTTCACATTTAACGTGGTCAGAAGATAAATTTGTTGAAGGAGAAGCTACAATTATTGAATTATCAGGTGTTAATAAAAAATATCACTGTCCTATGGCTCGTACAGTTCTACTAGGAAAACCAGAACAAAAAAAAATTGATACTATGAAGAAGACTAATGAGGCGCTTCAAGCAGGAATAGATCTAGTTAAAGCAGGAAATACTGCTGATGATGTTGCTCAAGCTTTTTGGAAAGTGTTAGATAAATATGGAATAGAAAAAACTTCAAGAACCGGATATTCCATTGGTATAGGATATCCACCTGATTGGGGCGAGCATACTTTAAATATTTCTAAAGGTGATATGACAGTTTTACAACCTAATGTTACTTTTCATATGATTGCAGTGATGCAATTTGGAAATTGGGGAGTCGAAGCATCTGAAGCAATTAGAGTTACAGATAAGGGTTATGAATTATTTTGTAACTTTTCTAAAGAACTTCATGTTAAAAGCTAGTTATTAGGGGTTGATATTTACACTTACAAATGTTTTAAATTCATAATTTTATTTCAATGAATAAAGAATTCGTAAAATTTGATAAAGTAGACAAAAGTTATGACGGTAAAATACTTGTCGTAAAAGATCTTCAATTAGATATTGAAGAAGGAGAGTTCGTTACTATGTTAGGACCCTCTGGTTCTGGTAAGACTACTTGTTTAATGATGTTGGCTGGATTTGAAACACCAACCCATGGTGAAATTTATTTAGACGGAAAAGCAATTTCAAGTATTCCACCCCATAAAAGAGGTATCGGAATGGTATTTCAAAATTACGCTTTGTTTCCACATATGACAGTTTATGAAAATTTAGCGTTTCCTTTAAGAGTTAGAAAAATTCCTAAAGATGAAGCGGATAAAAAAATTGATAAAGCACTATCAATGGTTTCATTACAAGGATTTGCTCAAAGAATGCCAGGTCAATTGTCTGGGGGACAGCAACAAAGAGTTGCAGTAGCGAGGTCACTAGTATTTGATCCACAACTAGTTTTAATGGATGAACCTCTGGGTGCTTTAGATAAAAATTTGAGAGAGAGTATGCAGTATGAAATTAAACATATTCATGAAAGTATTGGGGTAACTGTTGTTTATGTAACCCATGACCAAAGTGAAGCGCTTACAATGTCAAATCGTATTGCGGTTTTCAATGATGGCAAAGTTCAACAGCTCTCAAGTCCTGATGAACTGTATGAAAAACCAGTTAATTCATTTGTTGCAGAATTTATTGGAGAAAATAATACTTTTGCTGGAGAAGTGTCAGATATTTCTGGTGGAAAATGTAAAGTGAAGTTAGCTAATGCAGAAATATTAGCAAATCCTATTTCTGTTAAAGGAAAAGGGGAGAAAACAACCGTATCTTTAAGACCTGAGAGAGCTTTAATTAATCCAAGTGATAAAATGGATAATGTTCATAACGGAAAAATTGAAGAAGTTATTTACCATGGTGACCATACTAGAGTCAGAATTAATTTATTAGGAAATTCTGAATTTATTCTCAAAGTACCAAATAGTTCATCTAATCTTGATATTAAATTAGGTAATGAAATCAAGATTGGTTGGAATAGTGAAGATGCTAGAGCATTAGACCCAAAATAAACACCAATTACATCTTGTATAACTTACAAAAAGGGCTGTTGACTCTCATTATCGATCTTGTTGTAATCTGTTTTTATAAAAAAACGTTTAAACGGAGGAAAAATGAAAACACTTAGTAAATTATTACTAGCCATTTCTTTTGCTATCTCTGTAACTACTTCAGCATTTGCAGTAACTGCAGTGTCTTGGGGTGGAGCTTACACAGAGTCTCAAAAGTTAGGTTATGGTGATCCTACTGGTAAAGCCCTTGGTATAACTATCAATTGGGTTGATTATTCGGGTGGATTATCTGAGATCAAAGCACAAAAAGAAGCTGGCAAAATTACGTGGGATATAATCGACGTATTTGCAATGGATACTATCAATGGATGTGATGAAGGATTATTTGTTGAATTTGATTTTGACAAAGATTTCCCACCTGCACCAGATGGAACTCCTGCAAGTAAAGATTTCTTTACTGCAATGCCAAGTAAATGTGCTGTAGGAAACATTTTATATTCTTGGAACTACGCTTATAACAAAAACAATGTTAAAGGCACTCCAAAGACTATCAAAGATTTCTTTAACACTAAAAAATTCCCAGGAAAAAGAGCTATCTACAAAGGCGCTCTAACAAACTTAGAAATCGCTTTAGCTGCAGATGGAATTAAACCAGGAAAAGGTGGAGCAAAAATCTACAAAGCTTTAAATACTGAAAAAGGTGTTGATAGAGCTATGAACAAGATCAAAGAATTATGTACAGATCCAAAAGGTGGATGTGTATTTTGGTCTGCAGGTGCTCAACCACCAGAACTATTAGTTTCAGGTGAAGTTGTAATGGCTACAGGTTGGAATGGTAGATTCTTCAATGCAGAAATTGGAGAAGGTGCACCAATCGTACAAGTATGGGATGGACAAGGTCTTGACTACGAGTATTTCGTACAAGTTAAGGGTGGACCAAACGATGCTAATGGTATGGCTAAGAAAGCTTTAGCTATGATGACTAGTACAGAGATGTTAGCAGGAAGTGCAAAATACATTGCATACGCTCCTTGGAGAAAATCTTCTATAGCGATTATGGAAGCAGGGGAGCCATGGTATAAAGATGGTAAAACTAATATGGTACCACAAATGCCAACTGCACCACAAAACACTAAAAACTATTTCTTAGTTGACCCAATTTTCTGGGCTGACAACGGAACAGAGCTAGGTGAGAAGTGGGAAGCTATGAAAGCTGGTCTATAATTTAAGTTTTATTAAACTTAATTATATATTATAATTTGAGGGCGGTTATTTGATAACCGCCCTTTTTATTTATGAGCTCAGAAACACAAAAAATTTTAACAACAGACGGCATACCTTTAGAAGTAAGTCTTAAAAAAGCTGAGAGAAGAAACAAGATAAAAGCTTTTTTACTTGTAGCTCCACTATTATTATTTTTGATTATTACTTACGTGTTTCCAATTGGTGATATGCTTATGAGAAGTGTTGATGATAAAATGGTAACTGAAATGCTTCCTAAAACATTTAAAGCAATGGAAAAGTGGGATGGTAAAGAATTACCAGAAGAAGAGGTTTTTGAAGCATTCTATTTAGACTTTAGACAATTAGTTGATGAAAAGCGTGAAGGTAAATTATCAACTCAACTTAATTATACAAAAAATGGATTTAAAAGTATTATTAAAAAACTTAGAAGAAAATCAAAAAACTTTGAAGAAGGAAATTATAAAGAACAAATAATGGCAGTCCATAAAAGATGGGCAGATGTTGAATATTGGAAGGCAATTAAACGAAGAGCACCAGCATATACAAGTCAAAAATATCTAAAAGGTATGGATATGTTTAAAAATGAAAATGGGGAAATTGTTAGTGTTTCTGAGGATAGAAGAATTCACAGAATTTTATGGCTTAGAACTTTAGAAATTGCATTTTTTGTAACGCTATTTTGTTTTTTGATGGCTTACCCAATAGCTCATTTGTTAGCTACTTTACCCATGAAGTATAGTAACTTACTAATGATCTGCGTGTTGCTTCCGTTTTGGACGTCTCTTCTTGTAAGAACTGCTAGCTGGATGATTTTGTTACAACAGCAAGGGGTCGTAAATGATTTCTTTGTAGGAATAGGTTTAGTTGCTGACGATGCAAGGCCTGAGATGATGTATAATAAAACAGGGACATATGTTGCAATGACACAGATTCTGTTGCCATTTATGGTTTTACCACTTTACAGTGTTATGAAAACTATTTCACCAAGCTTAATGAGGGCTGGAAAATCATTAGGTGGAACACCAATTGTTGCGTTTTGGAAAGTTTATTTTCCTTTAACAATTCCTGGAATTGGTGCTGGTTGTTTACTATGCTTTATATTAGCAATTGGTTATTACATTACACCCGCCTTAGTTGGAGGAGCTTCAGGAACATTGATTAGTAACCAAATTGCATTTCACATGAAAAGTACACTTGATTGGAGTTTTGCATCTGCCATGGGTCTAATGTTGCTTGCTGGAGTTTTGGCAATTTACTGGGTTTATAATAAATTAGTTGGAATTGATAATATAAAGTTAGGATAAATAGAATGGCTTTACCAAAACATACAGAACTACACTATAGGATTTGGCATTATTTTTATTTAACAATCTGTGGTCTTGTCTTCTTTTTCTTAATTGCACCACTGTTTGTAATATTTCCACTATCTTTTAATGCTGAAGAATTTTTAAGTTTTTCAGACGGAATGAAAAGTTTAGACCCAGATGCTTTCTCATTAAGATGGTACAAAGATATGGTTTATGGAACAAAAAATCCTTGGGGCTTAGCTGCCAAAAATAGTTTTATCATTGCAATTTTTGCAACAATTGGTTCAGTTTTATTGGGAACAGTCGCTGCTCTTGGGTTAAGTAGTAGGCATATGCCCTACAAAGGTATAATCATGGCAGTTTTAATATCTCCAATGATTGTTCCATTAATTATTTCTGGTGTAGCAATATTTTTCTTTATGGCTAAAGCTGGTTTAGCAGCAACTCATACAGGTATAGTTCTAGCACATATTATTCTAGGTACACCATTTGTAGTTATTACTGTTACTGCTACTTTATCAGGATTTGATCATAGTGTTACGAGAGCCGCAGCAAGTCTTGGCAGTAATCCAGTTAATACTTTTATGAAAATTACTTTACCTTTAATTTTACCTGGTGTGATATCTGGAGGACTTTTTGCTTTTGTAACTTCTTTTGATGAAGTTGTGGTAGTTTTATTTTTAGCAGGTTTAGAAAATACAACTATACCAATTCAAATGTGGACAGGTCTAAGAGAACAGTTAAGCCCAACTATTCTTGCTGTTGCAACTTGTCTAATTATTTTATCAACATTAATATTAGTAACCGCTGAACTTTTAAGAAGAAGATCTGAGAGACTCAGAGGAATAAACCGATAGTAAAAATCATCTAATGAAGATTAAGAATGTAGTGGTGATTGGCTCAGGAACAATGGGAAGTGGTATTGCTGCTCATTTATGTAATGCAAATGTGCCTGTAACTTTACTTGATTTAAAAACAGAAATTAGTGAAAAAGCAAGAGAGAAAATCCATAAGTCTAGACCTCCATTATTAATTGATAAATCAAAAATTAATAACATTAAAGTTGGAAATATTTCTGACGACTTTGATGTAGTCAAAGAGGCTGATTGGATCGTTGAGGCGGTAGTTGAAAGAATTGATATTAAACATCAAATTTATGAAAAGATATTTAAAGTAAGAAAAGAGGGGGCTATTGTTTCTTCCAATACATCGTCAATTCCAATTAAAGTATTATCTGAACATTTAACAGATAATGAGAAAAAAGATTTTTGTATCACACATTTTTTTAACCCAGTTAGATACATGGGCTTATTAGAAATAGTAAAAAATGAAAATAATGATCTTGAAAAAATTAATCAGTTAAAGGAATTCTGTGAAATTGAATTAGGTAAAGGAGCTATTATTTGTAATGATACCCCAGGATTTTTAGGAAATAGAGTTGGTGTTTATGCCATGCAAATAGCAATGACTGAGGCTTTTAAGATGAAACTTTCAGTCGAAGAAGCGGATGCAATTTTTGGAAGACCAATGGGAATTCCAAAAACAGGAGTATTTGGTTTATATGATTTAATCGGAATTGATTTGATGGCCGATGTATTAAAAAGTTTTATCAAAGAATTACCAGAGACCGATGAATTTCACGAAGTTGCAAAAGAAATTCCATTAGTGAAAAAATTAATTGAGACAGGCTACACAGGAAGAAAAGGAAAAGGTGGATTTTATAGAATGAACAAAACTGGAGCTATAAAAGTTATGGAAGCTATCAATCTAGAGTCTGGTGATTATTCACCTAGTAAAAAGATTGATGTTAAATCAGACAAGGTAGATCTTAAAGGATTGATCAATAGAAAAGACAAATATGGTGAATATGCTTGGTCTGTAATATCAAAAATAATTAAATATGCATCTTCATTAGTTCCAGGAATTACAAAAGAATTTAATGATATTGATGAAGCAATGAGGCTTGGATTTAACTGGGCCAAAGGACCTTTTGAAATGCTTGAAGAAATAGGGGTTAAAAATTTCTTTGATAAAGTTGATGATTTTTCAGGAAATAGTTTCTTGGAAAAATTATCTAAATCTAAGAATGAAAATTTTTATGGTGAAAGACAAAAATATACAAATATTGAAACTTTAGGTAAAGTTAAGAAAACAGCATCAAGTTCTGATGGAAATGATTCTGCTAAAATTTATAGGTTTAATGATTATAATATCGTTGAGTTTACCACTAAAGCTAATGCTTTAGATTATGATTCCATGGATGCCCTGAAAAAAGCAACTGATAAACCTTTAATTATAATTAATGAAAGTATGCAATTTTCAGCGGGTGTAAACTTAACTTACACAATGCAATTTGCTGACAAAAATGATTTTAAATCTATTGAAAAATTTATTAAATACTTCCAAGAAACATGTAAGCATTTAAAATATTCAAAATACCCAGTAATTTCTGCTCCTTCTGGATTAACATTGGGGGGTGGATTCGAAGTAATGGTGCAAAGTAATTTTGTAGCTTCGCATACAAATATTGTAGTTGGACTAGTTGAAACTATTGTCGGTTTAATTCCTGCAGGTGGCGGATGTAAGGAGATGTTAGCAAGATGGCTTGATACTGATGAAGCAAAATTAAATCCTAATTTTGCTCCCCTAAAAGTTTTTGATATCATTGGATATGGTAAGACAGCCACGTCACCAGTTGAAGCAGAACCTTTGAAATACTTAAGGCCAAGTGATAAAAAAATAATGAATAGAAATAGTTTATTAGAAGTTTCTAAAGAAATTCTGAATGAAAATAAAAATTTTAAACCACCTGAAGAACTAAGATTTAAATTACCTGGAAAAGCTGTAAGAGGTGAAATGGATAAAATTTTAGAAAAACTTTATAATGATAAAGTGATATTAGATCATGGAGTTGAGGTTGCTAAGGAACTTGCACATGTTTTGAGTGGTGGTGATACTACAATTGATAAAACTTTATCTGAAGATGATTTGTTTAAATTAGAGCTTGATGCTTTTATGAAACTGATTGAAACTCAAAAAACACAAGATAGAATTAAACATACTCTCTCAACTGGTAAGCCTTTAGTTAACTAACATTCTTAGAGAATTAATAAAGTCAGGCCTTAGTACATATTGAGATTTATCTAAGTATTTTATTGTCCCTAAAGCTTCTAATCCGTAAATTACTTTTCCAATAGGGGTATACTCAGTCTCATATAATGGTTCATCTTTAAGAATTATAAAGAATTGACTATCTTCAGTATTATATTTTTGTGTTCTAGCAAAACCAACACTACCTTTATCAAAACTAAATGGAGAGTCTACTTCTGAGTTAATCGTTCCTAATCCAGATTTTCCAGTTCCAATTTTTCCATAGTCAATATTTCCTTTTTTACCAAACTCTAAGTCTCCTGCTTGAACAAGTGTATCTTTAATTACTCTATGAAAAGCAATATCATCATATGCTTTAGATCTAACTAATTCTTTAAATCTTTTTACAGCCTCAGGTGAAATTTCAGGGTAAAGCTCAATAATAACATTTCCACATGTAACATTTAAAATGGCAATATTTTTTGGATTATCAAAATTAATCTTTTGAGGATCATAACTTTTTATAAATAAACATTTGTCTTTTATCAAAAAGAAAGAACCAAAAAAAAATATCGCTAAAATAACAATAAAAGTAAAAATTATTTTTTCTAAATTTGATGCTCTTATTTTTTTGATCATAAAATAAAATTTTGATCAATTTTGAGTAGATTACTTTTAATATACTGTATTTTTCTTTTTAAAATTGGATCAAGATTATTTAAATTTACTCCAATCATTAAATGGGAAAAAACCTCTGCCATATCCTCAGAAGCGGTAGATTGAGAATATTCAGAAAAAAAACCTTCAGTTCTAATATAAGTACTTAGCCCTAATTTATCTGTACAGGTGGAGCATTCAGCATATTCGAATTCTTTGACATTAAATTTAGACCAAACATCTTCATCAAATAATTGTTTAAAACTATCATTTATAATATGGAACACTTCATGGTGGATTACACGTTCAAAATAATCTTCGTTAAATTTGATATCTAAGATTAATGTTTTCATTACATGATCAGGGATTCCAGCAGTATTAATATTTGATATGGATAAATCCTCACACAGGACTATGTATTTAAGATTAATTTTTTTAAGAAATTCTTGACTATATCTATTTAAATTTTTTTTAATCATTTTGTATTTTTGATCGAGAATTTTCTTTTCAGAATTATAACAATTTATATTTTTTTCAACACCGAGTGTAAAAGGTTGTTTAGCATATAAGTATCTCAGTTTGTTTGGAGTTTTAATGTCATAAATTTCTAAATTTGGAATTTTTATAAGATTATAAATAGTATCAGCTTGAGTTTGAGTGAAAATAAATAAAGATAGTATAATTAATCTAATTAAGCTCATAAATTTACACATAGAAGATATTCCAATTTAGATGAATGTGATACAATTTTACTGTGAAAAAAAAAAGAAATAAAGATCCAATCCAACCAGTAAGTGGAACTAAAGTGCCACGGTTTGCTGGACCTTCAACATTTGCAAGATTACCTGAGCTAAGAGATGTGGAGAGTTGTGATGTTGCAATTGTCGGGATTCCATTTGATGCTGGAACCAGTTACAGACCAGGTGCAAGATTTGGACCCCAAAGTATTAGACAAGCTTCCAGACACTTAAGAACAAATTACCATCCAAGCTATGATGTTGAACCTTTTAAAGTACAACAGGTAGCTGATGCAGGAGATATTACTTGCAACCCATTCAACATTGAAGAAGCAATTAAACAAATAGAGGTGGGAGCTGAAGAATTATTAAATAAAGTTGGGGGAATTATAAGTCTTGGTGGTGACCACACAATTGCATTTCCATTGTTAAAAGCTGTTAATAAAATTAACAATGGTCCAGTAGCTTTAGTGCATTTTGATGCTCACCTAGATACTTGGGACACTTATTTTGGTGCACCTTACACTCACGGTACGCCCTTTAGAAGAGCAAGGGAAGAAAATTTATTTTTAGATGATGCTTCAATGCATGTAGGTATAAGAGGACCTTTGTACAGTAGAGATGATATCAAAAATGATGAAAGTTTTGGATTTAAGATCATTCACTGTGATGAGTTTCAAACTCAAGGAACTGATAAAATTGCTGAAAGAATTAAAAAAAGAGTTGGAGATAACCCTCTATATTTATCTATTGATATAGATGTATTAGATCCTGCTTTTGCCCCCGGAACTGGTACACCAGAAATTGCTGGAATGACCTCAAGAGAAATGGTTAACACTATAAGAGGTTTATCAGGTTTAAATTTAATTTCAGCTGATGTTGTTGAGGTTTCACCAGCTTATGATCATGCTGAAGTAACCTCTCTTGCTGCAGCAACAATAGTTTATGAATTAACTAATTTGTTTGCAAAAAAATAAGGAAAGGTTAGGAGTCTGCTATGGAAAATAAAAAAAATTTTTATATAGACGGTAAATGGGTAACAGCAATAAGCAAAGAAGAAATTAAAGTAATCAACCCTGCTACAGAAGAAGAATGTGCTGTAATATCATTAGGAAACAAAGAAGATGTTGACTTGGCAGTAAACGCTGCAAAAAAAGCTTATAGTTCATGGGCATTTTCACCGAAAGAAGAAAGAATATTATTATTAGAAAAACTTTATGAGAATTATAAAAAAAGATGGGCAGATATTGCCAATGCAATTACTGATGAAATGGGTGCTCCAAAAGACTTTGCTACAAAACTTCAAGCTGGAACAGGTGCCGCTCATTTAAAGTCTTTTATTAGGTATTTAAAAAATTTCGAATTTGAAAAACCATTAGGTGAACATGCTCCAAACCAAAGACTTATCTATGAACCAAAAGGAGTTTGTGCATTAATAACACCTTGGAATTGGCCAATGAACCAAGTTTGCTTAAAAGTTATGCCTGCAATAGCTTCTGGATGCACAATGGTTTTAAAACCATCAGAACTTGCGCCATTATCATCAATGATTCTTGCTGAATTGATAGATGATACCAAATTTCCTGCAGGAGTGTTCAATTTAGTTAATGGAGATGGAGCCACAACAGGCGATGCACTAACAAGCCACCCGGATATAAATATGATTTCTTTTACAGGATCAACTAGAGCAGGAGCTTTAATCTCTCAAAATGCTGCTAAAGATTTTAAAAGAGTGAGTTTAGAATTAGGAGGCAAAGGTGCTAATATTATTTTTAAGGATGCTGACCCTGAAGCAATTGAAAGAGGTGCGTTAAGATGTTTTAGAAATTCAGGTCAATCATGTAATGCTCCTACAAGAATGCTAGTAGAGAAATCTATGTATAGTGATGCAATAGAAAGATTGAAAAAATATACAGAAAATTTTGAGGTAGGTGACCCTAAAAAAGAAGGAGAGCATATAGGCCCAGTGATTTCTGAAACTCAATATAATAAAATTCAAACTTTAATTAAAAAGGGAATTGATGAAGGTGCTAAATTAGTTGCAGGTGGACCAGGTAAACCACCAGGACTAGACAAAGGCTATTTTGTTAAACCCACTGTATTTGCAGATGTAAATAATAATATGGAAGTCGCAAGAACAGAAATTTTTGGACCAGTATTATCGGTAATTCCATTTGAAACCGAAGAAGAAGCAATTGAAATTGCCAATGACACACCTTATGGATTAACAAACTATATTCAAACCAAAGACTCAGAAAAAGTAAAAAGAGTTGCGAGAAAGCTTAGATCAGGAATGGTTGATGTAAATGGAGCTGGTATTGCAGTTGATGCTCCATTTGGAGGTTTTAAACATTCAGGAATTGGTAGAGAAGCCGGTGAACATGGCCTTGAGGAATTTTTGGAAGTAAAATCTGTGGGTGGCTGGAGTTAATTTAGAAGAGATTGTTTTTTTAAACCATCTAAAAACTTTAAACACTTTTTTAATTCATTTAGTTCAATAAATTCATCTACTTTGTGAGCTTGTTCAATTGAGCCTGGACCACATACAACTGTACTCATACCAATTTCCTGAAATAATCCTGCCTCTGTTCCAAAAGACACAACTTCTCTTGAATTATCACCAGTGAGACTTGAGACTAACTCACAAGCCTCAGATTTTTCAACTCGATCGAATCCTGTTACTTCACCTATTATTTCTTTTCTAATATTTGATTTAGAAAAAACTTTTTTCATTTCTGGCAAAAGAATATCATTTGCGTATTCATCAATTTTTTTATTTAAAAAAACACCATCTTCTTTAACAACCGGTCTCGTTTCCCAATTAATATGACACTTATCAGCTATAACATTATGAGCAATACCTCCAAATATTCCTCCTACTTGTAAAGTTGAAAAAGGTGGATCAAATATAGAGTCTTTTGGGGCTCTTTTTTTAAGTTCATTTCTTAATTCAATTAATTTTGATGCGTATCTTGCTGCAAATTCAACAGCACTAACACCTTTATGAGGAGCAGAGCTGTGTCCTGCTAAACCCTCAAAATAAGTTGTATATTCATAACAACCTTTGTGAGCATCTATGATTTTCATTTTAGTAGGTTCACCAATAATACAAATTCCATCTTGAATATTTCTTTTTTGAAGTTCTTTGATTAAAATAGGAGCTCCTAAACATGCTGTCTCCTCATCAAAGGTAAATGAAAAATGGATATCTCTATTTAAATTTATTTTTGCATAAATTGGAGCAAAAGCTAAAGTGCATGCTATAAAACCTTTCATGTCACAAGAACCTCTACCATAAAGTTTGTCACCCTTAATTGTTGCTTTAAAAGGATCAGTGCTCCAACTTTTTGACACAGGAACTGTATCTGTATGACCAGATAAAATTATTGGTTTAGCACCATTAGATTTTTTTGCTTTAATAGTTGCAAAAAGATTTACTCTTTTTTTTTCATTATCAAATGTCTTAAAAGATGTTGCTCCAAGTTCTTTTAGTAAATTTTCACAATAATTAATTAATTCACTATTATCTTCTCCTGAAATAGTCCTAAAACCTATTAGATCTGATAAAATTTTTACAGAATTATTATATAATTCTTCTAAATTAATATCTGTACTCATAACCAATAATTAATATAAATACTGCATTTATGAAAGAAGAAATAACATACGATATTTTTGATAAAGTTGATATTAGAGTTGGAACAGTGGTTTCAGTAAAGAAAAATGAAAAAGCTAGAAAACCCTCATTAGTTGTTGAAGTAGATTTTGGAGAAGAAATTGGTATTAAGCAATCATCAGCTCAGATTACTCATTACTACAATGAAGAAAATTTAAAAGGTAAACAAGTTATAGGTGTTTGCAATTTTGCTGAAAAAAATATTGCTGGTGTAGTTTCACAAGTTTTGATTTTAGGTTCAATTGATAAAGAAGGAAAAGTAATCTTAGTACATCCATCTCAAAAATCTGAAAACGGTCTTCCTATAGCCTAATTTCATGCACCCTGAAATTTTATCAATGGCTTTGTTTTGGATAGTAGCAGCCTACACCCCAGGTCCGAACAATGTAATAGCTTCTTATTCAGGTTTTAATTTTGGTATAAAAAAAACATTACCACATATTTTTGGAGTTGCATTAGGATTTACTTTTCTTATTTTTCTATTAACAATTGGTTTAGTTAATGTCTTCAAAATATTTCCTATTATTCAAGTTTCTTTAAAATATTTAGGAAGTATTTTTTTAGTTTACTTAGCTTATAAAATTTATTTTTCTAAGATAGATAGTGAGAAAAAAAATGAAAACCCAGTAAAGTTCATTGAGACATTTCTTTTTCAATTCTTAAATCCTAAAGGTGTATTAATTGGTATAATTATTGTATCAACTTATGTCGAACATGGAGAGAACTATTTGAAATATGCGACTCAAGTTATTGTTTTTGCATTCTTAGTTTCTTTAAGCAGCATTACTTTTTGGACATTTGTAGGTAAATATCTTAGGAAATTTGCGACAAATGAGAAATTTATTAAATACTTTAATTGTGTTATGTCACTGCTTCTTATTTTAAGCATAATTACTTTTTATATATAACACATGAAACCAGGTACAAAAAATTCATACAATTCATTAACAGAAATAAAGATTAATAATAAAGACTTTAAAATTTTTTCTTTATCTAAAGCTGAGACTAATGGCCTAAATGGTATATCAAAGCTACCCAAATCCCTTAAGGTATTACTTGAAAATCTTTTAAGATATGAAGATGACTTGTCAGTTACTAAAAATCAAATTGAAGCAATAAAAAATTGGCTAAAAGAAAAAAAATCTAAAACTGAAATAGCATATAGACCAGCAAGAGTTTTACTTCAAGACTATACTGGAATACCTGCAGTAGCAGATCTTGCTGCTATGCGAGAAGCTGTTAAGGACAAAAATAAAGATCCAAATACAATTAACCCTCTTTCAGCTGTAGACCTCGTTATTGACCACTCGGTACAAGTAGACCAATCTGCAAAAGCAGACTCTTTTGATAAAAATGTTGAAATTGAATTTAATAGAAATGGAGAACGATACTCTTTTCTTAAATGGGGACAACAGGCATTTAATAACTTTAGAATAGTTCCACCAGGAACGGGGATTTGTCATCAAGTTAATCTTGAATATCTTTCAAAAGTTGTTTGGTCAGCTGAGCACGAGGGTCAAAATTATTTGTTTCCTGATACACTTGTTGGTACAGATAGTCATACAACAATGGTTAATGGCTTATCTGTTTTAGGATGGGGTGTTGGAGGTATAGAAGCAGAAGCAGGAATGTTAGGTCAGCCAATATCTATGTTAATTCCAGAAGTTATTGGTTTTGAAGTAAAAAATAAAATGCCTGAGGGCACTACAGCTACCGACTTAGTTTTAACAGTTGTTAAGATGTTAAGAGATAAGGGTGTTGTTGGAAAATTTGTAGAGTTTTATGGTGATGGTTTGAAGAATTTAACTCTAGCTGATCGAGCAACAATAGCAAATATGGCTCCAGAGTATGGTGCAACGTGTGGATTTTTTCCAATAGATGATGAGACTTTAAAATATTTAAAATTTTCTGGAAGAGATCAGTCCACAGTAAAAATAGTTGAGGAGTATGCAAAAGCTCAAGGATTATGGGCGAGTGATGATATTGAATTTACAGATACTTTAACTCTGGATATGTCTACAATAGTACCTACAATTTCTGGACCAAAAAGACCTCAAGACAAAGTTTTGCTAACTGATGCATCAACAAGCTTTAAAAAAAGTTTTAAAGAAATAACTAATAAAAAAGATTTCTCAATAGCTAAAGTTCCTAATACTGATTATGAAATAAAAGATGGATCTATTCTAATTGCAGCAATTACATCTTGCACAAATACTTCAAATCCAAACGTTCTTATAGGAGCAGGTTTGCTTGCAAAAAAAGCTGTAGAGCTTGGTCTTGATGTAAAACCTTGGGTAAAAACTTCGTTAGCTCCAGGGTCTCAAGTGGTTACAGATTATTTAGCCAAAGCTGGCTTAAACATTTATTTAGACAAATTAGGTTTTAATTTGGTTGGTTATGGCTGCACTACATGCATTGGAAATTCTGGTCCATTGGCAGATAATATAGTTGAAGCTATCCAAAAAGAAGATATTTACGGTGTTTCAGTTTTATCTGGAAATAGAAATTTTGAAGGAAGAATTTCTCCTCATATTAAAGCAAATTATTTAGCATCTCCTCCTTTAGTAGTTGCTTATGCTTTAGCGGGACATATGGAATTTGATTTGTACAAAGACTCTTTTGGAAAAGATAAAAATGGAAATGATATTTTTATGAAAGATATTTGGCCGACTAATAAAGAAATAGAAGAAACTCTTAAATCATCTTTAAACGCTGAAATGTTTGTTAAAAGATACTCAAATGTTTCTGAAGGACCAAAACAGTGGCAAGAAATTAAAACAGAAAAAACAAGCATTTATAATTGGGAAGAAAATTCTACCTATGTAAAAAAACCTCCTTTTTTTGACAACCTTCCAGATGAACCAGAGGGTTTTCAAGAAATTAAAGACGCTAGACCATTACTGATCTTAGGTGATATGGTCACAACAGATCACATTTCACCCGCTGGAAATATTCAGAAAGAAAGCCCTACTGGTGAATATTTTATGAAACATCAAATATTACCCAAAGATTATAATTCCTATGGTTCAAGAAGAGGTAATCATGAAGTTATGATGAGAGGAACTTTTGCTAATATAAGAATTAGGAATGAAATGGCCCCAGGTACAGAGGGGGGTTTTACTAAGCTATACCCTGAAGATAAAGTAATGCCAATTTATGATGCAGTTGTGGAATATAAAAAAAGAGGAACAGACCTAGTTGTTATTGGAGGCAAAGAGTATGGAACAGGTTCTTCTAGAGATTGGGCTGCTAAAGGAACAAAACTATTAGGAGTAAAAACTGTAATTGCTGAAAGCTTTGAAAGAATTCATAGATCAAATTTGATTGGTATGGGTATTTTACCATTACAATTTATTGATAATATAGATAGAAAAAAACTTAATTTAATTGGATCTGAGTTAATAAGTGTAATGGAAATTGAAAATGGAATTAACCCCTCTGATAAGATTAAGGTTGAAATAAAGTATGCCTCAGGAGAGATCAAAAAGATTCAAACATTATGTAGGATCGATACTAAAAATGAATTAGAGTATTATAAAAATGGAGGCATATTGCAATATGTCCTTAGAAATATGATTTAAATATGGATGAAGAAATCTCAATAATTGATAGCAATACAAGAAATCAAAAAATTAAAGATTTTTTTATAAATAATAAAAAAATATTAGCAACAATTACAATTTTTTTAATATTTTCAATATTAAGTTTTTACATATATCAAATTTATAAAGACCAACATAAAGAGAATATTTCAAATAGATATAATAGTGCAATAATTGAACATAAGAACGGTGATGACTCTAATATTATCTCTGAGATGAAAGAAATTATTGAGGATAAAAACAGCACATATTCTCCTTTGGCACTATATTATTTGATTGATGAAAATTTGATAAAAGACAAAAATGAAATTAATTATTTATTTGATGTTCTTATAAATAAAACTTCCTTAGATTATGAAATTAAAAATCTTATAATATATAAAAAGGCTCTTTTTAATGCTGATACGACTAATGAAAATGAATTATTGAATATATTGAACCCCATCATTAATTCAAAAAGCATTTGGAAGTCACATGGATTATATTTATTGGCAGAATATTTTTACTCAAAAAATGAAAAACAAAAGTCAAAAGAATTTTTTAATCAAATACTAAATACAAAAAATGCTAATACGGATATAATAAAAGAAACCCAAAAAAGATTAAACCGAGATCTTAGTGAATAAACTATTAATATTTATTTTAATTTCTTTTCTTCTAAATAATTGTTCATTAAACAAGAATTCAAAACTATGGAATGAGAAAGAAAAAATTGAAAATGAAAACAAGAATTTAAAAAAAATTCTTGTTAAAAAAGAAAATGCAGTGAGTGAATTAAATGCTTCATTAAAATTAAACTTGTCTAAAAGTCAAAATAATAAAAAAACAAATAATAAACTCAATAACTTTGGATCGCTGGAATATGAAGGACATCTTAATAAAATTGCAACTCATAAATTTTCAAAATTTGAAAATTTTGCGCAATCTAATTTTGAACCATTATTTTTAGATAATGGTTTAATATTTTTTAATAAAAAAGGAGACATCATAAGAATTGATGAAAATAAAAAGATTTCTTGGAAAAAAAATTATTATTCTAAAAATGAAAAAAAATTAAATCCAATTTTGTCACTTTCTTTGGTAAACAATAACTTAATAGTGGCTGATAACGTTTCAAAAATCTTTTCAATTAATAGTAATTCAGGAGATTTAATATGGTCTAATAAAAGTGATTATCCATTTAATTCAGAAATAAAAATTAAAGATAACAAATTTTTTGTAGTTGATTACAAAAATATTTTAAGATGTTTTTATTTAAATGATGGTTCTGAATGTTGGAATGTACAGACAGAAGACTCTTTTACTGTTTCAAAATCAAAATTTTCGTTAATAATTAAAGATAACTTAATTATTTTTAATAACTCAATAGGGGATATTACAGCAGTTGACATATCCTCAGGATTAATACAATGGCAACTTCCCACCCAAAAAAGCACTATTACTAATGAGACGTATAATTTTAACTACTCAAAATTAATAAGTGATGGTAATTCAATTTATTTTTCAAATAATAAAAATCAATTTTATTCAGTTGATTTGAAAACTGGAACAACTAATTGGATTAATGAAATTAATTCTATTTTAACACCCATTATAGTTGATGATTTTATTTTTACTGTTTCAAATAGTGGACATCTTTTTACTCTTCAAAACAAACAGGGTAATATAATTAAGATTAACAATCTTTACAAAAATTATGATCAAAAAAAAAGAAAGAATTTAAAACCAACAGGTTTTTCCATTGGTAGTAATAAACTTTATCTGAGTAATTCAAATGGAAGTTTAATAATAATAAATTTAAATTCAGGAGATGTGTTAAAAGCTGAAAAAGTTGCTCGCAACTTTATATCGAAACCTTACATTCAAGGTGGAAATTTATTTGTTGTTAAAAATGGATCTATAATTCAATATGATTAAATATGTTTTTAAGATTCTTAGAAAAAATTGGAAGAAAAAAAGTTGTTCTAGATAGAGGACCCTCCCATCCTAGATATGCTGAAGCTAAACCATGGATGAATAGGTACTATGTTCTTTTGAGACATAGACCAAAATGGTTTCCCTTTAACATCTTGATCCATGAGATGTTGGCTGATGATCATGGAGACGGAGTTCATAATCATACTTTTCCTTATATTACGATAATATTAAGAGGGGGTTATTGGGAAACTTTGACCACAGGAAAATTTTGGAGACCACCAGGATACATTGGTTTTAGATCAGCTAATAATTTACATAGAGTTGATTTAAAACCTGGTACGAAGCCTTTAACTATATTTATTTCAGGTCCTTTTGGATTGAGACGCGGACCAAGATCAGAGTACGGAATAGATTTTAAAACAAAAAAATGAATTTAAACAAATTATTTTTAAATCATTGTGAAGATAAGCAATATGAGATTAATCAAAATCAAATTGATATAATAGATAAACTTAAGGATTTCTATTCAAGTAATTTTAATCAAAATTTTCTAAAAAAATTTTTTAAAAAAGAGAAGAGCAAATTAGGATTCTACTTAGTTGGAGATGTAGGAGTTGGTAAAACGATGATTCTTAATTTTTTTTTTAAAACATTAAAGGAAAAAAAAATGAGACTTCATTTTAATGAATTTATGATTAAATTTCATAATCATATTTTTGAAAATAAAGATAAGGAAAATGGAATAAAAAATTTTGTAAAAGATTTAAGTAAAAAAACTGAAATTCTTTACTTTGATGAATTTCAAGTCACTAATATCGTTGATGCAATGATTTTAGGAAGATTGTTTGAAAAGATATTTGAGGAAAATATTAAAGTTATTTTTTCTTCAAATATACTTATAAAAGACCTTTATAAAGATGGTTTGCAAAGAGATCAATTTATTCCATTTATTAAAATTTTAGAAAATTATTGTTTTCAGAAAGAATTGTTAATTGATGAGGATTATCGCTCAAGTAAAAATGTTAATTTAGAAAGATTTTTATCTCCAATTGATAAATCAACAAATTTTATATTTAATAAATATTTTAGAAAAGTTACCAAGAATAAAAAAAAGACACTTAAAATTTTGGAAATAAAAGGACGCCAAATAAGATTAGAAAATTTTTATGATGGAGTTATAAAATTTAACTTTGATGAATTATTTAATAAAAATCTGGGATCTGAGGATTATATAGCAATTGCTGATATTAGTGACTTTATCTTTATTATAAGTTTACCTAAATTTGATCAAAATAATTCCAATCAACAACAAAGATTTATTACTTTTATTGATATTATTTATGAAAAAAGAATTCCATTAATGATTACCTCTGAGGAAAATTTAGATTTTTTAGGATCATCAAATAATTTGAATGAACCATTTAAAAGAACAACCAGTCGACTATATGAACTAACTTCAAAGAATTATTTATAGAAAATGAGACAAGAATTTTTTAATTATCAAGTCAATACAAATGGCCAACAGCTTTATGAATTCACTTCGGAAATAGTTCAATGGGTAAATAAAAATAAATTTAAAAATGGTATTCTAAATTTAAATATTCAACATACTAGCGCATCGTTAATTGTTCAAGAAAATGCAGATCCAGATGTACAAACAGATTTAGTAAATTATTTTAATAAACTTGTTCCAATGGATAAATCTCTTTATATTCATACCACAGAAGGTAAAGATGATATGCCAGCTCATATTAAATCTTCTTTAACAAATAATCAGATAACTTTAAGTATTAAAAATAGCGAAATTATACTTGGAACATGGCAGGGATTATATCTTTTTGAACATAGATTAGATCCTCAAATAAGAAAAATTTTATTCCATTTTTTAGGTGATTAAAATTTTTATCGGTATGGATCGTAAGCCCACTGTAATATTGCTTGTCTTTGTCTCTTTCTACATCCTAAGTCACCTTTTTCACAATTTTTTTCTATTGCCAAAACGTGTCTTCTAAAGTTTTTCCATCTTTTAATTTGGATTTCGTCTATATGAGGAATTCTTCTTCCATTAGTATATCTACAATACCATTGAAACCAACCCAGAGGATCCTCTTTGAAAATCCATCCCTTTTCAATCCAGTGTTCTCTTGATAATCCTGATACCACTTTAAATCTATTGAGATTAACATCAAAAGTTTTGCTAATTTTTACATTTTTAAACCATATTTTTGGATATTCTTTTACATCTAATCCAAAATAAGATCCTCCAAACACTCCTAACTCCATCATTCTTTTTGGTGTTAATTCTGGTTTAAAAATTTTATAAAAATCTAAATTATCGACTTTGTTTTTTAAAATTTTTTTCATTAAAACTTTATTTTATTGATTTATTAATTTTTGATACATTTCTTTGTCTGTATCCCCCTCACATCCAATTAGTAAAACATTTGAATTTTTATTTAGTTGCATTTTTTCTTTTATTTTCTCATTTTCACAACTTGAAATTAAACTTATTACTCCTGGTGTTGAGTTTTCTCCTGCAATAATTTTTTCATCACTAAAGTTTGCATTTCCAAGTAATTTCATAGTTTTTGCAATATCATCATCTGGTAAACTAATACAATATTTAACTGAATTTTTTAAGATTTCCCATGGGACCAAAGATACTTCTCCACAAGACATTCCACCCATTAAACTTTCTCTTATAATGTCAATTTTTTCTATTTTGCCTGTTCTAATACTTTCCAAAACACATGCTGCACTATCAGGTTCTACAACTACAGTTATTGGTATATTTTTAAGATATCTTGCAACACCAGCAATCATTGCTCCAGCCATACCACCCACACCTGCTTGTAAAATTATGTGAGAAATTTTGTTATGATCAAGCTGGTCAACAATTTCTTTCATCATAACCGCATATCCAGCCATAGTATATTTTGGAACAGTAATATATTCTTTCCAAGCAACATCTTGAATTATCTGCCAATTATTTTTGGTTGATTGTTTAATACATTCAATTAATGAATTTTCATAATTACCTTTTACTTTAATTACATCTGCGCCAAGATCAGACATCACTTTACCTCTAGCATCGGTAACATATTCACTAATAAAAATTTTGCATTTAAGACCTAGTCTTTTAGCACCCCATGCTACTGACCTTCCATGATTTCCTGCAGTCGCCGTTGCAACTACGATATCTTTATTTCCTTTTGTAACTTTTTCTACAGCATATGCCCCTCCAAGTGCTTTGAAAGACTTTAGGTCAAAACGTTTACTCTCATCTTTATAAAAAATTTTATTTAGATTTAATTCTTTTGATAGTTTATTTAATTCTACCAAAGGAGTTGGAGAATATCCTTTCCAATTAGATATTTTTGTATAAGCATCATCAATATCTTCTTTGGATAATGAATTTAAAATTTGATTTTTGTTAAAAGAGAACTTTTGGTTTTCAAGAAATTCGGTAAGTTTCCATAAATGACCATTAGATAAGATTGACATATCTTAGCAGTCTAGCGTATTATCTCTTTCCCACCTAGTAATAGCTTTTGTTTTGTCAAAATTTTCTTTTTGTTTAAATTGGTTAATTTCAGAATTTTTAAGTTTAATATAACTATTGATAACCTCTTTACCAAAAGCATCATTTATATCTTTATTACTTTTAAGTTTTTCAAGTGATTGATCTAATTCGTTTGGAAGCTTCGGAAGATTAGGATATTTTTTATGATCCTCATACATATTACAATCTAATGGTTTTCCTGGATCAATCTTATTTTTTAAACCATCTAAACCTGCAGCTAATATACTAGCTTGTAACAAATATGGATTTACAGACCCATCCATTAACCTTAATTCAAATCTACCAGGATCTGGAATTCTAATCATGTGCGTTCTATTGTTGCCAGTATAGGAAATACTACTAGGTGACCATGATGCTCCAGATTTAGTTGGAGGAGCATTTATTCTTCGATAACTATTTATTGTTGGATTAAAAAAAGCTGATAATGAAGATGCATTCTTTATTACACCTCCAAGAAAATTATAAGCCATTTTACTTAAACCTAAATTATTAGATTTATCTAAAAACTTATTTTTTTTACCATCCCAAACTGAGATGTGGGCATGACACCCATTGCCAGTTAAATTTTCAAAAGGTTTTGGCATAAACGTTGCTCTTAATCCATGTTTTTCTGCAATCGTCTTTACCATAAATTTAAAGAAAGTATGTCTATCTGCTGTAACTAAACAGTCATCATAATCCCAGTTCATTTCAAATTGACCATTAGCATCTTCATGATCATTTTGATAAGGACCCCATCCCATTTCAATCATGCAATCACAAATTTCTTTAATTAGATCATATCTTCTCATTAAAGCTGATTGATCATAACAAGGTTTTGACTGAGTATCTCTGGGGTCAGCTATTGAATTACCATCTGTTGAAATGAGAAAATATTCACATTCAACACCAGATTTCATCTGTAGACTCTTTTTTTTAAGTTTTTTAATTTGATTTTTTAGCATTACTCTTGGTGATGCTTCCACAGGCTTTCCATTCATCCAAAGATCGGATGCTAACCAACCAACTTCTTTATTCCATGGTAATTGAATTAAACTATCAGGGTCTGGAATACCAAACATATCAGAGTCAGCAGGTGACATATCTAACCAAGCAGCAAATCCAGCAAATCCTGCTCCAGCTTCTTGCATTTCTTTTATAGCTCTTGTAGGAACTAATTTTGATCTTAATACTCCAAATAAGTCAACAAAACTTATTAAGAAGTATTTTATTTTTTTTTCTTTCGCAATTTTAAATAAGTTTTTTGACATGAATTAAATTAACATAATTACCTAAAAAAAGAAAAAATTGTTTCTCTATAATATATAAGGTTAACAACAATAATTATTATTATAGCTAAAATAACTCCGTACTTCGATTTTGGAAAAGCAACACCTCGCATTTTGCTAGGTCTTAATTCTTTATTTTTTTCTTCTTCTTGCATTTTATGATTGAAAATTAAAAAGGGCGCTACAATTCAAGTAGCGCCCAAATTTTTATTTTATATTACCATTCAGCAATGTTGCTTTTATGATCATTAGCGCTATGTCTTTTTCTTGCCAATCTTTCGAGCTCTTCACTCTCAGATTTTGCAGTCAAAACATGCCAACCGATCCATATAACAAAGCCTAGGATAACCAGTAGTGTTTCACTTGAACCAGCACCAGGATAAATAGCACCTGCAACTTCTTCTGCAGGTTTATTTAGGTGATCGATCCAGTTTGTAACTGTAGCCATATATTATCTCCTTTACCTGGTTGCGGATGAAACTGCTTTTTCATCACTCTTAGCAGACTCCATCATTTCATAGTCAAGTCCAGCTATTTCTACTTCTCTTGGGATCCTTAATTTACCCATACCATGAAGTACTTTAGCTATGACATAACCTGGTAACATTCCAAGAACACCAAACATTATGATTGCCCCTAAGAACTGTCCTAACGGGTTAATTGAAGCATACGTTGTTCCATCCCACATAGCACCAACACTGTAACCAGATGCTGGATAACCGTTTAGAACAAAACCGCATATTACTAGACCAATAAATCCAGCATAACCATGTACCGCGACTGCACCTACTGCATCATCAATTTTGAACTTACGTTCAACCCAATAATGTAGTTTGTATGAAATCACAACACCGATCATACCAATGATCATTGCTTGAATTGGATGATATAAATCATTTCCAGCTGAAGCACATATAATACCAGCTAGTCCACTTGAGTAAGTCCAGAAAGGATCACCTTTAGCAATCCAATAACCGGCTAATAATCCTCCTGATAATGACATCAAGAAGTTAAAAGTAATACCACTAAGTGTAGTAGGGGTTACGTATATGTTTGTAGCTGTCCAATAACTTATTCCTTCCATCCCATATTCAGGTCCAAGGTCAAAGATTGGTATATTACATGCTGCATAAAATCCCCAGAATCCAGTATAAATTAAAAATAATCCTACTGTAACTAGCCAAGGATTTCTTGGTCCTATGTTTCTTGGCTCACCACTAGATGAAAACTTACCAATTCGTGGTCCCAAAACCATTAGAACACCCAAAGCAAATCCACCTGCAATTGCGTGAATTACTCCTGAGGCATAAGCATCATGATATCCTAAAATCTTAAGCATCCATCCATCGAAGTGCCATCCCCAAGCAGCATCAATTGTCCAAAAAACAGATCCAATCGCAATTGCTAAAATTCCAAATGCAAAAGTAGTTATTCTTTCAATGATTGCTCCTGAAACGATAGAAGCAGCTGTCCATGAGAACAGTAAGAATGCAGCCCAGAACACTCCACTTATGTGGTCACCTAAGTTGACCGCCATGTATTCTGTATTAGCTAAATACCACTTTGCACTAAAAGTACTGTCGTCAGTGATAAGAGCTGTGCTTTCATTCATTATTGAAGGAGCAATTCCTGGTCCTGTTGGAAAAGCCCAATAAATCCACCAACCAAATAAAAACCAAGTTACTGTTACCAACGGTATCAGCATTGTATTTTTCATAAGAGTATGTTGATGGTGTTTGTATCGTGATGCACCAACTTCATACATACAGAAACCGACGTGAATTAAAAACATCAGTACCACTGTCACCCAGTAGTAAAATTCTGTAAATATAGTAGTAAGAGCACCTAACTGATCAGTCATATTCTCTCTCCATATTAGTTTTCAAAAGCCTATTAAATTTTCTAAGGTGTGACAAATGAAACAACTACAAAAAACCTAATATAAACATCAGGTTTTTAAAAAAAAACAACTTAAGATTGTGGAATTAAAATTTTAGATAAGCTTTTTTTAAATCTACAAGAGGATGTTTTGGAGACATTTGAAATTTAACTAGTAACTCTCTAGCTATCATATCTCTATCCTGCTGATTTTCTGGTAACTTTATTGACTTTGGAATTGTAACCCATCCATTTGCATTTCTGCAAAACACCGCAGGTTTTCCCTCTTCATAACCCATATGAACATCTTCTAACCAGTTAAGATCATCCCAGCCCATAGCTTCTACATATTTTTTTAGGAATGGCGTTATTTTTTTATAATCTGGAAGTAAGTTTACATCATATCTATAACCAATATGTTGGCCAATTAATTTTTCTCTAGCAGTTTCCTTAAAAGTACCAAGTTTCATTTTCTTTTCTTTTTTTGATTTACTTTTAATTTTACTATTTTTTTTCTTGGGCATAATTATCTTTATATTTTATGATAGTTATCAACTCCAACAGTATAGTTTGTTCCTGCCAATGGTACTTTTGCTAAAGCAGAAGCTTCAGATGTTAATGCAGCTAAATCTTCTGGCTCTAAAGAGTGAATATTAGTTTTTCCACAAGCTCTAGCTAAAAGTTGTGCTTCTAAAGTCATAGAATGCAAATAGTTATATACTCTTAAAGCTGCATCATCAGGATTTAATCTTGCTCTTAATTTTGGATCTTGAGTAGCAACGCCTACTGGACATCTTCCTGTATGACAGTGGTAACATTCTCCAGCTTTTACTCCCATTTCTTTTTCAAAATTTGCTTCAGGAATGTCTTTGTTACAATTTAATGCAATCATTGAACCAGTTCCGATTGCAATTGCGTCAGCACCTAATGCTAAAGCTTTCGCCATATCAGCACCATCTCTTACTCCACCAGCATAAATTAAAGTTACTTTTCCAGTCTTACCAACATCATCTAAGGCTCTTCTAGCTTCTCTGATGGCAGCAATTCCAGGAATACCAGTATTTGCTGCAGCTATGTGGGGACCAGCACCGGTAGAACCTTCCATTCCATCTAAATAAATAGAATCAGGATCACACTTAGCCGCCATACGCACATCATCATAAACTTTTGAAGCACCAAGTTTTAGTTGAATAGGCACTCTATTTTTAGTCAATTGTCTTAATTCTTCGACTTTTAAAGCTAGATCGTCTGGACCTAACCAATCAGGGTGTCTTGCTGGAGATCTCTGGTCAATACCAGAAGGTAATGATCTCATTTCAGCTACTTGGTCAGTAACTTTCTGACCCATTAAATGTCCTCCCATCCCAACTTTTTGTCCTTGTCCGATAAATACTTCTATTCCATCCGCTAGTTGAGCGTGATGTGGGTTAAACCCATACCTTGATTGAATACATTGATAAAACCATTTTTCAGAATATCTTCTTTCATCAGGTATCATTCCACCTTCACCTGAACAAGTTGCACTTCCAGCCATTGTTGCTCCTCTAGCTAAAGCAGTTTTTGCTTCATAAGAGAGAGCACCAAAACTCATTCCAGTAATATATACAGGAATATCTAATTCAATCGGATTCTCACATCTTGGTCCAATTACAGTTTTAGTTTCACATTTTTCTCTATAACCCTCAATAACAAATCTTGTAAGTGTCCCAGGTAAGAAAACTAAATCATCAAAAGTTGGAATTTTTTTCATCAATGCCATACCACGCATTCTGTATCTTCCTAATTGTGCTTTAATATGAATGTCGTCTATAACTTCTGGAGTAAAAATAGCATTATGACCTAATAAACTTTTATTTCTTTTTCCCTCTTCATGTGCATGGACATCAGCTTTTCCACCAACTCCTTTACCATTAGATTTTTTTTTCTTTTTTCTTTTTGCCATTAGATAGCTCCTTTTTTTTCAGTTGGTTCTAAATTGTCATAATTCCAAAGTTTTTTTCCAGCTACTATTTTTTTCATTTTACTCACGTCAAAATTTTCACCAATTTCAGCAACTTTTAATTTTCTTTTTAGCCAATCTTGATCACTTTTTGTTAACTCTGAGTCTACAGCATCACTACCATAAGACCCAATTTGTCCACCTATGAAAATTGTCCCATCATACATCGAGTCACCTAAATTAATTCCTACATCTCCAAGTATAATAATTCTTCCTCTTTGCATCATAAATCCAGTAAATGCTCCAGCATCACCACCAATTATTATTGTTCCACCCTTCATATCTATTCCAGTTCTTGCGCCAACACTTCCTTTACAAATTAAATCACCACCTCTGATTGCAGCTCCAAAACATGATCCTGCATTTTTTTCAATTACAACTTTTCCAGCCATTAAGTTTTCCGCACATGACCATCCAACTCTCCCATTAATTCTAACAGTAGGACCATCACATGATCCCATTCCAAAATAACCTAAACTTCCTTCAAAAATTAAATTTAATTTATTCAAAATACCAACGCCTAAACTATGTTTTCCTTGAGGATTTTTAATTACGATCGTTCCAAAGCCCTGACTCATTAAATTATCTATTTCCTTATTAGCTTCAGCAGCTGTCATATCTTTAACATCTAGATTAGTCCTTTTATTAAAATCAACATCATAAGTACCAAAGTAATAAAAATTTTCTGCTTCGTCAGGATTAAAGAATTTTTGTTGAGTTCTTCCTGTTAAAACTTCTGTATGCATACCCATAGCTTGGGCTTTTGTTTTTTTTTCAGTACTCTTTAAATTTGCCATACTTTTACCTCTCCATCAAAAGGATCATAAGTATCTATTTCTTGTGGTAAAATTGATCTAATAGCTATTTCTTCAGATCCCATAGCAACTAAATCATCAGACTCATATAGTACCAAAGGTTTTGCGGCCATAGTATCTTTCGCCATACCTAAAGAGTCTTTTGTAGCTACAAAGTAAGTAAATACCCCATCTAAACCTGACAAAGACTCTTTCATTCCCTCTTCTAAGGAAGCGCCATCTCTCATTTTTTCAGCAAGATAAACTGCGATCAACTCTGAATCACACTCAGACATAAATCTCATGCCTTTATTTTCTAAAGCTCTTCTATTATTCCAATAATTTGTTAATTGACCATTATGAACAACAGATACATCACTAAAAGGATAACCCCAAAAAGGGTGAGCAGATTTAATATCTACACCTGACTCAGTTGCCATCCTCGCGTGACCAATTGCATGGGTTCCAACAACTTTATCTAAATTATATCTATCACAAACCATTTTAGCATTTCCTAAATCTTTAATTACTTCCAGAGATTTACCCATAGAAAGAATTTCCACACCTGGAATACCCTCAATCTTTTGTGAAAACTCTAATAAATCTTTTTTATTATATTCAATTTCATATCTTAAAGAGTATGGAAGTATTCTATCTTGCTTAATAATTTTAGCTCCTAATTCTAAAAGATAATTATCAACAATTTTTTTTCTTTCATCATAAACAGATACATCCTCTGATATTGATGTACTTCCTTCTCCAACATTTTCACCTACTTTAAAACGCATGATGAAATTTTTACCATCTGTATCACCATACAAAGCATAACCAGTTGAGTCTTCCCCTCTATGTTTAAGAGCTTGCAACATCCCTTGAAGCTCATGTCCTACTTTTGAAGATTTACCCCTATGTATTAGTCCCGCGATTCCGCACATATACTTCCTTTTCTAATAATTTTTTATGGTAGGCAATCAAGATAAGTATCTAGATCCCATTGAGTTGTTGCACCTAAAAATTTTTCCCATTCATCATTCTTATACCAATGAAATATTTTATACATTTCATCAGGCATTGCTGATTGAATTACTTTATCAGCAGCCAATTGATCTAATGCTTCACCAAGACTTAAAGGTAATTTTTTAACATCCTTACCAGCTTTTTGAGCTTCATAAATGTTTCTAGACTCTGGTTTACCTGGATCAATTTTATTTGTTAAACCATCATCAAATGCTTTCAATAGACCTGCTCCCATCAAATAAGGATTATGCATTGAGTCTACTGATCTATATTCAAATCGTCCTGGAGCAGAAACTCTTAATCCACAAGTTCTATTTTGATAACCCCAGTCTGCATAAACAGGTGCCCAGAATCCTTGATCCCACAATCTTCGATAAGAATTAACTGTTGATGACCCGATTGCGGTAAGTGCTCCTAAATGCTTCATTACTCCTCCTATAGATAACAAACCTACTTTACCAGGTAACTGAACATCTTTAGTATCAGGCATAAATGTATTTGTACCACCCTCTACATAGCTAAAAACCTCGTCCATTCCTGGAATAGATTTATGACCTAATTTATTTACCTTATCTTTACCACCTGTCCATAAAGACATGTTAGTGTGACATCCACTTGCAGATACTCCCATAAAAGGTTTGGTCATAAAGCAAGCAATTAAGTTGAATTCTCTTGCTACTTGTGCACAGATTTGCCTATAAGTTGAAAGTCTATCTGCATTTCTTAAGACATCATCGTACATCCAGTTTAATTCAAGTTGTCCTGGGGCATCTTCATGATCACCTTGAATCATATCAAAGCCCATTGCTCTAGCGTATTCCATCACTTTCATGAAAACAGGTCTTAGAGACTCAAATTGATCAATATGATAACAATAAGGTTTAGAAAATCCTTTACCTGTTGGGGTACCATCTGGATTTTTTGTTAACCACATCATTTCAGGTTCAGTGCCAACTCTCAATTGGTAACCATGTTTTTTCTTAAACTCTTCAGCAATTATTCTTAAATTTCCTCTACAATCAGATGTTAAATGCCCACCTGGATTTTCTCTTTCTTCTCTATTTCTAAAACAAGTAACGAATACTCTTCCAACTTTTTTATCCCAGGGAAGTTGACAGAAAGTTTCAGGATCTGGGATTCCAACTAATTCTTTAGCTTCAGGCCCGTATCCTATGTAATTGTTATGTCTATCTAAAAATAAGTTGGCAGTAGCACCGTAAACTAACTGAAATCCTTTTTCACAAGTTCTTTCCCAGTGATCGGAAGGAATACCTTTACCAACCACTCTTCCTGTGACTGATATAAATTGAAAAAAAATATATTCAACTCCAAGTTCATTTATTTTAGCTCTAACTTGTTTTACAAGTTTATCTCTGCCAGGTTTATTTACGTGTTTTTCTAGATCTGTCATAGTTCCCTCTATTAAGAATTTTTAGTTCAAAAAGGTAACTGAAAAAAAAACTTCTGTCTACTTAGATAAACTAGCTCCAAGGAAACGGACTGTTCGAAGTAGGGTGAAGCTCACCCTTCTCGTATCGGTTGAATCTAAAAGGTTTTAATAAGTCACTTTCTTGTCCTAAAATTTCTTTTGCAACTAGTTCACCAACACCAATCATTTTATAACCATGATTAGCGTCAGCAATCATATAAACATTTTCTAAAAATCTATCAAAGATTGGAAACGAGTCTGGTGTCATGCATCCTAGTCCACCTGAAGGACCTTTCCTATATAAATGAGATTTACCTTCAAATCTTTTTTGACAGTGAGCTAAAGCAGAACACCACATTTCATTAAAAGCCTCTGTAGTTTGATACTCATGTGATTTTATTCCATAAGGATCAACATTTACTTCATCAAAATGTTTATCAACTATGTAAGGAGATGTACCTCCTTGAACACCTAAACCTTCAATGTCTGGTTTATAATAAATTCCCCAAATTTTATCAGTAATCAATTTTTTTGTAGTATCAGAATATAATGGAGCGGTGGAATCTACATGAATAACTGGTGGTTGATTACCATCGTTTGTCTTTAAAAAATCTGGCTCTACTCCAATAACTCCTTCTTGAAGCATCCAGTATTTCCACATTTCAGTTTCATGTAATTTTCCATCGTTACCCTTAATTTTTGCAGTCTTAGGAAGTTCTAACATATTCCAAAAATCTCTTACCCATGGTCCTGCCCCAACAACAATTTGTTCACAATCTATTGTTCCTTTATCTGTTTCTACACCAGTTACTGCTTTACTGTTGCTACCTCTTTTAAAACCTGTAACCTTTACACCTTTAATAACGTTAACTCCATTGCTTACAGATTTTTGTTCTAGTGCTTTAATAGAGTCTTTATTAAATGCATAACCACCTTTTTTTTCATGCAGAACAGATGTTATTCCTTTGGCCTGCCAATCATCAAACATGCCCTTCATATATTTTGTACAATCTTTTTCTCCTTCTATAAATTCCGACTCATAACCAATAGCTTTTTGTTGTTCATAAATTGACGCAACATCTTTATGCATAACTTCAGGAGAAATTTGAAGATAACCCACAGCATTATATTTCCATGCTTTTGGATCACTTTCCCAAACAGAAACTGAGTGAGCCATTAGTTCTCTCATTGCTGGCTGAAAATAATTATTTCTTACAACCCCACATGCAATCCCGCTTGCACCAGCAGCAGTATCATCTTTCTCTAAAACTATTATTTCTCCGGGATTTTTATAAGTCTCTGAAAGCTTCCAAGCAGTGCTTAAACCGTGAATTCCTCCACCTATAATTACTACTTTAGCTTTTGTCGGTAATGACATAAATCAAACTTTATTTTTAGTGAAAGTTAAATATATAATTTTTTTTATATATATAAAATATAAGTAATAAATATATTAAGTAAAATTCTATTAGAAACTAAGATTTTTTAAGGTTTGAAGATATAGATTAAATTCATCTATGAATGATTTACTTGGTTTTATAAATTTTTTTCTTTGATCATCTGATGCCTTTTCTAAAAAAAAGAAACCCTTTTCACACGCCTCATTTATCATTAAAGCTGATTTTGGTCTGGATGTCTTAAATAATTTTGTCTTCAATTCCTCAACAGTTAGATGTTCCTCATACTTAAAAGCATGCATAACCAACAACATCATATGATAATGAGATGGAGATTTTCTAAAAAAATAATTACTAGACATATGGGAAAGTTTCATTTGATCCTCCCAAAATTCTAATAAATCTTTAGTTGTTTTTGTCATTAGGATTTTACTCTAGTCTTTTTAGGGTCGAAATGAGGGAAAGCCACTACTTTGGCAGAAATTCTTTTTTGATGACCATCAATTTTACCAACTTCAACTTCAGTCCCTAATTCTGAATATTGATTATCAATTCTACATAAAGCTATATTTTTATTAAGAACGGTAGACAAACAGCCACTCGTAATTACTCCTACCTGAGACCTTCCGATATGGACGCAATCACCATGTCCTGCAGCTTCCTTACCAATCAGTTCTAATCCAACAAGTTTTTTTTGTGGATTTAATTTTCTCTCTTTTAAATTATCTTTGCCTATAAAATCTGCTTCTTTAGTTTTTAAAGGAACAGCAAAACCAATACCTGCTTCAAATGGGTCTTGTTGACCATCAAATTCATTGCCAAACAAAATTAAACCTGCTTCAATTCTTAATTTATCTAGAGCTGCAAATCCTGCTGGTATTAAACCATCATCTTTTCCAGCTACTATTAGTTTATCCCAAACTTCAGGAGCATGTTTTGGATGACACCATATTTCATAACCAAGTTCACCAGTATATCCTGTTCTTGATACGATTAATGGAATACCTTGAAGTTCTTCTACTCTACAAACAGTAAATCTAAACCATTCTAATTCATCAATAGAAGGTTGGGTAGGTGGAGTAAAAATTATTTTTTTTAATATTTCTCTGCTTTTTGGACCTTGAATAGAAACATTACTTATTTGGTCTGTAGAATTTTTTATATTTACTTTATAATTTTTCTTTTTTGCGATTTCTTTTAACCATTCTCCTGAATATTCATCACCACAAATCCATCTGAAACCAGTTTCACTTAATCTTAATAAAGTACCATCATCAAACATCATTCCATTTTCATAACACATAGCAGAGTAAACAACTTGACCAACTGAAAGTTTTTTTATGTTTCTTGTCAGAGTATAATTCATTAATTCCTCAGCATCTGGTCCAATGATTTCGAATTTTCTTAATGATGAAAGATCAATTAAAACAGCTTTCTCTCGACACGCAGTATATTCCTCAACTAAACCATGTTTAGTGTAATCATTTGGTAACCAAAATCCCCTTGCATCAATAAAGTTTCGGGTTAATTTTGAAGTTCTATCGTGAAAACCAGAGTTTCTAGTGAGCTTTTTTTCTGAGTCTGTTTTCATTCTAAAAGCAAATGATTTGGAAAATTCTTTTTTTTTGTCATATGTTCTAACAAAGATATCAGTCGGATTCCATGAATTGCAAGGATCAATATCACTAGGACATGCGGTGGTTCCGATTGTTAAATCTTTTAAAGCTTTAAACATTACATAATCTCCCGGTCTAGCGTAAGATTCATCAGAAATTACAGAATTAAGACCTGTAGAAGAAGTGTTAAAAAATAAGTTTATCGCATGCCAACCTTTTTGCTTTTGAACTCCATATTTACTCATTGAGCTTGTTAAATTGTCAGAGCAATTAGGATGGCCGAAGTAACCTACATCTTCATAATATTTAGAAGTGCAAGCTAAATTAAAAGTATCATGTTTACCAACAGTATCTCTTATAACTTCGACAAGTGGTTCATGATCAGTGTCATAGAATTTTGAAAATAATCCTGGACCTGGAAAAGTATTACCCATAAATGTTCTGGTAGTTTGCCAGTCAAGTCCTTTTTCAATACCTTTATCAAGTTTTCTAGTATCAAATGCAACAAAGTCTGAACATTGCCTGCCTGCTGGACTAATTACCTGAATGTAATCACCTTCTTTAACTTGATATGAAATACATGTTTGTCTATTTATATTTTTTTCGTAATTAGGCTCAAAAACAGGGTCAGGGATAATAGACAATTCTTTATCTTTAGTAATTTTTGCGCGTTTAATAAATATTGTTAAATCTCCTGAAGGATTTTGATCACTTATCAACATTTCATTTTTAGGTGCTGAAAAAATTACATAACATCTGTCTTTTGATTTTAATTTTACTTTCTCACCACTAGGCGTATCTTTATCAAAAATAATCGATGATTTAGAATTATTGATATTTAAGTTTCTTTTTTTTAATTGAAGTTTAGTTATCAGAGAACTTTCATCATTATTATTTAATATCTCTTTAATAAAACTTTTTTTAATATTTTCTTTTAAACTTAATATTCCTAATTCAGATTTACCATTTTTATCAAAACAAATTATTTCACAAATTTGATTTCCTTCTTCATTAATTATTTCTATTTGATCATCAGGAAAAATTTGCAAACCTGTTAATCCTCCGATATTGACCGTGTGTCTTTCAACTCCAGGTGGCAATACGTTTAGTCCAGGTTCTTTAATATCTAAAGTAGTAGGCATCTTTTATAAATATTTAGATTTATATTATATAAATATCTATGTGTTGACTATCCTATTAGTAAAGCACATAATATTAAGATTAACTAGTACTAGGAGGAATAATGAAAAACAAACTACCGTTAATTATCGGTGCGATTGTTGTCATAGCGGGTCTTGCTTTCTTCATGGGTGGAGGAGACAAATCTGCAAAAAAATCAGGCAGCGACAGTGCTGAACCTATAGTTATTGCAACTCATAACTGGTCAAGCCAAGTGGTTATGGCTCATGTTATCGGGGGAATTTTAGAATCTATGGGTAACAATGTAAAATATGTACCAGCAGATTCACAAGCTGTTTACGAGTCAATTAGAATTGGTGATGTAACATTAGCCCACGAAGTTTGGGAATCAGCTTTTGGTAAATCTTTTGATACTGCTAGAGAAAAGGGTGGTGTATTAGACTGGGGTGATCATGAAGCAAGAACAATTGAGGATATGGGTTATCCTGATTGGGCAGCTAAATATTGTCCAGGCCTACCAGACTGGAATGCTTTAAAAAGTCCAGACTGTGCTAAAGCGTTTGCTACACCAGACTCTGGTGGAAAAGGACGTATGTTAGAAGGTCCACAAAGCTGGCATGGAGATCTAATCCCTCAGAGAATAGAAGCTCTTGGATTAGGTGACTTATGGACTGTTAAGTTTGCTGGTGGTGCAGATGCATTGTGGGCAGAACTTAAAGCAGCTGAAGCTGAAGGAAGAGGAACTATTATCTTTAACTGGACACCAAACTTTACAGATGGAAAAGGATTTACTTTTATTGATTTTCCACCGTACTATGATGGTTGCAGACCAGTTGATGGTGGTGATGGTAAATGTGGAGCTCCAGATGGTTACTTGAAAAAAGCCGTTAATGAGAACTTCCCAAAAACTCATCCTAATGCAGCAGCAATGTACAAAAAATTATCATTTAACACTAGTCAAATTGGAGCAATGGCTGCTTTAGTTGACGAAGATAAAATGACTCATGAAGATGCTGCTAAAAAATGGTTAGCTGATAACAAAAGTGTTTGGGAGAAGTGGACTAAGTAACCACTTTCTTTAAACCATAAATAAATTAGATTCTCCCCTAGTTTTACTAGGGGGGATTTTTTTTTAAATTTAATATATTTTATTTTTAGATGAAAAAAATTTTAACATATATCTTTTTGAGCTTAATAATTTCAAATACGAGTTTTGCGAAAAAGTCGGGTTGTACAGATGGCGATTGTAATAATGGATTTGGAACCTGGACTTATACGGATAAGACAACTTATGTTGGGCAATGGCAAAATGGTTCAAAAAAAGGAAAAGGTATTGAGACTTGGCCTAATGGGTATGTCTATGAAGGTGAATTTAATGATAGTAAATGGCATGGTGAAGGAACTTTAAAATTTCCAGATGGATCTTCTTACAGTGGAGAATGGAAAAATAATAAGATGCATGGAAAAGGAATTTTTAAATGGTCAGATGGAAAAGTAATTGAGGGAACATGGAAGGAAGGGGATTATGTTAAGTAAGTTCAATCAATTTCCAGAAAGTTTCAAAGGATTGATAGGATTGACATGTTTAACAATAATAATTTTTTTTACTTTTTTAATACTTAATATTTTTTTTGGACCAGATAAAGATGCTGAATTGAAAATTGCTGAACAAAAAAAAGTACAAGAAGAAGCAAATGAATTGATAGCATCGTTACCAAGAGGTGTTTTAACATTCTATAAATCTGAAAAAGGGCAACAATTATCAGCAGATGAATATAAGATGATTTGCATCAATACAAAAATAATTACACAAAGAGCAATAATGGGGGCCAACATTATTGATAATGACGCATTTGATTTATACACAGCTAATGGTGGAACAACTGGAAAATATTCAGTAAATTGGGACGAAAGTCAGAATAGATGTTTTGCTAAATTTACAGTCAAGCCATTATCTGGTTCTTCCAAATCTGTAATAGTTGAAGGTGAAGCTTTAGGCTTTTTAAAAACTAGTATTGATACAAGGGTTTATTTTATTAAGAATTTTTAATGGAGTATTTAATAATAATAATAGTATAAATATATAGAATATAAATATGACAACAACACCTGTAATTAAATGTGAGTCTGTCTATAAAATATTTGGAGCAAATGCAGAAAAAATGCTTCAAAATTCAAATGGCAATGTAGATGCAAAAATATTTCAAGATGCAGGTTGTATTGTAGGGGTTAACAATGCTTCTTTTGAAGTATCAAAAGGAGAAATGTTAGTTGTAATGGGTTTATCTGGTTCTGGTAAATCAACTCTACTGAGATGTATTTCACGATTAACTGATGCTACAGGTGGAAAAATTTTTATCGAAGGTCAAGACTTGTTAGCAATGAATGATAAGCAATTAATTGAGTTAAGAAGAAGTAAAATGGGTATGGTTTTTCAAAGTTTTGCATTACTTCCTCATAAAACTGTTTTAGAAAATATTGCGTTTCCACTTCAAATTAAAGGAGGTGAAACTGATGACAGTATTAAAAAAGCTATGGAGATGGTTGAATTAGTAGGTTTAAAGGGAAGAGAAAATTATTTTCCTAGAGAATTATCTGGAGGTCAACAACAGAGAGTTGGTATTGCACGATCATTAGCTGTTGAACCAGATATATGGTTTTTAGACGAACCTTTTTCTGCATTGGATCCACTTATAAGAAAAGAGATGCAAGATGAATTTTTAAGACTCCAAGGGGTTTTAAATAAAACAATTCTTTTTATTACACATGACTTTGATGAAGCACTAAGACTTGCTGATAGAATAGCTATTATGAAAGATGGTTTAATTGAACAACTGGATACTCCAGCAAATATTGTTTTGAGTCCAAAAACTGAATATGTGAGAAAATTTACAGAAGAAGTACCAAGAGAAAAAGTATTAAAGATAGAATCAATAATGGATAAATCTGTAAATGAAAAAGATAAAAATATGATTAGTGTTTCTAAAGATGCAATTATTGAAACAGTAGCAGAAAAAATATTGAGTCAAGAAAACTCAGTAAACGTTTTAGATGCAAACAATAATATAGTTGGAAGTGTTAAACCATCAAAGATAATTCAAACAGTTTTTAGAACTGGAAAAGAAAAGTCGTAATATTCTATGGAAATAATTAAGAAATATCCAAAAGCTATCCAATGGTTCTTTTTATTTATTATTTTTTTTGGTTTATGTTTTGCCATTCAAATACCAGAGGGGTATGAGTTTGCAAAAGCTGGAACTGAATTTATTGATAAAGATAAGTTAGACCAAACTAAGTATAGTGTTTTTTGGAGATTGCCGGCCTTTATTGCTTGGATGCCAGGATGGATAAATGACTCTGTATACTTTTTATTAAATGAGTGGTTTCCAATTGAATACTTTGACTCCAGTATTCAAGAAACAAAATCTAGACCATTGGTTCTACATATAACAAGATTAATTTCTAGTTCTATGCTTTTTTTAATCCAATTTATTCGTGAAATTTTAATTGGTGGAGTTGATACTATAGTTGCTTTTACAAGTTGGGATTTTTTAAGTGCAAATCCTTGGGCAAAGTTACCAGGTTTACCTTGGACAATTGTTGCTGGTGGAGCAGTCTTACTAGGTTACAAACTTAGTGGAAAAAATTTAGCAATATTTGCTGCGATAACCATGATATTCATTTCTGCTTTTGGCCAATGGAAGCCATCTATGCAAACTTTATCATTTGTATTGGTTGCAGCACCAATTTCTTTTGCTTTAGGTCTTGGTTTTGGAGTTTGGGCATATAGAAGCAAAAGAGTAGAAAATATTTTAAATCCTCTTTTGAATGTTGCTCAAACCATGCCTCATTATTCATATCTTGTACCAATAATGGTTTTATTTGGAATAGGTGATCATGCTGGAGCAATAGCAACAATTATTTTTGCAACACCTCCAATGGTTAGACTAACTTTACTAGGTCTAAGAAAAGTATCTCCTGAAGTTATTGAAGCAGGTAAGATGAGCGGCTGTACAGATTATCAATTGTTATCTGAAGTTTTAATTCCAACTGCAAGAAGAGATATTTTAATAGGTGTCAATCAAGTTATAATGCAATGTTTAGCAATGGCTGTAATAGCCTCGTTTATAGGTGCAAAAGGTCTGGGGTGGAATTTGCTACTTGCATTAAATCAATTAAGAATTGGTTTGGCACTTGAGGCGGGTGTGTGTATTACTTTGATAGCAGTTTTATTGGATAAACTGTCATTAGCATGGGCAAATAAACAAAAAAACTATTTTGAAAATCCAACAGATTTTGAGAAAAATAAGTATCTTTATATATTTGGTGGAGTTGTTATTGCTGGATATCTACTTTCTTTTATAGGGACCTTCCTTTTTAAAGAAGGTTTTAACTATTTTTTTATTGTTCCGCACAATAAAGGTATTTCTACTGAGGCATTCTGGAATGCAGGAGTAGATTGGGTTTTAGCTAATTTTTTTGATACACTCAAAATTTTCAATACTTGGCTAATAGTAGATGTCTTAATTCCTATGAAAAATGCATTTTTGAGAATGCCAATTGTTGCTACATTTATTTTATTTATGGGTGCAGGTTATATAATTGGAGGAATTAGATCTGCATTAGTTATTGGAAGCTTTACTTTGTTTATAGCTTTAACAGAATGGTGGGACAGAGCGTTAATAACAATGTACATGGCAACTTTTGGTGTTTTAGTTTCAGGAATTCTTGGAATAACAATTGGTACTTTAAGTGCTCAAAATAAAACTAGCTCAAGAATAGCTATAGGTGTGTGTGACACTCTCCAAACTTTCCCATCTTTTGTTTATTTAATTCCAGTTATAATGCTCTTTGGAGTAACAGATACATCTGTTCTTATTGCCGTTGTAGTTTATGCAACAATTCCTGCAACAAGATACACTATTGAAGGGCTAAGAAGTGTACCTTCTGCTCTACATGATGCTGGATCTATGTCTGGAGTAACTCGATTACAAAGATGGATAAAAATAGAACTACCACTTGCGTTTCCACATATGATGTTAGGAATTAATCAAACAGTCGTATTTGCATTATTTATGGTAATCATTGGTGCAATGATTGGAACAACAGATTTAGGACAGTATATTCTAAAAGCTTTATCTGACAGGCAAGGAACTGGTAACGGCTTAATGTTAGGATTATGTGTTGCTTTTATAGGCTTAGCTGTTGATAATTTAATTAGAACTTGGGCAGATCAAAGAAAAAAACTTCTAGGAATTGAATAGAATATTATGAAAAATATTTTAATAATTGGTGGCGGAGCCATGGGATCTGCATTTACAATTCCATGCATTGATAATAAGAATAGAGTTACAATAACTGAGCCATATAGTAAAATATTTATAAAAAATCTATCATCAAAAAATAAATTTCACTCAGCCTTAAAGATTAATCTTTCAAAAAAATTAAAATTTAGAAAATTTTCTAGTGACTTATTAAATGAAAAATTTGATTTAATAGTTATTGCGTTAAGCCTATCCGGTATTGATTTTATTGGAAAACAATTAAAAAATTTAAGAGTTAAATCACCAATTTTAGTACTCACAAAAGGCTTAAAATACGAAAAAAAAAACAAAAGAATTTGGACTATCTCTGAGCAACTTATTAAAAATTATAATGCTTTAAATGTTTCTGTGTTAAAAGGTCCTTGCCTAGCTAAAGAACTCGCAAGAAAGAATCAAACGAGTGTAGTTATCGCTAATAAAAATATTAAAATTGCTAAATCTATTGGAAAAATTATTTCTACCAAATATTATTTAACAGAGTATTCAAAAGATGTAGCTGGTATAGAAGTAAGTTCAGCAATTAAGAATATCTATTCCATGATAATAGGTGCTGGCCAAAGTCTAAACTCATCATCAAACTTATTTCAAAAATCAATACTTGAAATGAAATATTTGATTAAATACTTTAAAGGGAAAGATGAAACGATTTCAGGACTTGCAGGAGTGGGAGATCTGTATGTAAGTGCTGCTGGTGGAAGAAATAGCAAGATGGGTAGTTACCTTGGAAAAGGATTTACTTTTAAATCAGCTAAGAGAAGGTTTATGCCTAAAGACACCATAGAAGGAGAGCAGTTAGCAAGAGAGATTGCACCATTTATATTAAAAAAAATTAATAAAAAAAAAATTCCTTTAATGGTCTATTTGCTTAAAGCAATTTTAAATAACAAAAAACTTAAGATCATTTAATTAAATATATATGAAATTTAATTGGAATTATCCAACAACTGTTTGGGTCGGGGAAAACAGAATAAATGAATTAAGCGACGCATGCAAAAATTTAAATCTTACAAAACCATTATTTGTTACTGATAAAGATTTGATAAATTTACCTTTTATTAAAAATATTGTTTCAAAAAATTTAAAAAAATTTGATAATTTTACTATTTTTTCAAACTTTACAGGTAATCCAACTGGTGAGAATGTTGACGAAGGTGTAGAAGAATTCAAAAAAAATAATTGCGATGGAGTTATTGCAATAGGTGGAGGAAGCGCTCTTGATGTTGGAAAAGCGATCGCTTTCATGTCAGGACAAAATAGACCTATTTGGGATTTTGAAGATATCGATGATTATTGGAAAAGAGCAAATGAAAATAAAATTTCCCCAATAATAGCTATACCAACTACTGCAGGCACAGGATCAGAAACTGGGCGAGCTTCTGCGATTATAAATAAAAAAACTGGAGTCAAAAAAATTATATTCCATCCTAAAATTTTACCTTCAATTGTAATTTTAGATCCATCTTTAACAATAGAACTTTCACCAAGACTAACAGCGGCAACAGGTATGGATGCATTAGCACATAATCTTGAAGCATTGTGTGCACCAAATTTTCATCCTATGGCAGAAGGAATAGCTTTAGAGGGAATGAAGTTAATCAAAAATTCACTCTTAAAAGCTTTTAAGGATGGAAAAAATATTGAAGCAAGACAAAATTTATTAGCTGCATCATCAATGGGTTCAACTGCTTTTCAAAAAGGATTAGGAGCTATACATTCTTTAAGCCACCCTGTTAATGCACAATTTGATGTTCATCATGGATTATCAAATGCTATTTTCATGCCATATGTTTTAACATTCAACAAATCTTCAATTGAAAATAAGATAATTTCAATTTGTGATTATTTAGATTTAGAAAAAAATTTTGATAGTTTTCTAAAGTGGATATTAGATCTTAGAAAAAATTTGAATATTCCAAACAAATTATCTGATGTCATGGATTGTTCAGATTTGGATTTAGATAAACTATCTTTAATGGCCTTTGAAGATCCATCGACAACTGGAAATCCAAAAAAAATCTCTAAGGAAGATCTTAAATTAATGTATCAACATAGTATCTCAGGAGAGCTATTTAAATGAAAAAACTATTAATTGTTGAAGGAAATTTAAGTGAGGAAAATAACAAATTTTCGGCTGAGGGGATTCAAACCCATACTGAAAGTTTAAAAGATAGTCTAAATTATTATACAAAAGATTTACAATTTGACGTCATAAATCCTTCATCTGATAAAAGCCTGGAATCAACAAAGAATAAACTCTCAATATATGATGGATTAATCTGGGGAGGGAGTAGTTTAAATATTTATAACGATACAATTGAAATTAGAAGACAAATTGGATTCATGAAAGAATGCTTAAAAAAAGTAAGAAATATCCTAGCTATTTGTTGGGGTATGCAAGTAGCAGTAACAGCTGCAGGAGGTGAGGTTAAGAAAGCAGATGATTCCCATATAGGAATAGCAAATGAAATTATTATTAATGAAAACGGATTAGCTCATCCAATTTATAAAGATAAAGATAAAATATTTAATTCACCAGCATTTAACTTTGATGAGGTAAGGACTTTACCTAGAAATGCAGTTTGTTTGGCTTCTAATAAAATTAATAAAGTACAAAGTATTTATTTTAAAGTTAATAATACCAATGTTTGGGGTTTACAATATCATCCAGAAATAACTTATGAAAAAATGATAAGTTTAATTGAGTTTAGAAAAGATAGATTAATAAAAAGTAGAAAAGTTTTTGAAAGTGAAAAAGACGTTGAAAAACATATATTGTTTATAAAAAAAGAAATTTTAAAAGCTAATAAGCAAAAAAGAATGGTTGAGTTAAGAAACTGGCTTAACTATTTAAATTAAAATAAACCTTCTATTTCCCCTTTTTTATTCAATTTTATCGAGTCAGCTGCCGGAACTCTCGGTAAGCCAGGCATTGTCATGATAGCCCCACAAACAACAACTATAAATTCAGCACCTGATGAAAGTCTAATTTCTCTTAAAGGTAAAGCATGTCCGGTTGGAGCTCCTTTAAGACTTGGGTCTGTAGAAAAACTGTATTGAGTTTTTGCAATACAAATAGGTAGATCACCATATCCAGACTCCTCAAAACTCTTAAGTTGTTCTCTAATTTTAGTGTCTGCTATAACTTCATCAGCTCTATAAATTTCTTTAGCAATAGTTTCTATCTTTTTAAATAGAGGAGTTTTGTTTTCATATAAAAATTTAAATTTAGTATCATTTTTTTCACATAAATCAGCTACTAGAGCTGCTAAATCTTTTGTGCCTTCACCACCATTTGCCCAATGGGTACATAGACTAGCTTTAACACCTAAACCATCACAAAAACTTATTAAAGCTTTTACCTCTTTATCAGTATCTTTAATGAAATGATTTACAGCTATTGCAACGGGTAGGCCAAATTTTTTAACATTTTCGACATGTCTTTGAAGATTCACTAATCCTTTTTTAAGTGCATCAACATTTTCATTTTTTAAATCATCTTTTGCGACACCTCCGTGCATTTTAAGAGCTCTTATTGTTGCAACAATTACAACACAACTTGGTTTAAGATCTGATTTTCTACATTTAATATCAAGAAATTTTTCAGCACCTAGGTCAGCTCCAAATCCAGCCTCTGTTACAACATAGTCTGCAAGTTTTAGGCCAGCTTTTGTTGCTATAACGGAGTTACATCCATGAGCAATATTTGCAAAAGGTCCTCCATGAATAATTGCCGGATTATTCTCCAATGTCTGAGTCACATTTGGTCTAATTGCGTCTTTAAGTAAAACAGTCATAGGACCTTGAGCTTTTAAATCTTTTGCAAAAATAGGTTTTTTCTCTCTTGTATAAGCTACTGTAATATTACCTATTCTTTTTTCTAAGTCTTCAAGATTATTTGCTAAACAAAAGATAGCCATTATTTCAGAAGCAACCGTTATATCAAATCCATCTTCTCTAGGAAAACCATTTGCTACGCCACCTAAATTTATATTGATAGATCTAAGGGATCGATCATTCATATCCATAACTCTCTTCCAAACAATTCTTCTTACATCTATATTCAATTTATTACCCCAATAGATGTGATTATCAATTAATGCAGATAAAAGATTGTGAGCTGATGTTATTGCATGAAAGTCACCTGTGAAATGTAGATTTATCTGTTCCATTGGTACAACCTGGGCAAATCCACCTCCAGCAGCACCACCTTTCATACCAAATGAAGGACCCAAACTTGGCTCTCTTAAACAAACAATAGATTTTTTTCCAATTTTATTTAATCCATCATTTAAACCTACAGATGTAGTAGTTTTTCCCTCACCAGCAGGTGTTGGAGTTATAGCGGTAACTAAAATTAGTTTTCCATCAGGTTTATTCTTTAATGTATCAAGATACTCCAAGTTAATTTTTGCAATATGTCTTCCCATGGGACTAAAAGCAGTGCTTTCATCCGGTACATTAACTTTAGCCAATATATCGTTGATTGGTCGCATCTTTGCTTCTCTTGCTATTTGGATATCTGATTTTACTTCACTCATTAAAAGTCCTTTATAAATATTAAAAAGCTGGTCGATTAGTATCTCTTTTTATAGCCTTTGGAAATATCTAAAAATTATATATAAAAAAAATATGAACTATTTATATTCATTATTATAAAATTTATTCATGCAAAAATACTCAATATTTAATCTGATTAAAAATGCTTTTTCCAATCATCAAAAATGGGATTTAGCTTGGAAAGATCCAACACCTAAGAAAGAGTACGATGTTGTCATTATTGGAGGTGGAGGCCATGGGCTAGCAACTGCATATTATTTAGCAAAAGAGCACAATATTACAAATGTTGCAATTATAGAAAAGGGATGGATTGGTGGAGGAAATGTTGGACGTAATACAACAATAATTAGATCAAATTACATGCATGATGATAATGCATTGTTTAGTGAATTTGGAATGGATCTTTGGAGAAAGATGAGCCAAGATTTAAATTATAATGTGATGTTTTCCCCAAGAGGGATTATTAACTTAGCTCATTCAGATGCACAAATGAATGTTTATGCAAGACGAGGAAACTCGATGAGGTTGAATGGTATTGATGCAGAATTATTAAACAGAGAACAAGTAAGAGAAATTATTCCAATGGCTGACTTTTCTGAGAACGTCAGATTTCCAATTTTTGGTGGACTCATGCAGCCTAGTGCAGGAACAGCAAGACATGATGCAGTAGCATGGGGTTATGCTAGACAAGCCGATTCTATGGGTGTGGATATAATTCAAAATTGTGAAGTAATAGGTTTTGATATTTCAGGAGGAAAAGTAGAAGGTGTTCGAACTTCTAGGGGAGATATTAAGGTTAAAAAAATTGGATTATGTGTTGCTGGCAGTACTAATATTTTAGCTGACAAACTTAATATGACTTTACCTATTGAAACTCATCTTCTTCAAGCATGTGTTTCAGAACCAGTTAAACCAGTTTTAGATAGAGTGGTTACTTTTGGTGCTGGCCATTTTTATATAAGTCAATCAGATAAAGGTGAAATGGTTATGGGTGGAGACTTAGATGGATATAATAGTTATGCTCAAAGAGGAAATTTACCAACACTTCAGCATGTACTTACTGAAGGAATAGCAATGATGCCATTCTTAAGTAAATTAAAAATGCTTAGGACATGGGGTGGAATTATGGATATGTCGATGGATGGTTCACCTATTATTGACAAAACTCACATTGAAGGTTTGTATTTGAATTGTGGTTGGTGTTATGGTGGGTTCAAAGCTACTCCAGCATCTGGTTGGACATTTGCACATACTATTGCTCAAGATAGAGTTCATGAATTAAACGCAGGATATAACCTAAATAGATTTAATACAGGCCACTTACTTGATGAAAAGGGTCTTGGCACAAAAACTTGGATTTCATAAATGCTTCATATTAAATGTCCACATTGTGGAATGAGATCACAAAATGAATTTTCTTATGGTGGTGATGCAACTGTTAAAAGACCTGAGCTAGGTAAAGAAATATCTGATCATGACTGGGATAATTTTGTTTACAATAGAAAAAGTTTAAGAGGAAAACATTTAGAATTATGGCAACATTTATCAGGATGTAGACAATGGATAAAAGTTGAAAGAGATACTGCTACTCATGAAATATTTAGAACATCAAAAGCTAATGAGGATAATTCGTAATGGATCAAAATTTTCGATTATCAGATGGTGGTTTAATAAATAGAGATAAAAAGTTATCATTTAAGTTTAATAGTAAAACTTATTATGGTTTTGAAGGAGATACTCTAGCCTCAGCTTTAATAGCTAATGGTGTTCATTTAATTGGTAGAAGCTTTAAATACCATAGACCAAGAGGATTTTTTGGTGCTGGTGTCGATGAGCCATATGCAATAGTTCAGCTATATAGAAATGGTGAAACTGAACCAAACATAAAAGCCACAGAACAGGAGCTTTTTGAGGGTTTAGAAGCAACAAGTGTAAATTGTTGGCCAAGTGTTAACTTTGATATCGGAGCAATAAACAACTTTTTAAAAATATTTCTTCCTGCTGGATTTTATTACAAAACATTTATGTGGCCAAAAAGTTTTTGGTATAAAGTTTATGAACCTTTTATTAGGAAAGCAGCAGGTCTTGGTGTTGCATCAATCAAACATGATAAAGAAAGATACGAACATAAATATGAATATTGTGACTTATTAATTGCTGGTTCAGGACCATCAGGTTTAGCAAGTGCATATGCTGCAGCAAAAAATGGGGCACGAGTAATTTTAGCTGAAGATAAAGCTAGATTTGGTGGAACACTTCTTACAAGCGAAGTAAATATTGGAAATAAATCAGGTAAAGAGTGGGCTGAAGGAATAATTGCTGAACTTAAAGAAATGCCTAACGTAACAGTTAGAAATAGATCTCAGGTTTTTGGCTATTACGATCATAACATGCTGGTGATGTCTGAAAGAATTAGCGATCATCTTTCAAAGACAAAAAAATTTCATCCAAAACAAAGACTTTGGTACATTAGAGCAAAAGAAGTTCTGATTTCTTCAGGATCAATTGAAAGACCAATAGTATTTGGTAACAATGATACCCCAGGAGTAATGCTTTCATCAGCAGCAAAAGAATACTTAAAAGTTTATGGAGTATTAGTTGGAAGAAACCCTTTAATTTTTACTAACAATGATAGTGGATATGAAACAGCAATTGAATTTAAGAAAAACGGTGTTGATCCAACTATCTTAGATACAAGAAAAGATCCTCAATCTGAAATAATCAACGAAGCAAAGAATTTAGGAATAAACATTAAGTTTTCATATGTAGTAGTAGCTGCTCAAGGTTATAAAAAAGTAAAATCAGCTGATATTGCAAAAATTTCAGATGATAAAGAGCAACTTGGATCAGTTGAAAATATAAAGTGTGACTGCATTTGTGTTTCTGGTTTTTGGACACCGACAATTCACTTAGCTTCACAATCTGGAAATAAAACAAAATTCAACGAAGAAATTGATGCATTTGTACCAGGAATATCGAAACAAAATGAAACAACATTGGGTGCAGCGAATGGATCTTATACTTTAGAAGGGACTTTAAAAAACTCTTTTGAAACCGCTTATGAGTTATCAAAAAAAATTACTAACAATACTAATAAAATTTCTTTACCAAATGTTGTTGAAAAAAAATCAACGACACATGATAAATTTTGGTGTGTACCATTACCTAAAGGAAAGAATTACAAAAGATTTTTAGATTTTCAAAATGATGTTGCAGTTTCTGACATAGAAATTGCATTAAAGGAGGGTTATCGATCAATTGAACATGTAAAAAGATACACCACTCTTGGAATGGCTACTGATCAAGGTAAAACGAGCAACTTAAATGGTTTACAATTAGTATCGAATATTGAAAATAAAGTAGTACCAAATGTTGGTCACACAACTTTTAGACCTCCATATACGCCAGTTTCAATAGGTGCAATTGTTGGAAGAGAAATAGGAAAACATTCAAAACCTACAAGAAAATCTCCAATGCATAAATGGCATGAACAAAATAATGCGATATTTGTAGATGCAGGTGTGTGGTTAAGACCAAGATATTATAAACAAGGAAATGAAAATTTATTTGAAGCGTCTAAGAGAGAAGCAAAAAATGTGAGAACAAATGTAGGTGTATGTGATGTAACTACCTTAGGTAAAATAGATATTAAAGGACCAGATGCAGCAGAACTACTTAATAGAGTTTATACAAATGCTTGGCTAAAGTTACCAGTGGGTAAAGCAAGATACGGGGTTATGTTAAGAGAAGATGGAATTGTTATGGATGATGGAACAACTACAAGAATTTCAGAAAATCATTATCATATGACAACAACTACCGCTCAAGCTGCAAACGTTCTTTCACATTTAGAATATTATTTGCAATTAGTTTGGCCAGATTTAAATGTAAATGTAGTTTCAACTACAGAACAATGGGCAGGAGCAGCAGTCGCAGGGCCTAAATCCAGAGATTTATTGAAAAAATTATTCCCAAAATCTGATGTTTCAAACGAAGGGTTACCTTTTATGGGTTTCATTGAAGGAGACTTATTTGGTGTAAAAGCTAGAATTTTTAGAATTTCTTTCTCAGGTGAACTTGCATATGAGGTAAATGTTGAATCTGATAATGGAAACTTTATGTGGGAAAAAATTATTGAAATTGGGCAAGAATTTAAAATCCAGCCATATGGAACCGAGGCATTATCAACTCTTAGAATTGAAATGGGTCATGTTGCAGGATCAGAGTTAGATGGAAGAACAATTCCTTATGACAATTCTCTTGAAGGTTTATTAAGTAAAAAGAAGGACTTTATTGGCAAAAGATCTTTAACTAGAAAAGCATTTATAGCTGAAGATAGACAAAAAATTGTTGGGGTAGTTCCTTTAGATAAAAAAACAAGTATTCCAGAAGGGTCACATTTAGTTAAAGACTCGAATGCACCATTGCCAAATCCAAAATTAGGCTATATCTCAGCTTCATGTTGGAGTGTTGAACACGATAATCCATTTTCTCTAGCAATACTAAAGAATGGGAAAAATATGATCGGTGAAAAGTTATTTGTAATGTCGCCTCTTAAAAATAAAGTAATTCCAGTTGAGATTGTTTCTTCTCACTATGTTGATCCAAAAGGAGAAAGGGTTAGATCATGAGTTTAATATCAGCTTTAACAAATGCTCATTCAATAGGTCAATTTGGTGATCATGAAGGCAAAAATGATAATAATCTTTTAAAAATTTCTGAAATAAAAAACTTACTAATAGTTCAAATAGTGCAGTATAAAAATTCTAAAGTTTCATTTGAAACTATTGACATTGATGGTTTAAGATTAAGAGAAAAACCATTAAGCGTATCATATAATAATGACACTAGAATTTTGTGGAACGGTCCAAAAAATTGGCTTTTGGTTTCAACAAAAAAAGATTTACTTAAAAATATTTCACAAAATTTTAAAGAAACAGATTTTGCTTTAACTGACTTATCTCATTCAAGAGCTATAATTCAATTAGAAGGACAAGAATCAAAGGAAGTATTGAAGAAAGGGTGTCCTTTTAATTTTAATGATTTAGAAAAAAACAATTCTATAAATTCTATATATAATGGAATAGCAATTACTATTGATATGTTGGAGGACAATCCAACTAAAGTAAGATTGTTTGCTCTCAGAAGTTTTGGAGAGTCTTTGTATCATTCAATAACAGATGCATCTTTAGAGTTTGGTTATAAATCAATTTAAGCATCTTAATCTCTTGTAGCAATATAAACACCTATTGTAGTTATTAAAAATCCTATTAAATCTAAATTAGTTAAATTCTCATTTAAAAATAACCAAGCCATAAAAGCAGATGTAGCTGGTATTAAAAAAAATATTGAAACAGTTTTACTTGCTGAATTTTTTTTAATTAAATACATCAATATTGTAAAAGCCCCAAATGATACTAAAAATATTTGATGACTCATTGCTACAATGAATGTTTTAGTAAAATCAATATATGGTTCTGCAAAAAATATTATTACTACTAAATGAAAAAAACACCCGCCAACTGCTTGATAAAAATTGCTTACAGATAAAGGTAAGTTATTACTTAATTTTTTTTGCCAAATAGTTGATGAAGTAATTGCAATTAAAGCTAATATTGTTGCAATCAAACCCATTAATGGTATTTTCGAACCAACATCTAAACCTAGGACCAATACTGCACCCACAAATCCAAGAAATACTCCAACCCATTGTTTCATAGTCACTTTTTCACCCAGTATGGGTCCACTAAGTGCGTTGGTTAAAACAGGCTGAAGAGTAACTATTAAAGCTGCAATTCCAGTTGGTATACCAATAGAAATTGAGTAAAACACTCCTCCCAAATACAATCCATGAAAAAGAACTCCACTTAAAACAGATTCAACTAAATTTTTTCTTTTAATTATAATTGAATGTTTTGAGTAAAGTGAAAAAAGGTAAAACCCGATCGCTACAAAAAAAAATCTAAATGCTAGAGCTGAAAAGGGATCACTATTATCTATAATTGGTTTAGTGGTAATAAAGGCTGAAGACCATAACAATATAAATATTAGTGGAAATATTCTGACCATTTCAGGTCTTATAAGGCATTTATACTTACATTAGATTATTAAATTTAGTTTAATTTAGTCATGAAAATGGGCTTTTTTAATTCTATCTTGAGTTGTAACACTAAATGTATAAGAATCGTGTTTACTATGATTAATAAAAAAGTAATTTTCGGATTATTTTTATTAAGTATGCTCGGGGCTTGTGGAGCGCCAACAGCTATGTTGGGACCAGCATACACTTTTACTACAACTGGTAATATTGCGCAGGCAGGACTTTCTTATGGGTCTGATAAACTTATAACAAGCTATACAGGAAAAACTCCAATAGAAAATATTGAAGATATAACATCTAAAAATCTATCAGTTAAAAAAAATATTCAAAAACAAACCTTACAAAGTGAAGATTTTTATCAATTAGTTAAGAGCAAGATTGAAATGACAAAAGGTAAAATTAAATTGTCTAATCAATAATATTTAGAATAATTAAATGCTTTTGTTTAGTTTCTTTACACCATAATTCATAACTTTCACACATTCTCCATAAATGATCAAAAGCTCTTTGAGATAATTCTAGAGGGAAATGACTTTTAGCATAATATAACTCAGGAAATTGAATTAATTGTTTAATCATCATATCTTTCTGAATATGAAGTAACTTTATTGTTTCATCCGGTATTTTTTTTTTAGTTTTAATATCAATAAAATTATTTTTTTTTAAATTTTCAATATACTTGTCGTGAAATTCACCACTACTTATTTCTTTGTATTCATTTGTTCCAATGAATGACTCCAGAGCGTTAATATTTGAAAAATCAGGATTTTTTTTTTTAATTTGACAAATTTTTAAATATATTAATTCTGCTACGTGTAATACGTATGGCTTTTCTTTAGATGACATTATCTATTTTTATATTTTTTCATAGCTGAATGAGCTAAGATTAAATTAGGATCTAAAAATATTTTTGATGATTTAATTGTTTTAAATGATTTAAATGCAAAAATAGCAATTGGTAATTCAGTACAACCAAGAATTATTTTTTTACATCTTTTTTTCATTAAAAAATTAATGGCAGGTTTTATAATCCTACTAGCTTCTTTTACCTTTCCCATTTTTACAAATTTAATGGCCTTATTAACAGAATTATTTTGATTTTTTTTGTCTGGAAAAACTAAATTATAGTTCTTATCAAAAAAATTATTATAAACACCAGTTTTTAAAGTTCCCTCAGTAGCAAGTAGACCGATACTTGAATTTTTTTTACATGTTTTTTTTGTAAAATTAAAAACCTCTTTTGGCATGTTAATTATAGGTAAATTAATTTTTTTCTGTAAATCTTCATACCAATAATGTGCAGTATTACATGGTATAACTATAAATTTACATTTACTTTTTTTAAGAACCTGACATCCTTTAATTAAACTTTTTAAAACTAATAAATATTTTTTTTGACTTTTTTTGTTATTTTTTTTATTTGATAAATTTCCAGTTTGAACACCTATTGACTCGGGTCTTCCTGGAATATTAGATTTATTATAGAGTATGAATAGGGGGTAATCTTGATCAAATTTTCCTCTATATAAGATTGCTAACTTATTACAAAAATCAAGACCTGCTTGAGTTCCCATTCCACCTAAAATACCAATCATATATAAGTTATATTTTTTTGTTTGTTGTAGAATAGTTCATTGGCTATAAAAATAAATCAATTCTTAAATTAAGAACTGAAATTGATTATAGCCAATAAATGATAGTGTGAAAATTATGCAGTTTTTAAGTTAACTGCTGAAGGACCTTTAGGACCATCTTCAACATCGAAAGTCAAAGCTTGACCCTCATCTAAACCGTTCATACCAGCATCTCTTACTGCTGAAACATGTACAAACACATCTTTTTCTTTATCTTCTCTTTCAATAAAACCAAAACCTTTGGTTGGATTGAACCACTTTACTTTACCTTGTAGACTCATATTTATCTTCTTACTTTTTGTTGTATTAATTTATTACTTATAATTAAGTAATTTTAGCTTTCTTTAGAATTTAGAGGGTTTTGTCAACTAAATAGATGTTTTTGGGACCTTTTTTACACTAACCGTTGTTTATCTGTTTAGTTAAATAGATAGAGTTTATATCCTCTTTATAATGTGCAAAAGGCTCACAAGGAGCAAAATCACATTTTTTAAATAGTTTTCGTGCTGGTTCAAAAAATTTACCTGCACCTGTCTCTATACTTAATCTTTTTATATTTAATTTCTTGGCTTCAAAGATTAAATGGTCAATTACTTGTATACCATTACCTTTGTTTCTATAATTGTCGTGAATTCGAATTGATTTAAATTCTCCATGTTCTTTTGTAAGAAATTTCAAAGCACCACAGCCAAATAACTTTTCCTCTTGCCACAGACTCCAAAATTTAATTGACGGAGTTTTAAGACCAGGTATGTCAAGAACATGCGCACTTCCTTCAGGGGACGCAGCTTTTAATTCTTTAAAATGTTTTATCAAAAGCTGATTAACCTCAGGGTGATCAAAATTTCCTTCTATTGATTTAAGCATTTATAGTAAAGTTGTTATATGACCCATTTTTCTTTTCTCTTTTATCTCTTTCTTTAGATAATCAAAAAAAAATTCATTCTTACCTAGTTCTATATTTTTTCTATAAGGTTCAATTTGGTTGCCAATTAAATTTACCATTTTAGCATTAGATAATTTTTTTAATGGAACTTTTTCAAGTGAGCATACAGCCCTTACATGATTTTCAAATTGGCTTACATTATAAGCGTTGATAGTTAAATGACCAGAATTATGAACTCTTGGTGCAATTTCATTTACATATAGATTTTCATTTCTGTCAATAAAAAATTCTACACATAATGTACCAATGTATTTAAGTTCTTCTGAAATCATGATAGCCCAATCTTTTGATTGATTCAAAATTTTTTTACTAATTTCAGCAGGTATTACTGAATATTTCAGAATTTGATCTTGATGGGTATTTTCTATTGGATCATAAATCTCGTAATTATTATTACCATACCTTGTTATTATGACTGAAATTTCTTTTTTAAGCTTTACTAGCTTTTCTAGTATGTAACCTTTAGAAAAATCTATATTTAATGAATTTATATCCTCAGCTGTTTTGATTGGATACTGACCCTTTCCATCATAGCCCATTGTAGTAGTTTTCAAAATTCCTGGTAAAAAATCTCCCAATGTTTCAATATCAGATTTTTTTTCTATAGATACATATCTTGTTGTTCTTATATTAAGCTTATTTACAAAATCTTTTTCAGCAATTCTATGTTGTATTAGTCTATTAACCGATGGTTTTGGCAAAACAGGTTTTAATTTATTCATTTCATTAAGAGTTTCGTAAGGAATATTTTCAAATTCATAACTAACAACATCAACTTTACTAATAAATTCTAATATTTTTTGTTTATCATCATATCCTCCAAAAATAAATTCATCACAAAAATTTTGTGCTGGAGCATCTTTATCATCTGAATAAACGACTGTTTTAATATCTAATTTTTTTGCTGCTGATGACATCATGCTACCTAATTGACCTCCACCAATAATTCCAAGATTTTTTACTGTCATCCTTTTATTATTTTGGATTTTTCTTTACAGACTTAGTTTGAGATAATCGCCAACTTTTCAATCTTTTCTTTATATCAGGATTACTATTTGCAAGAATTGAGGCAGCTAATAAAGCAGCATTAATTGCTCCATCTTCTCCTATTGCTAAAGTTCCCACAGGAATACCTTTGGGCATTTGGGCAATAGATAAAAGGCTATCTAGACCTTTGAGTTTTTTACTCTCAATTGGAACACCTAAAACAGGAATCGAAGTTAAAGCTGAAATCATTCCTGGAAGATGAGCAGATCCTCCTGCACCAGCAATTATTACACCAATATTATTTCTATCTGCAGAACTTGCATAATCAAACATTCTATTTGGGGTTCGGTGAGCTGATATTATTTTTGTTTCAAATTTAATACTTAAGTTTTTAAGGATTTTAACAGCTAATTTCATAGTTTTATAGTCAGATTGACTACCCATAACAATAGAGACTTTGAGTTTTTTAATATTTTTCATGATATTTTAAGCTTAATCTTTATTTCAAAATTAAATAATAAATTCAATAAAATAAATAGTATTTAAAAAACATATTGGTATGCTTAATCATTATTCATCAAAATGAAATTTAAAATAGATAATTTACAATACTGCAATTGGTCTAGAAAAATTTTTGAAATTAATAGAGAGGCTGGGCTTGATGCAGTGCATGTGACAATAGTATATCATGAGGATTTTGATGAACATTTGAATGAAATCCAAAAATGGAAAAAATTATTTGAAGAAAACTCAGACTTAATTTTTCTTGGAAACAATTTTAAGGATATTGAGAAAGCTAATAAAGAAAAAAAAACAGCAATTTTTTTTGGATTTCAAAATTGTTCACCTATTGAGGATGATATTAACTTAGTTGAAAAAGTTCATGAACTCGGATGTAGATTTATGCAACTAACTTATAATAATCAATCCTTATTGGCTACCGGATGTTATGAAAAGATTGACAGTGGTGTAACAAATTTTGGCCGAGAAGTAATCAAAGAAATGAATAGAGTAGGTGTTGTCGTGGATATGTCTCATTCAGCAGAGAAAAGTACTTTTGATGCAATAGAAATTAGTGAAAAACCAATTGCTATAACTCACGCTAATCCATCATTTTGGCACGCTGCTAAAAGAAATAAATCGTCAGAATTATTAAAAACTTTAAGTGATAGTGGTGGTATTCTAGGTTTATCTCTTTATCCGCATCATCTAAAAAATAATACAAATTGTACTTTGGAAAGTTTTTGTGAAATGGTAGCCAGAACAGCTGAAGTTATGAGTGTAAAAAATATTGGAATTGGTTCTGACCTTTGTTTAAATCAACCAGATGAAATTGTTGAGTGGATGAGAAATGGAACTTGGTCTAAAAGTAAAAATTATGGGGAGGGATCAAAAAATAAACCAGGTTTTCCAATTCAACCAAAATGGTTTGAAGATGCAAGAGGTTTTAAAAATTTAGAAACAGGTTTAAAAAAAGTTGGATTTTCAGAGACTGAGACTGATGCAATACTTGGTAACAATTGGTATAATTTTTATAGAACTATTTAGAAATGAATGTAGAACTAAGAGATCCCAATATCATTATGAAGCTATCAAGGCTGGGTTCATTTCACCAATCTAGATTATCTTTTTTAAGAAGTTTTTTAAATGAATTTAAAGATTGGGATTATAGAAGAGATTTATTTGATTTAGATAAAGATGGATTTGGTACAGCAGTATATTCTTTTAAAAAAAAAGACAGAATTTATTCTTTAATTTGTTACGCAAATAAAATCAATGATGATGAAAGATCAGATAGAGTAATAGCAACCAAGTGGGACGCAGCTTTTACATTGCATGATGGCGTGCCTTTAAAAGAAGATATTGAAAGATTAAGAAATGAAGTTCCAAAACAAGAAGTTGGTAGGCTTTCTTATAAAGAATTAACATTATCTAGAGCTAATAAATCTGTAAGAGTATTTGATCATGTTGTTGAAAGTTTAAGTAATGGATTGCAACCAAATTTAGACTTGCTTGAAAAAGTGGGATATTTGTACAGAACAACAGCAGTATATGGATCAGGTAAGTTTGGTTTAGCAGATCGATTTAGAATTAAAAATAGAGAAGAAATTAACGGACCATTTAGATTAGAGATGATGCTGGTTTATCTAGTTAGACAATTTACATTTGATCAAGTTAATCACGTAGCAAAAAATAGAAATCCTAAATCAGCTGTTAAACTTGATCCAAAAATTTGTAGAAATTTGGGAATTGGAAATTCAACTGGATTAGGGATGGCCCCGTTTATTGTTAATCATCCAACATTACTTAATAATTGGATTCTTAGTAGAGAAGTTGCGCTCAAAAAAATAAGAGAAATTAAAATTGCTGAAACTCAAGATATAAGTTTGTTTCAAGAATGTGTCAAAAATTCTCTTAAAAATATTACTAGTTGGAACACAGAGAATGAATATCAACTTAAAAAGATAAAGCTTTTACTTAAGGACGTAAGAAAATTTATTCATTTTCTAGAAAATGAGTTTGATTTTAAAAAAGATTATCCATTTAATGAAATCTACCTTTGGCTAGAGAAAGAAACTTGTGAGGAGTGCATTGAGTATATTGTTTCAATAATGATGGAACCATTTGGTGAAATAGTTCAGCCTTTAATTAGTCAAATGAGCTCAGAAGAAGAAAAATACTTTAATATTCCTACTGAGCGAAATGTAGAAGACTTGAAGAAAATTTTAGAAAATAAGTATTCAGATATTCTGAAAATTGATTTTAATAAAAAAGATAGTAATCAAAAATTTTGGTTTATTTCAAAAAACAAAGAAGAACCAAGATTAGCCAATCGTTTTGAAGAGAGTGGTGCAGATTTAGAACAACCTCTAGCAATAGCGAGAGATATAAAAAAACTATATGAAAGACTATTGTCTTTGAAAAATAATTTGAAAATTAATCAGTTTTTAATAGATAATTCTGATTTAAGACATGTTGTGAGAAGGGCTTTTATTATTGAAAACTTTCCATATTCAGAAATACAGGACAATACTATAGGAGAAAATATAGTACCAATTGATATGCTGCGATTGAAATTGTCTTTTTTTGGAGCTCTAAAATTTGACCCAAGATCTGACAAATGGCTAAGAATATGTATGTTTCAAGGTGCACCACTTCCAAATGAATTAAAAGATTATGATGAGCAATGGGTTTATAAAACCTTCTCTTAAATTATGAAATCTTTAAGTGAAATTGAGACAACAGTAAAAAGAGCAAGTAGAGCTGCTGGTTATTCGTGGGGCATAGCAGAAGAGGTTGGAAAATCTATAAGGTTATCTGAATTATTTGGTTTTCCAGGAATTAAACATCTTAATCAATATTATCAAAATAAAAAAAAAAAAAATTTTGATGATATAAAATTAATTGATAAGATTAACAAATCAAAAGGGTTATCTTTTTGTCCAATCACTTTAGGTGTAAATTTTATTGATCAAGTTAAGAACATAGAAACTTTAACAAAATTTTCAGTTGAAAAATTAGCTTATCCATTGTTGCTTTTGCCTTTTTTAAGTAGAGGTTCAGAAATTATTGGAAAAAAACTATTATTCTCATTTGATGATAGTAAATTTTTGTTAAATTTTAATGTGAGTATTTCCTCAAATTTTTGGAACAAAGAGATTCCAGTTTTAGCAAATCAAGTAGAAATAAGTTTCTTAAATAATGAAGATAATTTTTCTAATCAAGATTGGAAAAATCTTTACAAACTAGCTGAGGATACTTTTGTAGAGGAAACAGATAGTTTAAAGGAGGGTGCTGCAGGTGCTGGTTTGACTGATAATGATTGAGGACAAAGAGATTGAAAAAAATTTAAAAGATTTAGATGATGTATGTGATGAATGCAAAGAAGAGGATGAAAGTGTTTCTCAAAATTTAATTCTTATGGGATTTAAAATATGTAAATCCTGTAGAACTTCTAAAACTATTTTTCCACTTTAAATGTGATTAACTGGCAGCACATTCATTCTGCTCATGACAAAAGAAATTGATAAAAAAGCTATAATTAAGAAAGATAAAAACACTATTCCAAATGATTTGAAGTTTGATTTAAGATTTAAAACTTGTTTTGTAGAAATTATTAGTCCAGCGAAAATCCAAAATTGAGTTAAGAAAATTATTGGTATCATTAAATCGGGAGTGACAGCAAAAAATCTAAGTAAACCAGGTGCATGAGCAAAACCAACCGCAGTTAAAACTTTTTTAAAAGGAACTTTACTTTGTTTATCTGGAAATAGTTTTACACCAATAACAAATATAAAAATCGCCCAAATAAACCAAGTTAAAATTGCTGTTAGACCAGACATTGCTACAGCTGTTTTAATTACAGTATTGGCTGCAACAGCTCCTGCTATCCCATCTAAAATCATAATCAAACCTGCAAAATATATTGAGGCTTCACCAAAATTTTTATTATCACTATAAAGAGATTTATCTAATTTTATAGATTTTAAAATTATACCAAGAAACTCACCAAACATTTATTTTTTTTTATTTTTTTGTTCTTTGTATGAAACAATTAATGGAAAGAGTATTAAAGCAATAGTTATTATAATGCAAATTGCAATTAGGAAACCTTTAGTCATTTAGAGTTTGAAAAAGGGGAGTTTTACTCCCCTTTATTAAATTAGCCTTTAACTACTTCTCTTGTATTAGCATTGAATGATTCCTTAAATGGAATATCAACTATTACTGCATCTACTGGTGCCCCCGCTTTGTCAGAATATTTTTCAGGTAGATGAATTTTATACTTAGTACCAACTTTACCCTTAGGAAATCCATTTGGATTTAATGTTCCATCAAAAGGGACATATCCCATTGCAATATTAGTTTTTTTCTCTGGATGATACCAAGGAGAAGTTAGAAATCCTACAGGATCTCCTCCATCTTCATTTGAAATTAACCAAAAATCTGGTGCATAATCTTCAATTGGTTTTCCTCCCAATTCAAGACCTACCAATTGTAGTTTATAGGGTTTTTTTCCAGCTTTAAGTTCACCTTTCATTTTTTCTAGAGCAGCTTTACCAACATAATCAGCTTTCTTATTCCACTCTCCTTTACCAGATAGTGAAACTTGGTAACCTAAATTACATTGGAAAGGATTATGTTGTTGATCCATATCTTGTCCCCAAGAAAGAATTCCTGCTTGAATTCTTCTATGATGAGCTGGCGCTATAACCATTAGATTATGTTTTTTTCCTGCATCTAAAACTGCATTCCACATATCTTCAGCGTACAAAGTTGCATCTCTTAAATATATTTCATATCCCGCTTCACCTGAGAAACCTGATTGCGAAATAACACAACTTCTACCGCCAACCTTAACTTCAGCTAGTCCATAAAATGGCATATTGTCAAAATCGACTTGATCTCCACAAAGATCTTTCATCAAAGCTTTAGACTTTGGACCTTGAATTTGAACAGGACAAGCATCTATTTCTTCAACTGTACAATTAAATCTTTGATCAGCATTTACTCCTTGTAAATACATACCAATATCTGAGTCAGATAAAGAAAACCAAAATTCATCTTTAGAAATTCTTAATAGAATTGGATCATTTAAAACTCCACCGTATGCATTACATAAAATTACGTATCTTGCTCTCATAGGAGAGATCTTAGTTGCATCTCTTGTTATTACATAGTCTGTAAACTTTTCTGCATCTGGACCTTTAACTCTAATTTGTCTTTCAACAGCAACATTCCACATGGTTACATGATTTACAATTGCATCATATTCTACCATTGCTCCACCATCTTCTGGTTTTACATATCCTCTTGGGTGATAAATACGATTATATACAGTTGCTCTCCAACAACCTGCTTGCATTGATAAATGCCAATAAGGTGATTTCCTTACTCTTGTTGAAATTAACATTTCAACTTTTGTTGGCCCACTTTGTCTTAGATTATATGGTACTTCTCGATCAGATTGATCAACAGAGGTAACATGTTTTAATTTAGTATAGTCAAACTCTTTAGACATAACTATTCTCCTTCAACCACTTGTTAGTTTCCTTCAAGCCGCCGAATGTATAAATGTGGAAAAAATCAGTATGCGATTTAACTTTCCCAATTAAATCATTAGGGTCTTTAGGTTTTAATAAATCTAACGCCTTACTAAAATTAGATTTAAGAAAATTTAAGGAATTTTTTGCTCCAACAATATTAGCAAATTTTATTAAGCTAGATATTTTAAGAGGGCCAGTAATTCCCACATGCACTGGTACGCTTTGTTTAGAAATAAAATCTATAATAGGCTGAGGATCTAATAACCATTGGGTTACAATATAATCAGCATAAGGCTTCTTATCTATCATAGCTTTTTCTAAATCTGAGTCGGATATATCAGGACTCCCCTCGGGGTGTCCAGCAATTCCTATCTTCATTTTTTCAAAATAACCTGTTTCTAAAAGTTGAAATGAGCTATCAAATTTTCCCATTGGCTCTCTACCACCACCAATAATCAAAGCTTGTTTTACTCCTCCATCTTTACATCTTAAAACATAGTCTTTTAACTCTTTTTCATTTTGCATAGATCTAGCTGGAAAGTGAGGTACAGGATTAAATCCCTTTTTAACAAGTTCAATAGCTTTTTGAGCAGTCTCTTTATAATCTCCTCCTGGCAACATAGTAATATAAACATCACTTACTAGAGGGATAGTTTCTATTTCGGTGTTAGGACCAATTTCTAAAGAAAAGTTCATTTTTTCAGATCATTATCTTTTTTGTAAAAGCTGTCAAAGAAATTCAACAATATCCAAATCGAAATTTGTTGCCAAAAATGATGCTCATGATAATTTTTTTTGTGGCTCAAAATTACAAAAATAAAATTTTATCTGAAATCTTAGATCTGAAAAAATTACATGCAGTGAATAAGCCTATTGAGACTGCTAACGGTCTTCCAAATGAATGCTACACAGATAAAGACTATTTTAACTATGAAAAGGACAAGGTTTTTTGTGATAAGTGGACAGTGATCGGGGTTGGAAGTTCAATTCCAAATCCAGGAGATGTCAAACCATACAATCTACTCGGGATTCCTTTAATTATGATTAGAGATAAAGATATGAAGATTCGAGTTTTTCATAATGTGTGTAGTCACAGAGGTTTTAAACTTTTAGACAAAACGTGTTCTCTAAAAAATGTTATCAGATGTCCATATCACTCTTGGGCCTATGACTTTAAAGGAAATCTAGTTGCAACACCTCACATTGGTGGTCTTAACAATCATCAGTCAGAAAGATTCGATAAAACAAAAAGTAATTTAAAAGAAGTTAAAAATAAAGTTTGGATGGATATTATTTTTATTAACTTAAACTCTAATGAAATTGATTTTGATGAATATATTAAGCCTCTTGACAATAGATGGTCTAAATTTATCAATAAAGAAGATCATAGATTAATAGTTCATTCAAATGATTATGGTTACTTTAATTTAGATGTAAAATGTAATTGGAAATTTGCTATAGAAAATTATTGTGAAAGTTATCATCTACCAACTATTCATCCAGAACTAAACAAAGTCTCTAATATTAATGATCATTATCATATACAAGGTTTACCAAATAGATTTGCAGGGCAAGGAAGTAATAAGTATGAACAACTGATCAAGGGAAATAAAAAATTTAACACTTTTTCAAATTGGGATAAGAATAATTTAAAAAAATCTGAATATGTAGCTTTATTTCCAAATGTTATGATTGGTTTACATATAGACCATTTTTATGTTTTTTGGTTAGAACCTTTGGCAATCAATAAAACTAGAGAACATATGCAGATGTATTATGTGGGTAATGCAAGTGCTAATGGGAAAGAATTGAAAGAGATGAGAAAAGAAAATTTAAAATTTTGGAAAAATGTAATGTTAGAGGATGTAGTTGCAATTGAAGGAATGCAAAGTGGAAGAAATTCACCTTCATATAATGGAGGAAATTTTTCTCCAACAATGGATCAACCAACTCATCAATTTCATAAATGGGTAGCAGGAAATTTAATCTAAAATGAAAATAGTTTTAATAATGGGTTTACCTGGATCAGGAAAAACAACTTTAGCTAATGAATTGGGGCCTATGTTAAATGCAAAAAGATTAAATGCTGATGAGGTTAGAAAAGAAGCTAATGATTGGGATTTTTCAGAAGAAGGAAGAAAAAGACAGGCTAAAAGAATGGCTAACTTTGCAATAAAACTTAAAGAGCGAGGAAATTTTGTGATAGCAGATTTTATTTGTCCAACACCTGAGGCTAGAAGTTTATTTCCAGCTGATTTCATAATTTGGGTAGATACAATTAAAGAAGGAAGATTTGAAGATACTAATAAGATGTTTATTAAACCTGATAAGTATAACTTTCATGTTACTTCACAAGATGCTAAAAATTGGGCACCAAAAATATATAAGGAGATAAAATAATGGTTTACAAATGGGATAATAAAAAACCTACTGCACAAATGTTGGGAAGATGGCAACCATTTCATGACGGTCACTATACTTTATTTAAAGAAATAATAAAAAAAACTGGTCAAGTCTGTATTCAAATTAGAGATGTTCAGGGTGTAGATGACAATCCATTTGATTTTGACACAGTCAAAAAGAACATTGAGGATAGATTGAATCCAGAATTTGAAGGGCGATTTAAAATTATGATGGTACCTAATATTACCAATATTTGTTACGGTAGAGGAGTAGGCTATAAAATTGAAGAAATTGAACTTTCAAAAGAAATTCAAGAAATTTCAGCTACCAAAATAAGAGCCAAGATGAGAGAAGAAGGTAAACTTAAATAATTTTCAATGAACATTAAAGTCATTAATAAAAAAAACGTTTCAAGAGTAATCATTAATGAACCCAAAACTTATAATTCTTTATCTTTTAAAAATTTGAATGATCTAATTAAAGTTTTTAAAAAGTTAGATAATGACAAGAATGTTAAAGTAATTATTCTTGAAGGGGCTGGTAAAGGATTTAGTGCGGGACATAACTTGAAAGAAGTAAGAGGTTTAAAGAAAAAAGAAAAATACCAAAAATTATTTAACCTTTGTTCAAAATTGATGTTGCAAATAGTTGAAGGAAAAAAACCAGTAATTGCTAAAGTGCATGGTGCTGCCTACGCCGCAGGATGTCAGTTAGTTGCAAGTTGTGATTTAGCTTATAGCACTAAAGATGCTTTATTTGCTACACCAGGAGTAAATATTGGATTATTTTGTAGCACTCCAATGGTAGCGGTTAGCAGAAAGATAAGCAGGAAACCAATGATGAAAATGTTACTAACTGGAGAACCTATCAAAGCAAATTATGCAAAAGAAATTGGTCTGATTAATGATTGTTTCTCAAAATCAAAATTAAACAATGAAGTTTTAAAAATAGCCCAAAAAATTGCTTCAAAATCAAATTTAACTATCAAAATTGGTAAACAAACTTTTTATAAACAGTTAGAGATGCCTTTAAGAAAAGCTTACGCCTACACTAGCAAAATGATGACAATTAATATGATGGCAATGGATGCAAAGGAAGGAATTTCTGCATTTCTAGAGAAAAGAAAACCGATTTGGAAAAATAAATGACGATTAAAAATATTTTAATCGTTATATTTATATTTGTAGGTTTATATGTAGTTTTAGATTTTAGAGACCATAATTTTAAAAGAGCTATAGACGCTTGTATTGCTGGAAGTAAAAAGTTGGATAAACCAATGACTACTCAGCAAGCAAAAGAGTTTTGTGAAGATCAGATTAATAAAGATAAGTGATGAATGATTTAGAAAAAACAAATAATACTTGTTGTGGTCCTGGTTATGCTAGTCCGTCTGAAGCAATTAAAGCACCTAATGAAAAACTTTTATATACAATAGCTATTTACACTGGAACAGGAATTCAAAAACCTGATTATCTTGCAACTGTAGATGTTGATCCAGATAGTCCAACTTATTCAAAGGTTATTCACCGTTTAGAAATGCCAGGGATTGGAGATGAATTACATCATATGGGATGGAATGCATGCTCTTCATGTCACGGTGATGCAGGAATGAGCAGAAAATATCTTTTAGTACCAGGTGTTAGATCAAATAATATTCATATAATAGATACAGCAACAGATCCATTTGCTCCAAAAATTCACAAAGTAATTAAAGGCTCAGAAATAAAATCTAAAACTAATTTGTCAGGACCACATACGGTTCATTGTCTAGGATCTGAAATTATTATTTCTTTTCTTGGTAATGCCAAGGGTGAAGCTCCTGGTGGATACTTGCATCTTAACAAAGATTTCGAAATTGTTGGAAGATGGGAAAACTCAATGGGAGATATCCCTTTTAGCTATGATTTTTGGTATCAGCCACGTCACAACGTGATGGTAAGTTCAGAATGGGCTGCACCTAATACTTTTATGCCAGGCTTTGATTTGGAAGAAGTAGGACACTTAAAATATGGACGAAGGCTTCATATCTGGGATTTTAAAAAAAAAGAACCAATTGAATCAATGTATCTTGGTGAGGATGGTCTAATACCATTGGAAGTAAAATTTAAGCATGATCCTGATAGCACTCATGGATTTTGTGGGGCAGCACTCAGTTCTAACGTTATTCATTTTTGGAAATCCAAAGAGGGAAAGTGGGAGTGGGAAAAAGTTATAGATGTCAATAATGAACCTCACCCAGATTGGCCTATACCTATTCCTGGTGTAATGTCTGCAATTCTAGTTTCAATGGATGATAAATATCTTTATTTAAATAACTGGCTTCATGGAGACATGAGGCAATACGATATAACAGACCCACACAAACCAAAATTAACTGGACAAGTATGGATTGGTGGACTTTTAGGCAAAGCACCAATTATTAATGGAGTAAAAATTGCAGGCGGTCCCCAAATGTACCAATTATCTTTAGATGGTAAACGAATGTACGTAACAACTTCTCTATTTTCAACTTGGGATAATCAATTTTATCCTAACATAAGAACACAAGGCGGCGCTATGGTTATGATTGACTGCGATGTTGAAAATGGTGGTATGAAAATTAATAAAGATTTTATAGTTGATTTTGGTAAAGAACCTAATGGCCCAAGTAGATGTCATGAAAGTAGATATCCGGGTGGAGATTGTACAAGTGATATATGGCTGTAAAGAAAATTACTATTATCAATCGTAAAAATAAAACTTTTGAGGTCTCAGACCGAAAACCCTTGCTACAAGAATTACGTGCTCAAGGAGTTGATCTTCCCTATGGATGTGAATATGGAGGCTGTATAACTTGTGCAGCAAAACTTATTAATGGTGAAGTAGATCAACGTTCTCAAGTAGCTTTAAACAATAGACAAATTAACAATGGTTATGTTGTTTTATGTGTTGCTCGACCAAAAACTGATTGTGAAATTGAAATTGGAGTTGAAAGTCACGATAAACTCTACCGCAATCCTTTTCTTGACCCACTTGCACCACATGAGTTAAAAGCTGATATTGCAACTCAAAAAAATATTAAAAAGAATAAGTAAATGGACCATACCAAGCCTTATAGTGATGAATATTTAAAAGATATTTTGCAATCTGTTAAGACTATAGCAATGGTTGGTGCTAGTCCTGATAAAACTAAATTTAGTTATGGCGTCTTAAGAGTGCTTCATGAAACTGGATATGATATGATACCAGTTAATCCAAAACCTGAAATCAAAGAAATACGAAATTTAAAAGTATATCCTAATCTTGCATCAATTGATCGACCTGTCGATATGGTTGAAGTTTTTAGGAAACCTGAAGATCTATATGGAGTTGCTGAGGAAGCAATTGCTATTGGCGCAAAAGTATTATGGGGACAAATAGGTGTTATCAATCATGACGCTGCTAATCTTGCAGAAGAGGCTGGTCTAAAGGTAGTAATGAATAGATGTCCAAAGATTGAACTCTTCCGACCATTTTGGAAACCAAGACTTGATCAAAAAATATAATACAAAAACACAACTCAAGTATAATAAAATATCAATACTAGTATTATTTAATTATACTAAAAGTATTTAAATGAAAAAAATTTTTCTTTTATATGGTCATTATGATGACAAATCATTTAATGCTGCAATTAAAAATACTTTCACTAAGACAGCTGAAGAAAATGGTCACTTAGTTGACAGTGTTGATTTATATCAAGAGAAATTTAATCCAGTTTTTGCAGGTGAAGAACCAGATGAAATAGTTTTAGATCATAGAAAAAGAATAGATGCATGTGATACAATTGTATTAATTGCACCTATTTGGAATTTTAGAATGCCGGCAATAGTTGAAGGATGGATAGATAAAGTATTAGCTCCACCTTGGGCATTTAAATTTCAAAAGCTCTGGGGAAATTATGGGTATCCAATAGGAAACCTTAGAGATAAAAAAGCAATTATTTTTTGTACTTATGGATCACCAAGATTAGCAATCACAACATTTTTTTTAAACTTACCAATTAGAAGGTTGAAAAGGGGTGTTTTCCACATGTGCGGCATTTATAATATCAATTATAGAAGATATTTTGCTGTACCTTTCGTAAGTGATAAAAAAAGAGAAGAGTTTCTAAATGATGTTAAAAAAACTGCCCTTAATATTTAGTATAGTTACAATCATTTTTTTAAATATTTCATATTCAAATGCTGATTTAAAATCTCCAAATAATTTAATTTTACCAGCAGAAGTAATTAAGATTCAGTTAGTAGGTCTAATGGATAATGATAAAGATTTTAAAGACAGTGGGATTGAACAAACTTGGAATTTTGCTCATCCAAATAATAAAAAGAATACTGGCCCTTTACCAAACTTTAAAATGATGATTAAAGGAAATTCATACCAAATGTTAATTGATCATTTGAATCACACAATTACAGAGCTTGGAAGTAGTGACAAATGGGCTCAATTTGAAGTTATCATTTTAGATAAAAACAAAATTTATCATAAATTTAATTGGCAGGTTGAAAAATATACTATGGATGGACCCTTAAAAGACTGTTGGTTGACTACTATGGTATCTAATCCCATATCATTGGGAAGTTCAATTTGATATTCTTAGATACAATTTTGTTTCGTAATGAATAAAAATTTAGTAGGAATCGCTTAATGAAATCTAAAACAAAAGTAGTAGTTGTTGGTGGTGGAGTAGTAGGAGTCAGCGCACTTTATCATTTAGCTAAAAAAGGCTGGTCTGATGTAGTTCTTGTAGAGAGAAAAGAATTAACTTCTGGATCTACTTGGCATGCTGCAGGATTATTACCACTTTTCAATATGAGCTACTCTGTAGGTCAATTACATAAATATGCAGTCGATCTATATAAAAAATTAGAAGATGAAACAGGAAAGAATGTTGGATTTAGTGTTGTATCGAATATTCGTTTAGCAAGTACAAAAGATAGAATGGATGAATACCATCAATATGCTGGAGTAGCTAAAACTATTGGTGTTGATGTAAAATTTTTAACGCCTCAACAAGTAAAAGAAATTTGGCCTTTATGTCATACTGATGATTTAGTAGGTGCTATTCAACATCCTGAAGATGGTTATATTCAGCCTGCAGATTTAACTCAAGCACTTGCTACAGGTGCAAGAAATATGGGAGCCGAGATTTACAGGAACACAACAGTGATTGCAATGAAGCAAAATAAAGAAGGATGGATTGTTGAAACAGACAAAGGTTCGATTGAATGTGAACATATAATTTCTTGTTCTGGAAACTTTGCAAGACAAACTGGGGAAATGGTTGGATTAGATATTCCAGTAATTCCTGTTGAACATCAATATATTGTTACTGAGCCTCACCCAGAAATTCAAAAAAGAAAAAAAGAAGGTCTTCCTGAAATGGGAGTGCTAAGAGATAGTGATAGTAGATGGTATATGAGAGAAGAGGCTGGTGGATTAATATTAGGTCCTTATGAAGATGGTGCTCCTGCTTGTTATGTAGAAGGTCCATCTAAGAGTTCAGAATATGAATTATTTCAAGAAGATTTAGATAGACTTGCCCCACACATAGAAGGAGCAATACATAGAGTTCCTGCTTTTGGTGAGGTAGGAGTTAAAAAAGTTTATAATGGTGCAATTTGTTACACACCAGATGGAAATCCTATAGTTGGACCAGCTTGGGGTCTAAAAAATTTTTGGATTAATGAAGGTCATAGTTTTGGAATTACTGCTGCTGGTGGAGCTGGTTGGCAATTAGCAGAATGGATAGTAGATGGAGAACCAACCATTGATATGCTAGGCGTTGAACCAAGACGTTATGGAAACTATGCAACTAAATCTTATTTAAAAGCTAAAAATGAGGAAGCTTACAGTCATGTTTTTATTACTCACTATCCAGATGAAGAAAGACCAGCTGCAAGACCTTTAAGAACATCACCATGTTATGAAAGAATGAAAAATTTAGGTGCAGTATTTGGACAAAAATTTGGTTGGGAAAGACCAAATTTTTTTGCAACTGATGGCATGGAACAAAAAGATGATTGGTCTTTTAGAAGATCTAAATGGTTTGATGCTATAAAAAAAGAATGTCAAAACGTAAAAAAAAATGTTGGCCTTTTAGATATGACAGCTTTTGCCAAATGTAGAATAAGAGGACCAAAAGCAGAGGAATTTTTAGATTATTTAGTGGCTAACAAGCTTCCAAAAAAAATTGGAAGAATAAATTTATGTCATGCTCTTAATACTAAGGGTGGTGTTCATTCAGAATTTACAATTATGAAAGAAGCTGAAAATAAATATTATCTTGTTTCAGCAGGCGCAAATTTAAGATTAGACCATGACTGGATCCAAAAGTGGATGCCCACAGATGGATCAGTTATATTTGAAGACTTAACAAATAGTACTGGAGTACTTGTTGTGGCAGGGCCAAAAGCAAGAGAATTAATGCAAAAAGTTTCTGTAGATGATTTTTCAAGCGAAAATTTTAAATGGTTAACAGCTAAAAATGTTAACGTTGGATATGCTCCAGTCAATGCTATGAGAGTAAACTTCGTTGGTGAATTAGGCTGGGAGCTACACCATCCGATTGAATATCAAAACCATATATTTGATAAGTTAATGGAAGCAGGAAAAGATTTGGGAATTAAACCTTTTGGAATAAGAGCAATGAATAGCTTGAGACTTGAAAAATCTTATAAATTAGTTGGTACAGAATTATCTATTGAGTATTCACCTTACGAGTCTGGTTTAGATAGATTTATTCATCCTAACAAAGGTAATTTCATTGGGCTTGAGGCTTTAAACAAATGGAGAGAAAAAGGTTTTGATAATAAATTAGTTACACTAGAAGTTCACAACACAACAGACTCAGATGTTTTAGGAAACAATCCCATTTATAAAGATGATAAAGTAGTAGGAAGAGCTACAGGTGGAGAATATGGATTTAGACTGGATAAATCTATAGCTTTAGCAATGGTGAAACCTGATCTTGCTAATGTTGGTGAAAAACTTAAAGTTGATATATTAGGAAAAATGTACGAGGCTACAATTTTAGAAGAAAGTCCATACGATGTTGAAAATAAATTGTTGAGAGCCTAATGAAAATTTTAGTCGCAGTAAAAAGAGTTATTGATTACAACGTTCAAATAAGAGTTAAAGAAGATAATACAGGTGTAGTTACTGATAATGTTAAGATGTCTACTAATCCACCAGATGATAATGCTATAGAAGAGGCGGTAAAAATTAAAGAGGCTGGAAAAGCTACTGAAGTTATAGCTGTTAGCATTGGAGAAGAGAAAGCTCAAGAGACGGTACGTAAAGCTTTAGCAGTAGGTGCAGACAGAGGTATACTTGTTAAGACTGAGGGGATTTTAGAACCATTAGCAGTTTCTAAACTTTTACAAAAAATAGTTGAAAAAGAAAAACCAGATTTAGTTTTTATGGGCAAACAAGCAATTGATGATGATTGTAATCAAACTGGTCAAATGCTAAGTGCATTACTTAATTGGCCTCAAGCGACTTTCGCATCTAAAATTGAGATTAAAGATAAATCCTTGGAAGTTACAAGAGAAATCGATGAGGGGTTAGAAACAATAGAAATAAATGTTCCAGCAATCGTTACATGTGATCTAAGATTAAATGAACCTAGATATGCGTCATTACCAAATATAATGAAAGCCAAGAAAAAGCCAATTGAACAAATAAATGCGTCAGATTTAGGAGTAGATACAACTCCAAGAATCGAGCAAACTAGGGTTGAAGAACCACCTAAAAGAAAAGCAGGTATAAAAGTTTCTAGTGTGGCAGAATTAGTTCAGAAATTAAAAAATGAAGCAAAGGTAATATAAATGTCAGTTTTATTAATAGCAGAACATAATAATAAAGAACTTAGACCTTTTACTCTTAATGCTGCAACTGCAGCTTCTCAAATAGATACAGATGTTCATGCGGTTATTATAGGTCATGAATGTGGAGAAGCAGCTAAAGCACTTTCAGAATTAGAATTGATAAAAAAAGTTATTCAAGTTGAAGCTCCTCACTATGAAAATTTTGTTGCTGAAAATTTTGCCCCAGTAATTGTTAAATTATCAGAAAATTATTCACACATTATTTCTTCCGCAAATACTTTTGGTAAAAATTTAATGCCAAGAATTGCTGCAGCTTTAGATACTTCTCAAATTAGTGATATTACAAAAGTTGTGTCTAATGATACTTTTTTAAGACCAATTTATGCTGGGAATGCTTTTGCTACTGTAAAAAGTAAAGACAACAAAAAATGTGTAACAATAAGACCTACCTCATTTGATCCTTGTGAAAGTTCTGGGGGATCTGCACCTATTGAAAAAGCAGAAGCAGGTGAAGAATTTGTACAAACAAAATTTATAAAAAGAGAAGAAATTAAATCTGATAGACCTGAACTTGGAACGGCTAGAGTAGTTGTTTCTGGTGGTAGAGGAATGCAAAGTGGTGATAATTTTAAATTAATTACTTCACTAGCTGACAAATTAAATGCAGCAATTGGTGCATCTAGAGCAGCTGTTGATGCAGGTTATATAAGTAATGATCATCAAGTTGGGCAAACAGGTAAAGTTGTAGTGCCAGATTTATATATTGCAGTAGGTATATCTGGAGCTATTCAACATTTAGCTGGAATGAAAGAAAGTAAAGTAATAGTTGCAATTAACAAAGATGGTGAAGCACCAATATTTAGTGTTGCTGATTATGGTCTTGAAGCTGATCTTTTTGAAGCACTTCCTCAATTCTTAGAGGAATTGAACAAATTAAACACTATACAAAAATAATATAATCTGTAAAAAATTAGATTATGTCCAGAGAGACGATGGAATATGATGTTGTAATAATAGGTGGTGGACCATCAGGTCTATCAACAGCTATTAAACTTAAACAGCTTGATTCAAATTTAAATGTTTGTTTACTAGAAAAAGCATCAGAAATAGGTGCGCATATTTTGAGTGGAAATGTTTTTGAGACTAGAGCATTAGATGAATTAATTCCTACTTGGAAAGAATTAAACTCACCTATTAAAACTAAAGTTAGTAAGGAAAAATTCTTGTTTTTAGGAAAAACAAAATCATTAAGCTGGCCAACATGGCTTTTACCCTCGGTTCAACAAAATCATAAAAATTATATCATCAGTCTTGCAAACTTATGCAGATGGCTTGCTGAGCAAGCTGAAGCATTAGGTGTTGAGATTTTTCCAGGGTTCCCAGCTAGTGAAATTTTATATAACGAGGATGGCTCTGTTAAAGGAGTAGCAACTCAAGACATGGGTATAGATAAAGAAGGAAATAAAAAAGATAGTTTTGAACCGGGCATTGAACTTTTAGGTAAAGTAACAGTCTTCGCCGAAGGTTGTAGAGGTCATTTGGGAAAACAGTTAATTAAAAATTTTGAACTAGATAAAGGCAAAGATCCTCAACAATATGGCATTGGTTTTAAAGAAATTTGGGAAATAGATGAGAAAAATCATGAAGAAGGAATGGTAATGCACACCGCTGGATGGCCGCTTGATAAAAATACATATGGTGGAAGTTTTATCTATCATGCTGAAAATAAGCAGATTTTTTTAGGATATGTAATTGGTTTAGATTATAAAAATCCACATTTATCTCCGTTTGATGAATTTCAGAGATTTAAAACTCATCCTGCAATTAAAAAGATTGTTGAAGGTGGAAAAAGAATTTCTTACGGAGCTAGAGCTTTAATTGAGGGAGGATTTCAAAGTTTACCTAAAATGTTTATGCCAGGGGCACTATTAGTTGGATGTGACGCTGGAACATTGAATATGCCAAAAATTAAAGGATCACATACAGCAATGAAAAGTGGAATTATTGCAGCAGAAGCAATTCATGAACATATAAAGGATAAAAAAGACTTATCAATCTTTGAAGAAAAATTTAAAAATAGTTGGTTACATGAAGAATTATATAAAGCTAGGAATGTAAAGCCAAGTTTTAGTTGGGGATTAATATTAGGTATTATTTTTACAGGAATAGACCAAATCTTATTTAGAGGTAAATTACCATTTACTCTTAAGCACAAACATGCAGATCACGAAACTTTAAAGCCTGCAAATGAAATGCCAAAAATTGATTATCCAAAGCCAGATAATGTAATTACTTTTGATAAGACAAGTTCAGTTTATTTAACAGGAACTAATCATTCAGATAATCAACCTGTACATTTACAATTAAAAGATCCAAATTTACCAATTAGCTATACTTTAGAAAAATTTGATGAACCAGCGCAAAGATATTGTCCAGCAGGTGTATATGAAATTCAGAAAGAAAATGAAGTAAATAAGTTTGTAATCAACGCGCAGAATTGTATTCATTGTAAAACTTGTGATATTAAAGAGCCTTCTCAAAATATTAATTGGGTTACGCCAGAAGGTGGTGGTGGTCCAAAATATGGAAATATGTAGCTAAGAAAGGTCTATTGCAAATTTTTTTAAAGTTTCAATAGGCAAAATTTTTAAAGTATTTTCATGTGTTCTTTTTAAAAAAATTGGACATCCTTTTCCAGCTTCTACTGCTCTTGCATACCAAGTAGCACAAACACACCAGCCATCTCCATCTTTAAGACCTGGAAACCCAAATTCTGGATGAGGTGTAATTAAATCATTACCAGCTTCTTTACACCATTCTAAAAATTCAGTAGTTACTTTTGCACATACAGTATGCAAACCATGGTCATTCTCATCTGTGTTACAGCAACCATCTCTATACCATCCAGTTAAAGGGTCTAAAGAACACTCTTCTAGACTTTCACCTAGAACATTTTTTTGGTTTTTGTTCATTTATATTTTTGTAGGATTGGGTTGACCTTTATAAACTTTTTCTGGATCAAATTTTTTTTCTTTTTCAGTAAATTTCATTTCTACTTCTCTACCATTATCTATTGGTCCTAAAGGTATAGATCTATAAAAACAAGATCGATAACCTACATGACAGCTTGATCCTTCTCCTATATCAACAGTTAACCATATCGAGTCTTGATCATCATCAATTCTAATTTCAGTTACTTTTTGCGTAAAGCCACTTGTTTTACCTTTATGCCATAGCGCATTTCTTGATCTACTAAAATAATGAGCTTCCTTTGTTTCAATTGTTTTTTTTAAAGCTTCAACATTCATGTATCCATGCATTAAAATTTCTTTTGTTTTAGCGCACATCGTAATGACTGGAATAAGCCCATCATTATCAAATTTTGGAGAAAGGAGATTCCCTTCCTCGATTTCAAGTACATTTTCTCTTTTTTTGAACATAAATGGTAATTATGTAGCACATATATAGATATATTAAATATTTTAAAAATGCGCATTTATAGGTATAAAACTCTCCATGAAATTAGTTAAAGATATAGATAATAACGAAAATTCAAAAAAAGTTTCAGATAAAGAAGCTGAAGAAGCATTTAAGACAATATTGTCTTGGATGGGTGAAGATCCTAACAGAGAAGGATTATTAGAAACCCCTAAAAGAGTTGTAAAAGCATTTAAAGAATATTTTAAAGGCTACAAAGAGGATCCAATTCAAATTTTAGATAAAACTTTTGGTGACGTCGATGGTTATGACGATATGGTTGTTCAAAAAAATATTTCAGTGCAAAGTCATTGTGAGCATCATATGGCTCCTATTATTGGAAAAGCTCATGTAGCTTATATTCCAAAAGAAAGAGTAGTTGGGTTAAGTAAATTAGCAAGAGTTGTTGAAGTATTTTCAAAAAGATTGCAAACCCAGGAAAGATTAACTATGCAAATTGCGAATACCCTTATGGAATCTTTAGATGCAAAAGGAGTAGCTGTAACAATAGATTCTACTCATCAGTGTATGACTATGAGAGGTATTAAAAAAGAACAAGCTACAACAGTAACAAACTATTACTTAGGTCAATTTAAAGAAGACCTTAGTTATCAAAACAGATACCTAAGATTTATCAGCATAACAAAAGATTAAAGTGACTGCTCAATTTAAAGCATTAATTTTAGATCAAAAAGGTGAAGAGTTTACCCGTGAGGTAAAATCAATTGATAAAAGTTTTTTAAAGCATGGAGATGTTACTATTAAAGTAGATTATTCTGATCTTAATTTTAAAGATGGGATGATCTTAAAAAATGGTGGAAGATTAGTTAAAGAGTTTCCCCACATTCCAGGTATTGATTTCTCAGGAACAGTTTTAGAAAGTGAAAATTCAAATTTTAAAGAAGGTGATGAAGTAATCTTAACAGGATTTAGAGTAGGTGAAATTTTTTATGGTGGATACTCTCAATTTGCAAAAGTTAATGGAGATTTTTTAGTTAAAAAACCAAAAAATTTAACTAGCAAACAAGCAATGATACTTGGTACTGCTGGCTTTACTTCATTAATGAGTGCTTTTGCAATTAAAGCAAGAGAAGAAATATTACTTGGAGAAAAAGTAAATAATGTTTTAGTAACCGGAGCAACAGGTGGTGTCGGAAGTGTTGCAGTGATCGCATTAAATAAAATGGGATACAACGTTACTGCAGTTACAGGAAAGGACTCTAAAGCAGATTATTTAAAATCTTTAGGTGCTAAAACTGTTGTAAATCGAGCTGAATTTGACAAAGATCCAAGACTTATCGATAAAGGTTTGTGGGATGGTGTTGTAGATACTGTTGGAGGAAAGATATTAGCTAATGCAATAGTTCAAACTAATCCAAATGGAATTATAGCAGTTTGTGGTAATGCAAATACTAATGAACTTAATACAAGTGTTATCCCTTTCATGCTTAGAGGAATTAAACTTTGGGGAATGGACTCAGCAAATTGTAGTATAAAAAGAAGAGAATTTATTTGGGGTGAAGCTGCAAATTTAATTGATTTTGATTTATTAGAAAAATCTATTCAAACAGTTAGCTTGGAAGAGTTAATCGAGACTTACCCTAAAATATTAAAAGGTGAAATTTCAGGAAGAGTTTTGGTTGACCTTAATAAATAATGGATTGGGATAAATTAAAAATATTTCACGCAGTTGCTGAGGCAGGCAGTTTCACCAATGCCACAGTAAATTTAAATCTTAGTCAATCAGCCATCAGTAGACAAATTCAATCTCTAGAGCAGGATTTAAAGGTTCAGTTATTTGAGAGACATGCTAGAGGTTTAACTTTGACCGAAAATGGTGAATATGTATTTAAAACAGCTCATGAGGTTATAAGTAAGTTAAAAGAGGTAGAAACCTCATTAGGAGACCAAAAGAATAAACCAACTGGAAAATTAACCATTACAACAGTTAGAAGTTTTGGAACTCACTGGCTTACTCCAAGAATCCAGGAATTTATGAGTTTAAATCCAGAAATAGAAATTGACTTAGTTTTTGATGATAAAGAGCTTGATTTAAGCACCCGTCAGGCAGACATAGGTATTTTTATGAGAAGACCAAAACAGCTTAATTATATTCAAAAAAAACTCGTTGATATTAAGTACTTTATATATGGTTCTAATAAATATTTAGAAAAATACGGAATGCCCAAAACAATAGCTGATTTAAACAAACATAAATTCATCTCGTTTGGAAAAGGCGCTCCATCTCCAGTTTATAATCCAGATTGGGCCTTAAAACTTGGTATGCATGACAGTAAAAAAAGGAAATCTATTATGAAAGTTAATAGTGTGATGGGACTTCTTTTAGCAGTCGAATCTGGAGTAGGACTTGCAGCATTACCTGAGTATTTAGTTACAAATTCAAACAATGTAATTAAAGTGCTACCTAAATCAGAGGGACCAATTACTGAGGCTCATTTCGTTTATCCTCAATCATTAAAAAATACTGCTAGAGTTCAAGCATTTAGAAACTTCCTTTTTAGTAAAATAGGCGACTGGAAGTCTTAAAATACCTGCGACATTATTGCGATTGATAATCATTCTCATTGAGAATAGTTATCATTTTCAATTAATCAATATGCGGAGATAAGGGTCTTAAATGAAAAGAGGATGGATAATTGCTTTAATTACATCATTGTTTGTATCAACATTTGCAATTGCAAATGAAGTAAATGTATTTAATGCAAGACACTATAAAGCGGATGCAGAGCTTTATTCCAAGTTTACAAACAAAACTGGAATTAAAGTAAATTTAATAAACGGTAAAGCAGGAGCGCTTGAAAAAAGAATGATTGAAGAGGGTACCGACTCTTCAGCTGATTTGTATATCACAGCAGATGCAGGAAGATGTGGAGCATTCAAAGCAAAAGGAATGACCCAAGGAGGATTAACATCTGCAGCAATTAAAGCAGCTGTTCCGTCTAACTTTAGAACTTCGCATTGGGTTGGAGTAGCTAAAAGAGCAAGAATTATTTACTATGCTCCAGAAAGAGTTAGTGGTGCTGAGTTATCTGGATTAACATATGAAAGTTTAGCTGATCCAAAATGGAAAGGCAGATTAGTAATAAGAAAATCAAGTAATATTTATAATAAGTCACTTGTAGCTTCTTTAGTTAAGAACAATGGAAAAGCAGCTACAGCTAAATGGGCTGAAGGCGTTGTTGCTAATATGGCAAGAACACCAAAAGGTAATGATAGAGCACAAATTATGGCAGTAGCAGCTGGAGAAGCTGACATAGCGGTAGCTAACACTTATTACTTAGCACTTATGTTATCTGGAAATAAAGGAGCTGAACAACAAGCAGCAGCTAAAAAAGTTAAAGCATTTTTTCCAAACCAAAATGATAGAGGTACACACATGAATATTAGTTGTGCTGCCATGGTCAAGGGGGCGCCTAATAAGTCTAATGCAATAGCACTTGTTGAGTATCTATTAACTCCAGAGGCTCAAGAACATTTCACTAATAATACTTTTGAGTTTCCAATGATAGATGGTGTTTCACCAAATCCATTAGTTGTGAATAATTTAGGATTAGATTTTAAACAAGATCTAAAAACTAAAGTTTCAAGCTATGGAGCAAAACAAACAGATGCATTAGAGGTAATGACAGCTGCAGGTTGGAAGTAAATGAAAGAAAAAAAATTTATTTCTGATATTGATTTAAATAAATCTTCCAAGCCATGTTCCCCATGTAAGTTGGAGTGTGAAAAAATCAATAAAAGATTAAATCAAAGAAAAATATCTCAAATTAAAACTAAGGAGGTTCCGCATATTCTAAAAGTATTTAATTTTTGATTTTCTTGAATAGTGTCTGGTATGAATGGGGATTCATACTGGACACTTTACTTTTTTCATGTTTATAAGGCGGATTGTAATATGAAATTTAATAGCTGGTATCTTTCTTCTTTCTTAATTTCTTTTGTAGTATTAATTCCTATTATTACTGTATTTAGCAGTTTTTTTGAAAGTACTTCTAATTATTATGAAATTTTAAAGAATACTTTTTTAATGGAGTATATCTTTAATTCGATAATTTTATTAATATCTGTATTAGCACTAACATTTGTGATTGGCACTGGGACAGCCTATTTAGTATCTTTTTATAATTTTCCAGGTAGTAACTTTTTTAAATGGGCACTGATATTATCATTCGCAGTTCCTCCCTATATTTATGCTTACTCTTTAACAGCTTTTTTTGAAAATTATGGAACTGCATTTACTATTTTAAAAAATTTATTTGGTGATGCAAATTATAATAAAAATATTCCAAAATTTGATGGTATGTTTGGAGCAATATTGTCGATATCTTTTTCTTTGTATGCTTACGTTTATATTCTTGCTAGAGCATCATTTTTATATCAATCTCAAAACTTAATTGATTTAGGTAAAAATCTTGGTTTTTCTAAATTTAAATCTTTTTATAAAATAATTTTACCAGCAGCGCGGCCTGCAATAGTTGCTGGATTATCGCTCGTTGCCATGGAAACTCTAGCAGAATTTGGAGCAGTTGATTTTTTTTCCATTAATACATTAACCACAGGTATTTATAATTCATGGATAACTTTTGATGATTTAGCTTTTGCAAATCGAATATCTTTTTTTTTATTACTATTTATATTTTCTTTATTTGTTTTAGAAAATTTATCTAGACGCAGAGCAAAATATCATCTCAATTCTAAAGGAGGATTTAAACAAAAACAAAAAACTAAACTTTTTGGTAAAAGTTCTTTTTTAGCATTTATATTTTGTTTTTTAATATTTTTTATGAGTTTTTTATTTCCATTAGGTCAAATGCTATATTGGACAATAAAATTTCCTGAAAATTTATTTGACTTACAGATAATTGATCTTGTACTGAATACTTTATATCTTGTTGTATTATCTAGCCTAGTTTTATTAATATTTTCACTTATATCAAACTACGGAAATAGAGTTTCAAACAATAAAAGTTTAAATTTTTTATCAACCATATCAATTTCAGGCTATGCTATTCCTGGAGTTATATTAGCTATAGCATTTATTACTTTTATTGCTTGGTTGGATGACAGTATAATTAAATCATTAGGATTTGCTTCAATCAAAAAAGTTTTTATTGGTTCTATTCTTGGTTTGGTATTAGTTTATTTTATAAGATTTTATTCTTTAGCTTTTAATGGAATAAAGTCAGGATATGAAAAAATTAACATTTCAGTAGATGAGAGTGCGTACCTATTAGGCTATTCTAAAAGAAAAACATTTATGAATATTCATATTCCTTTTTTGAGAAATTCTCTTTTATTTATAATTATTTTAATCTCATTAGAAATAATAAGAGAATTACCCATTACATTAATTTTAAGACCTTTTAATTTTGAAACTTTTGCAACAACAGCATACATTTCTGCCTCTGAGGACTTATTGGAGGCTGCTGCAGTACCTTCATTGTTTTTAATACTAATTGCTTCTTTATTCATTATAATTAGTTCAAAATATATTTTAAAAGAAAATAATGAGTAAAAATTTTTTTGAAGTTAAAAATGTTGATTTTAAGGTTGGAGGCAAAACTAAAGTAGCAAATGTATCCTTTGCTATTGAGAAAGAAGGAGATGTTATTTGCCTTTTGGGTCCATCAGGTATTGGAAAAACTACTATTCTAAGAACAATTGCAGGTTTAGAAAAAATTAAAAAAGGATCGATAGAACTAAAGGGAAATGTTTTATCCTCAGAAAAAATAAATCTTGAACCAGAAGATAGAAACATATCTCTGGCGTTTCAAGAAAATAGTTTATTTCCACATTACACTGTTGAAAAAAATATATTGTTAGGTGCTGAAAAAAATAAAGGTAAAAAAGATCATCAAGTCAGCTTACAAGAAATTATAGAATTACTAGATATTTCATTAATATTAGATAAATATCCACATGAAATTAGTGCCGGTGAAGCACAAAGAGCTTCTCTTGCAAGATCTTTAGTAACTCAGCCTGATTTATTATTATTAGATGAACCATTATCAAATGTGGATCAGAGTTTTAAAGAAGAAATACAAGAAAAATTAAAAAAAATATTAAAGAGTTCAAAGATCACCACAATAATTGTTACTCATGACTCTTATGAAGCTTTTTATTTAGGATCTAAATGTGGAATAATTTTAAATCAAGAGCTGAAACAATTCGATGATCCATATAACGTATACCATTTACCTAACTCAATTGAAGTAGTTAACTTTTTAAATAGAGGAACACTTATTCATGCTGAAGTAACAAGTCCTAAAAGCTTGGAAAATAAAGACCTTGGAACAATTACTGGTAATTTTATTAAGCCTTTTCCAATAGGATCAAAAGTAAAGCTTTTAGTACAACCAGAGGACTTACACCATGATGATAAAAGTAATTTAAAATTTGAAGTAGTGGATAGAAAGTTTAGAGGTACTAATTTTATTTATACACTTAAAACTCCCAGTAATACCCTAATTCCAGTTTTTGTTCACTCTCATCATATCCATCAACATGAGATTGACGAAAAATTTGGTATCAAAAGGCCAATTCATATTGATCATATAGTTTGCTTCTAATAGAAAGCTTTTTAATAAAATGAATAGTAATTTTAAAATATTCTTAAAAGGAATTGTTGATGTAAGTCCATTGATGATACCCGTTGTACCATTTGGTTTAATATTTGGTGTCCTTGCTATTGATATAGGATTTACCCCTTTAGAAACAATGGGAATGTCTTTAATAGTATTTGGTGGCGCTTCCCAGATTGTTCTTTTACAATTATTTTCTGGAGGTGCTTCTTCTTTAGTTATCATTAGTTCAGTCGGAGCTGTAAACTCAAGACATTTACTTTATGGAGCAGTAGTCTCTGAACATTTATCAGATTTGAAATTAATTTGGAAAATTATAATTTCTTACTTTCTAATTGATCAAGCTTTTGCAATATCCAATGAATATTTAAAGAAAAATAAAGATAGAAATCGATATTTTCATCTAGTTGGTGGTGGGGCAACTTGTTGGGTTATCTGGCAATCAACAACATTATTAGGAATCATTTTAGGTGCATCTATACCTGAAAAGCTGGGGCTAAGTTTTGCTGTTCCATTAACTTTTTTAGCATTATTAGTTAATGATTTTAGAAAATTTATAAATGTAATTGTAATAATTATTTCGGGAACAGTAGCTACTCTAGGTTATAATTATATTCCTTTCAAAGCTTATGTAATAGTTGCAGCTTTAGCTGGTTTATTTACTGCTATGATATTAACCAAAACCATTAAAATAAAATGAGCAATTGGACTTTAATTATATATTGTGGATTAATTACTTATCTCACTAGATTTACAATGATAGCATTAATCAAAAAAGAAATGTTTAATGACAGGATAAGAGAGATATTATCTTTTGTACCATCTGCAATATTCCCAGCTATTATTTTTCCTGCAATTTTTATAAATGAGACAGGACTATTCCAAATAGAGGAAAACCCAAAGATATTAGCAGCAATAATTGCAATGGTGATTGGGATATTATCTCGAAGTATAATTGCGACAATTTTTTCTGGATTAGCATCTTATTGGTTTCTAATTTTTGTTGTATAAAAACCTATGAAAAAAATTTACATATTTATTTTTTGTATATTAGCTTTTAGTGCTAATGCGATGGAGAAAAAGACAACCTTTAATAAAGAGTTGTTTGATAAAGCACAGTCAGAGGGTAAATTTGTAGTAGTAAGTTCTTGGATTAAATATTGTTCATCTTGCGCTGGTCAGATGAAAATTCTCAAGCAAGCCAAAAATGAAGGTGGACTATCCGACATTAAATTTGATAATATTGAATATTTTTCATTTGATGTAACAAATGAAGAAATTGCTAATTTACTAAATGTACAGTACCAAACTACACTTTTAATTTTTAAAGATAACAAAGAAATTTATAGAAGTGTTGGTGAGACAACTAAAGATTTAATTTACGAGGCTATTAAATCTTCAATTTAAAGTTCAGCACCTAATTTAAGATTATTTGCAACATTAAAATCTATTGCTACTGGCTTCTTTAAATTTAGGTTGTTCATTATCTCAATATATTCCTCAACATTATTAACCTGTAATCTTGGATTAAATTTCTTTTCTTTTCCAATGGTACTAACTTTTTCTCCCTTATAATCATGCGCGGGGTAGACAAGAGTTTCGTCAGGTAGTTTTAAAAGTCTATTGAATAACGAGTTATAAGCATCTTTTGAATTACCATTTTGGAAATCTGTTCTTCCAGTACCATTAATGAGCAAGGTATCTCCTGAAAATAAATAATTATCCATTAAAAAACTAAAGCTGTCAGAAGTATGGCCTGGAGTATAAAGAGCTTTAATCTTTAATTGATCAAGTTTAATTATTTCTTCATCTTTAACTTTTATCTCAACAGCATCTGTCGGGGTGTGTTCTCCCATAATAGTCACACATTGAGTTTTGTCTCTCAATTTACCAGCACCAGTGACATGATCAGCATGAATATGGGTATCTATTACCTTTACTAGTTTTAAATTTAATTCAGTAAGTAACTTTATGTAGTCCTCAACATTTTCTAAAACAGGATCAATGATTAAAGCTTCTCTTCCCTCTGCTGAGGCAATTATGTAGGTGTAAGTGCTGGATTTTTGATCAAAAACTTGTTTAAAAATCATAAGTAAATATTATCATAAAATTATGGAAACCACTACATTTGACTGGTCCTGTAAAAATACCTGGAAACAAAGTGCAAAAAATACTGCATGGTGTTTGCTCGGATGTGCCATAGGAGATTTTGGTACTATTTTATTTTTTCAATTAACAGAAATACCATTTCCGGTTTTAGGAATAATGATTCTTGCAATAATAAATGGTTTAATAACTAGCGTAATGCTTGAAACTTTTATCTTACTTAGACAAAATATAAGTTTTAATAATGCATTAAAAACAGCTTTAGGTATGAGCTTTATCGCTATGGTAAGTATGGAAATTGCGATGAATTTAACTGATTATTTTTTAACTGGTGGAGCAATATTAACTTGGTGGGTTATACCTTTAATGCTTGGAGCAGGTTTTGTAACTCCATGGCCCTATAATTATTGGAGACTTAAAAAATTTGGCATCAACTGTCATTAAAAACTGGGATAATAAAACTTGGCTTTCTTCCAATGATTACATTAGGTCATTTCATAAATTTTTATTCAAAAATATAAAATTAAACCCAAATTCTGAAATATTAGATATTGGATGTGGTCGAGGTAAAATCTTAGGAACAATAAAATCAAGTTTAAAACTTAAAAATAAGCCAACCGGTATTGATATTATAAATCACAAAGATAAAGATAAAAGAATAAATTTCAAAAAATCAGATGCCACATCATTCTTTTTAACTAGTAAGAAAAAATTTGATTTAATTTTGATTAAACAAACAATTCATTTGTTAACTTTTAAAAAAATAAAGAGATTATTATTTCTTTGTAAGAAAAATTTGAAACATAATGGTAAAATTTTTATTTTAACATTAGATAGTAAAAAAAATGAATTACCTACCTTTAGAAAAATGAAAATAAGACTTAATAAATCTCTTAAAAGAGATAACAAGGTTTTAAAACTCATCACTAGACTTTATCCTCAACGAAAAAGAAAAAACTTTATCTATAAAGTTAAAATCAATAAAAAAAAATATCTTACTATGATTGAAAATAGATATATCTCAATTTTATTACCATTATCAAAAAATGAAATTTTAGAAGGTATTGAGGAAATTAATTATAAATATAAAAATTACATTCAATTTAGAGATAAACTGGATTGTTTTATTTTATAAGATTCTTTTTAGTAAGTTTTCTTTAAATAAAACTTTATGTGCTATTACTGCTAAAATATGTAATGAGATTAAGGCAATCAGAAAATAATTTGAAATTATATGGATATCATAAAATATTTCTGCTAGTTCGAAGTTATCTTTAATTTCTAGATTAAAGAAAAATAAGTCAAGTATTTCACCATTAAATAATTTTTTTAAAGCACCTGAAATAGTAATAGTCAAAATAGTTAAATACAAAAGTACATGATTCATTGTCGCTATTAACTTTTGTCCTGGAAAAACACTGTTACCTAAAGATGGAGTTGGATTGAAAATTTTATAGATTAACCTCAATATAGTTAAATAAAATATCGAAAGACCAACAACAACATGAATACTCTCAATAGTTAATCTTGTTTCATTAAAATCAAGATCAACCAAGTAGAAACCCAATGGTATTTGAAGAATTAATGCTGCGGCACTTAACCAATGAAATGTTTTAGAAATAAAGCCATATTCTGTTGAGTTATTTGTTAGTTTCATAGGATTTAAGAATATCATAAATAAAATTTTAAAGGAGTCTCTGTTATTAAAACAACTGTGACCAAATTGAACAATATGGATGATATACCTAATATTTTTTTGTTGATATAAGGGTTAGTAGTTAATTATTATTTCATATGATATTAAAAAATAATTTGATTAGGTTAGCAGTCTTAATGATATTAACAATATCATTCTTTTATATAATTAATTTTGCAACATATGAAAAAAATGCTTTGGCTAATATTAATAATAAACAGAATGTCGAAATTTTTAAAACTCCTACTTGTGGATGTTGCAATGGATATGTTTCATTTTTAGAAAAAGAAAAATTTAAAGTAAAACAAACAGATATGGGAAGTCTTCATACAATTAAACAAAAATTTAATATTCCGTTAGAAATGCAGTCTTGTCACACTACAATCATGGACAAATACTTTATTGAAGGTCATGTTCCGCTAGAAGCGATAAATAAATTATTAAAAGAGCAACCTGATATTGATGGAATAGCATTGCCCGGAATGCCGATTGGCACACCAGGTATGCCTGGTGATAAGGATGAGCCTTATGTTATTTATCAACTTATTGAAGGGAAATTCTCAGTATTCATGACAATATAAAGTTTATGGTACAAAAAATAAAAATAATAAAAATATTTATAATTATTTTTTCCTTAATCTTTCCTTTTTCCACCAACGCTCAAACTGTAGAAGAAATTATTAAAGGTAGAAAAGCATTATTTAGTAAAAATTACAGTACTGCTAAGAGGGTTCAAACTTTTGCCAGTAAAGGTGATTTTGTTAAGGCTTCAAGCTTGATGAAAGAAATGAGTGAAAATTACTTAACTTTACTCGAATATTTTCCAGATAATACAAAAGAGGGTTTTAAAACAGGGGCTTTACCAATTATATGGGAGAATAAAGATGAGTTTAACAGTTTGATGAAAAAATCCTCTACTGACATGATTGAGCTAGTTAAAGTTATAGAGTCTAGTGATGATGTTAGAGCTACCTTACAAAAATTTATGTGGAGTAATTGTAAGGCTTGTCATAGTAAATTTAGAGCCCCTCATTAAATTTTGAATTGCATTAAAGACAAATATATATAAATTTAAATTATGAAATATATAAGTGGATTAATTAATTTAATTTCTAGTCTTATTATCTCTACAATAATTATTTATGGAATAAATATTGTTGCAGGATTTGCTGGTGCAGACTATTCATTTACACATGGAGAAACATTTGTTATTTGGATACTGATGGCAATACTAGTCAATAACTGTTTTAAAAAATAAATTTAAATATTTAACTCTCGCTTGAGATGTTTTAATTTACCTTCTGTACTATCATAATCAATATAACAACCCTGAAGAAATCTATTACCTTCATTAGCATCGTATCTAGTTCGACCATGTAAAAGTCTATGATTGTCCATCATTATTAAATCACCTGGAATTAATTTAAATTCAATACGGAATTTATCTGAATTATATAGCTCAGATATTTTTTTTCTTGCCGAATAAAATAATTCTAATTTTTCTTTATCTATTAAAGGAACAAAATCGAGCCTCGGACTAAATCTTACTTGTTTAAAATTTCCGTTTTGATCAAGTTCAATCATTTCTGACCAATTTTCTAAAATGACACTTCGATCTATAAATTGAAATCTTACTTTTGTTTCAGTTAAAATTTTATAATATTCAGGATAATCTTTTTTAAGACTTTCACTTACATTATAACCATCAACTAAAGTAGACAAACCTCCTGTAACTTCGTTCTCGATACAATGTAGTAATTGAATACATGGCACAGGATTTCTATAGGGATTGTCTGTATGAGGAGCTAGAGGTAATGATGTATATGCTAAATCATTTGGATTGGGTTTTGATTTAACATTAAAAAATTCTCCAAAATTTGTTCTTCTAACACTTCCAATTGAATTAGCGAAATTTACAATAAAATTATTTTGGGTAGGTACTTTTTTAAATATAACAAAACCGTATTTATAAAAATGGATTAAAGCTTCATACATACTTTTCTTTTCAAAAATATTTTCTTCAAAATTAAAATTATTTGAGATTTTAAATGAAGAGTCCCATTTAACTTTACCTACATTTTGGTTATAACTGTCGTTTAAAAACTCTTTTAAAATATTTTCGATACTATATTTATTGTAAGTGCCATCGTTAAATGTAACTTCCAAGAAATTATCAGATAAGTTTAATTTATCGATTTTAATGTTGTTTTTCAGTTCTGTTGGATCGAAAAGTCTTTGTTGTGTGATTTGATCTATGTATTTATCTCCATCAATTCTTTCTCTAAGCCAAAATGGATGAATTTCTTTTTTTAACCCTTTATTTTCTAAAAAAACTTTATTTTCATTTAATTCAATTTTCATAAAGATTTTAAATGATTATTTAAAATTTAGCTTTAATCAATAGTAATTAAATAGTATTAGTCCTGTGTGCCAATATTAAATTCTAGAGAATATAAAATTTACTCAAAATTCCTTGAAAATTTAGCAAGGAAATTAACCAGTTATTATTACTCCAAATTGAACAAAACCTTTAAAGTTTCAAATAAATTAAAGGGAAGGGGATATGACCCAGTTACAACCTCAGATAAAGCATTTGAAAAATTTATTAGAAATGAGATTAAAAAGAAATTTCCAAACCATCAAGTGATTGGTGAAGAATTTGGATATAAAAAAACTAAAAGTGAATACACTTGGATAATTGACCCAATTGATGGAACCAGGTCCTATGTAATAGGAAATCCTACTTGGAGCAATTTAGTTTCTCTAAATTATAAAGGCACACCTGTAGTTGGTTTAGCTAATTATCCAGTACTTAGAAAATTTTACTTTAATTCGTCGGATAAGTTAGCCCATGTAGTTGAAAATGGAAAAAGAAAGAAAATAAAAGTTAATAAAAAAGCTTCTTTTAAAAATATTAAAATGTCAGCTGCTTTTCATGGAATGTTATCCTTAAATAAACAAAAAAAAATACCTCAAATATTAAAGTTAATGCAATTTCCCTGTGCAGATGCCCTTAGTTATTCTCACCTTGCAGAAGGAAAAGTAGATGTTGTTATTCAATGTGCAAATAAAAAATGGGATATTCACCCTTTAATTCCAATTATAAAAGCTGCTGGTGGTGTCGTGAGTACTTGGAATAATAATGATGCGATTAAAGCCGGTAATATTGTCTCTTCTGCTAACTTGAAGATCCAAAATAAAATTTTGAAATTATTGAAACCTGTTGCTAAGTAGTTTTACCAAAAGTATTTAATATAATTACTCCAATTATTATTAACGAGATCCCTAATATTCCATAAAAGTTTGGCATTTGATTGTATTTAATCAAACCAAAAACAGCAATTGCAGTTATTGTTAAACCTCCGTAAGTCGCATAAGTAAAGCCAACTGGGATTACTGACATTGCTTTTGAAAGAGAAAACATACAAACAAACATTAATACAAGACATGCAATTGTTGGGTTTAGTTTTGAAAATCCATCTGAAATTTTTGCAAAACTATTAGCACTAATACCAGTTAAGATACCAAGTCCTAAAAACATATAACCTGAAAAAACACTCATTACAGAGAATATGATTATTTAGTTATTTTATCTACAAACTTTTTTGCAAGAGGACCAACTAAAAATGCAGCTGCTATAGCGATAGGAAGTCCAACTACCCATGCTTTCATAAACCTATTCAGATATCCATTATCCATACCAGTATTAATATATGTAATGATTAAAGTCATGATTAAACTCATGCTAAAGCCCATGACCAATATAAATAGAAAGTTTGAATATTTTTTAGGCAACATTATTTTTTTGCCCAATTAATAGCATCTTCCATTCTATCATCACCCCAAAATATTTCATTTTCAACTATAAAAGATGGACTACCAAATACTTTTTTTTTTCGTGCAGAATCTGTATTCGACATATATTTTTTCTCGAATATTTCAGATTTGGCTCTAGAAATTATCTCGTCTTTATTTAAACCTAATTCTTTACAAATTTCAGAAATACTAGGATCGATAGCTGGTTCTTTTCCTTCTTGAAACCATTTTTTATAAGTAAGTCTGATATAATCTGTACCCCAACCTTTATCTAATCCAAGAATAGCAATTTGATTTGCTAAGTCAAATTCAGATAATGGATAGGGCACTGGTGTTTTAGCAAAAAAACCATAGCCCTCAGCACGTCTCTCTATGTCTCGCCACATATAATTTACTTTATTTATTTTATCTTTCGGAAATGGAATATTGTCCATTTCTTTCATAATTACTCTGACACTAAAAGGTTTCCAATTAAATTTAATCTGATGCTTTTTTTCTACATCAAGAATTCTAGTGACAGTCAGATAGGTATATGTACTTCCTATTGAAAAATAAAAATCTATATTTTTCACTTATTTTGAAAGTTTAGTTGCACCTGTCTCTAAACTAATAATTTTTCCATCTTTGTATTTGTAAACTGCCATTACAGCTTCAACATTTCCATCATTAAATGTAACTATTGAATGATGAACTCCAACTTCATCATTTTCGTAGACTACTCTTGCTTTATCTTGATTAATATCGCCACTCATTGCCCATTTTATAACATCAGCCTTACCTATGGTATTTCCTGATTTATGCATTGTAAATTTAAAATCATCATGCAAAAGTTCATTCATAGTTGACTCATCTTTATTATTAATTGCTTTTGTATATTTCTCTAACATCGACATTTTATACTCCTTTAATAATTATTCCATTACTGACTGAATTGTCTAAACGGATTTGTTTAATTGGTTTATATTCCTCTGAGTCATACCACTCTAAAGCTTTTTCGTAACTTGGAAATTTTATAATGATTGTTCTGGGATATGTCCAGGTACCTTCAATCACTTTAGTTTCACCACCTCTGACAATATATTCACCTCCAAATTTTTTAGCTATTGATGTTACCTTCTCAACGTATTCTTTATATTCTTCAGGTTTTTTTATTTCTATATTAAAAATAACAAAACCTGGCATTAAAGATCATTCACCCCACATTCCATGAAATTCATAAACAACTGCTGGTTCATTTCCAACTACCCAACCATCGTGTCCAGGCTGAATCGAATAAGCATCCCCAGCTTTGTATGTCATCTCTGTACCATCATTATGTTTCGCGCAAACAGCTCCTGAAACAATTACACCCAAATGTGTTGCTTGGCAGCTATCACCACCAACTGTAGGCTTGATATCTTTTGACCATTTCCATCCAGGTTGCAATGTAAGTTTCATTACCCTCTGGTTTCCAACTTTTACTGCTTCAATTTTTGCATTATTAAAACTATTATTAACTTCATCTGCTTTTTCAAAAGTTTTCACTTCTACTCCTGCCATGACATCTCCTTTTATTTAAACGTAGATTTTATCAGCCAAACCATAACAAAGTACAGCACTTAATATAGTATGGGCTAATGGGCCATAAATTGCTTCATCCGAAGTTTTATCTGTATGTCCAAGTTTATTTATTTTAGTACTATAAAAACCAACAATAAAAGCACATAGGTTTTGTAAAAATACTAAATTAAAGAATGCCCAAGCAGCTTCTAAGCCGTTAGGTCTTATAAAGCCGACATAGATTGCCATTAAGGTTGAACCGATAAAAAAACATCCAAAAAATCTAACTACACCTGCGCCTGTAGCATCGATCCCATATTTATCCAAAAAAGTTTGAGTTTGGACAACACATCTAAATCCATAAAAAGCATAACCTATAAAATGAATTATAAAAATTGCTAAGTAAAATATTCCACCAAATTTATCTATCATTACTATTTTCTTAATCCTTTGTTAAATTTATTCACTAAAGATCGGTCTGATCTCATCTTCAATTGTTCCTTCTATAGCAACATCTTTTAATTGCTCTTGAAGTTTTATATATTCAGGATCTGCAGACATGTTAGCGTCAGCATCATTATCACCTTCAAACATAGTTCCAATTAAAGTTTCTCTTATTGTTCTTGGATCTCCACCCATTTGAAAAGAAAAATAGACATCATGGTTAGGATAATGTTTTTTTCTAACTGCTGCTAAACCTTTTCCAATTTCCATAGCTTTTCCTAGACCATCATCTTTCACTCTCATTGTTCTAGTATAAATTGCCTTCATTGTTTCTCCTTATTGAGTCAAAGTTTAGATACTTTTATTTAGCATTAAAATCTATAATATCATCTGTACACTCAACAAATTTGTGAGGTTCATAGAAATCGTTCATAGACTCTAATTGTTTATTAATTGCATCTGGATCTGTACCTTTCCACCAGCAAAACATTGTTAAGTTATCACCTGGCGTATTCCAGCTCATTTGACACTTTGCATTGTCACTTGTCATTGCCTTAGTCATATCTTCCATCGACATTGAACCAGTAACTTCTATCATTTTAGCTTTTGCCTCTTTTGACTTAAAAGTGTGTGTGACTATATAATTTTTCATATTTCTCCTATTTTACTTTTGTTAAATCATAAATGGAATAGCTATCTATAACAGCATCCATAACAGGTTTTGATACCTCAGTACCTTCAATGAACTTATGCAATCCAGGTTCATCAATGCAAAATATCTTAAACATCACAGTTTTTTTATCTGGGGCTACCGTTCCAATAGTTTTTTCCACTACTGCAACTTTAGCTCTTTCTGCCAAACCCTCTGGTGATTGCATAAATCCCATAAACTTTTCTAACGTACCTTCTTTTAATTTAGCCACTACTAACATTTCTTTTTCCATTTTATCTCCTTTAATTAATTAATTTAATATGTGTACTCACCACTCATTTGATTCATTGAATGAGCAAATCCACTTTTTCCTTTAAGGTTCTGTCTACTTGAAAAACCAGTTCCTGAAATTTTTTCATATTTTCCAGTACCGCCAACAATTATAAAACTTCCAGATCCACCTTGACCTCCAGTTCCTTTACCTTTGTAATTTATAAAAACTTTTTCACCATCAGCTAAATAAAAAGTACACATACCTGTTTCATCTTCAAACTTACCACCCACTAATGTAAGTCCTCCAACACAATTCATTGTAGATTTATCAAATATACTATTAGGGTCTTTGTCAGCAAGACCAGCATTTCCATCATAAGTTATAGCCATATTACCATTGCCAGCATTCATGATATTCATTTCCCAAGATCCCATGCCACTTGCATTAAATTTCCCTGAATTAGCAAAAGCCACTGTAGAAATAATTGTAAACATTAAAGTTATTATTATCTTTTTCATTTTTGCTCCTTTCTATTAATATAAAGTTTGGATTACTTTTTTAACTCTTTCAGCCCCATTAGGAACTAAAGCCTCAACGTAAGAATGACATTTGTCAGTTTTAGCTTTGTCATATTTCGATCCGTAATGTTTATCCACTGCTTTATTAACTCCTTCATCCCACTCTTTTTCTGGAATACCTATTTCAAGAGCGTAAGATTTTAAAACCTTTACAGTTGATATAGATTTTTCTTTCATTGCGTATTCAAATGTTTCACCAGATGGAAGAAAGTAGTTAGCCATATAAATACCAACGCAGTCCCAAGCTTTGGACTTATCGTTGTCACTCATACCAGCCAATGATGCAGTAGATATTAGAATTGCTACACAGTAAGTAGCAAATATTTTTAAAGTATTTTTTATAAGCATTGTATCTCCATTCAAATAAAGATCTCCGCTAATCTTTATTTAATTTTTACGTTAATTAAATATATGTTTAAAAAGTAACAGTTTTGTTACATAGCAGCTATGCGATATTATAACCAACTAGGAATTGGAAGCTTTTTTTCCTTTAAAAAAGATTTGTTAAACATCTTTGAGTTGTATTTATCTGATCTATCACAAAGGATAGTTACAATAGTTTTTCCTGGCCCCAATTCTTTTCCTAATCTGATTGCTCCAGCAATATTAATTCCACAGCTAGTTCCTAAACTTAATCCCTCATTTTGAATTAAATCATAGAGGATAGGTAAAGCTTCATTATCATCTATTGAATACGCATCATCAATTTTTGCATTTTCAAAATTTTTAGTAACTCTACTAGATCCAATTCCTTCAGTTATAGAATTTCCATCAGACTTTAACTCTCCATTTTTAATATAGTTATAAAGAGAAGATCCTTTAGGATCTGACAAATAAATTTTTACATCTTTATTTTTTTCTTTTAAAAAATTACTTACACCTGAAATCGTTCCACCAGTTCCAGAAGAACAAACGAAGCCATCTACTTTACCTTCAGTTTGTTCCCAAATTTCTTTCCCAGTTCCATCATAATGACCTTTGGCATTAGCAGTGTTATCAAATTGGTTAGCCCAGACTACCCCATTATTATTTGTGGGTCTTAATTCATCAGCTAATCTAGCTGCAACTTTAACAAAATTATTATCATCTTTATAAGGTTTGGCTGGTACTAATCTTAATTCAGCACCTAAGTTTCTTAAAGTATCTTTTTTTTCTTGGGTTTGATTATCATTCATTACAATAATAGTTTTATAACCAAGAGAATTACCTAATAGTCCTAAGCCTATACCGGTGTTTCCAGCTGTACCTTCAACAACAATACCACCTTTGGAGATCAATTTTTTTTGTTGAGCATCTTTAATAAGAGCTAAAGCAGCTCTATCTTTAACTGAGCCACCAGGATTTAAAAATTCAGCTTTGCCATAAATATTACATCCAGTAATTTCTGAGGCTGCTCTTAATTTAATTAAAGGTGTATTTCCAATTCCAGAAATAAAATCTTCTTGATTATTTTTCATTACCATTTTCTTTAGAGTCTTCTGTAACAGCATAGGGTTTAAATTCTCCAGAGGTTGTACCAACATTTCTTGCAGGTATGCCAATCATTACTGCGTTATCAGGGACATTTTTTGTAACAACTGCGTTAGCTCCAACTTTAGCATTCTTTCCAATTATAACTGGACCTAATATTTGCGCACCAGAGCCAACAACCACATTATCCATTAATGTTGGATGTCTTTTAATTTCTCTTTGGCTATCAGAGTTTATACTTGGAGCAATACCTCCTAAAGTTACCATATGATAGATTGTAACGTTATCTCCAATTTCAGATGTTTCTCCAATGACCACACCCATTCCATGATCAATAAATAAATTTTTTCCAATTTTAGCCTTAGGATGAATTTCTATACCTGTTAAGAATCGCGAAAGTTGTGAAATGATTCTTGCAATTAAATCAAACTTAGCGATAGCAAAAAAATTAGCTATCTTATGAAAAAAAATAGCTTTAACTCCTGGGTAAGTTAAAATTAAACTTAACTTTGATTTTGACGCAGGATCTCTATCTATTATAGATTGTAAAAAGTCATTCATAAGTATTTGTCAGCTTGATAAAAATAATTAATGCTTATATAGTTATTTTAAACAGTATTTAAAGGAGAAATTATGTACAAAAACACTAATTGTTTTCATCTAGCAATCCCTTGTGGAGATCTAGAAATAGCAAAAAAGTTTTATAGTGAAACTTTGGGTTGCCGACTTGATAACTCAGCTCAAGAATGGGCTGATGTTGATTTTTGGGGAAATGAATTAACACTTCATGCAAGTGATCATAAGTTAGACAGTGAAAGACATGATGTGGACATGGGAAATGTTTCTGTTCCTCATTTTGGAGTTCACTTATCTAGAAAAGATTTTGATGCTTTAAAAAATAGATTAAAAGAAAATGGTGCGAAATATTATGATGAACCTTACTTAAGATTTAAAGGTACAAAATATGAGCAAGAAACTTTTTTTGTAAAAGATCCTAACGAAAATATTTTAGAGATTAAAACATTAACGGCTAATTCAGAATAATCTGATTTTAGATGGAATACCTGGTATTGGGTTTTTTTACCGGGCTTAGTTTAATATTAGCAATAGGTGCACAAAACATTTTTGTAATAGAGCAGGGGCTAAAAAAACAACATGTATTTTTAGTCTGTATAGTTTGTTCTTTATCAGATTTATTATTAATATTTTCTGGTATCCTTCTATTTCATTTTTTTCATCAATATTTTAATTTATTTGTAGAGTTAGTTTTAAATATCTCATTAATAATTTTTTTAATTTATTTTATATATTCTAAAATCAAATCTTTAAAAATTGATGTTAATTTTAATAGCGAATTTAAAGATATTTCTAGTTCTGAGATTTTATTAAAGACACTTGGTTTTACTTATCTGAATGCACATGTTTATTCTGATACGGTTTTCTTTTTAGGAAATTTTTCAAAAAATTTTCTTTTTGATGAAAAAATTTATTTTGGTGTTGGTGCATCAATTGCATCATTAATATTTTTCTTTCTGTTGGGTTATTTATCTGTTTACTTTTCAAAATATGCCCAGAGTGATAAAACATGGAAATATATTAATATATTTATAATTGGCTTTATGTCCTTGCTTACAATTTATATAGTTAAAGAAACAGTATATTTTCTTTAATTAATAACATTTTTAGGTGACAATTATAGCGCATGTTAAATTCTCTATTAGTAATTATTTTAAAAATATGAGTGATTTAAATAAACATTTTCAACCAAAAAACTTTAGTGACAAGGTTGCTTTATCTTTTACTAAATTTTTAAGGTTGCTAGCAGATACTTTTTTTAAAAAAAGATATGGCCATAGAGCTGTAGTACTAGAAACAGTTGCAGCTGTCCCAGGAATGGTTGCTGGAATGTTGTTACACTTAAAATCTCTTAGAAAAATAGAAGATGATAAAGGTTGGATAAAAACTCTTTTAGATGAAGCTGAAAATGAAAGAATGCATTTAATGACTTTTGTTCATATTGCAAAACCAACTGCTATTGAAAGATTTATAATTATGATTGCTCAATTCATTTTTATTTTAACTTATGCAATAATATATTTAGTCTCTCAAAGAACTGCACATAGAATTGTTGGTTATTTTGAAGAGGAAGCTGTTATTAGTTATACTGAATATTTAAATGAGCTTGAAGCTGGAACTATTCCTGATCAACCTGCTCCTGAAATTGCAATAAATTATTGGAACCTACCACTACATTCAACACTTAAAGATGTTGTAAGAGTAATAAGAGATGATGAAGCTGGACATAGAGATGTAAATCATCAGTTTGCTAATTTAATTAATATAAAAAAATCAAAAAAAAATATTGTTACAAAAGACAAAATTAAAGAAGAAAAAACTGAAGAAATTTTAAATTAATCCTTAATTTAATATGATTGATAAAAGAAAATTTTTAAAATTATTAGGATTTTCTTATTTATTATTTTTAGCTTTACCCTACAGGGTTTTATCATCAGCAACCAAAAAAATTATTAATCCAAATCTTTCAAAAGCTCAAAAAAATATAATGTTTAATGAAGGTACAGAAAGAGCTTTTACAAGTGATTTACTTAAAGAAGATAGAGAGGGATTTTATCATTGTGCAAACTGTAATGCTAAGCTATTTGCATCTAATTCAAAATTTGATAGTGGAACAGGGTGGCCTTCATTTTCAGAAGCGTTACCAGGAGCGTTTAAAACAAAAATAGATTATTCTTTTGGTATGAAGCGAGTTGAATATCATTGTGCAAACTGCGGTGCTCATCATGGTCATGTTTTTTTAGATGGTCCAACTGCTACTGGAAAAAGATTTTGTAATAATGGATTGTGTTTAATTTTTATTCCAGAAAATTAATTAGAAAAACCGTATTTTCTAAGTCTTGCATCACCTGTTCTGGCGTGAGCTTCCATACCTTCATATCTTGAAATCCTTGCACAGGCTGCTCCAACAGATTTTGTAGACTCTTTTGTCATTCTTTGAAAACTTAATGTTTTAATAAATTTTCCTACAAACAATCCACCTGTATAACGACCAGCACCTTTTGTAGGCAAGATATGATTTGTGCCAGAGCATTTATCTCCGTAAGCAACAGTTGTTTCTTCACCAATAAATAGTGAACCATAATTTTTTAATCTTTTATGAAACCATTCTAGATTTTGAGTTTGAACCTCTAAATGTTCAGGTGCATACTCATCACTTATAGTAGCCATTTCCTCATCAGTATCACAAAGTATAACCTCACCATAATCTCTCCATGCTGCTTCAGCACTTGTTCTTGGAACTTCAGGCAATTCAGCAATCAATTCAGGAACTCTTTTTAATACTTCTTCAGCTAGTCTTTTGCTGGTTGTGTATAACCAAGCAGGAGAATTATATCCATGTTCAGCTTGACCAACTAAGTCTACAGCAACCATTTCAGCATCAGCCTTGTCATCCGCAATTACAGCAATTTCTGTTGGACCGGCAAATAAATCTATTCCAACTTTTCCAAATAAAATTCTTTTTGCCTCTGCAACAAACTGATTTCCTGGACCAACTAATATATCTGCAGGTGGATTTTTAAATAGTCCATTAGTCATTGCAGCAATACCAGGAACTCCACCTAAATTTAGTATTACATCAGCACCACACAAATCAGCTGTATAAACAATTGCTGGATGAGCTCCAACTCCCTCTTTGGGAGGACTACAGGCAATAATATTTTTTACTCCAGCAACTTTAGCTGTTGTTACACTCATAACAGCAGAGGCTATATGTGCGTAACGTCCGCCAGGTATATAACAGCCGGCAGTGTTGACTGGTATTAATTTTTGACCAGCAAATAATCCTGGAGAAAGTTCTACTTCAAAATCTTGACCATAGTTTTTTAATTGGGCTTCAGCAAATTTTCTTACTCTTTCATGAGAAAATTGAATGTCATCTTTTGTTTTTTGATCTAATTCTTTTTTGATATTTTCAATTCTTTCTTTTGAAACAATAATTTCACCGTCATATTTATCAAATTTTTTAGTTAAATTGATACATGCTTCTTCTTTTGAATTTTCAATTTCTTTTAATAAATTTTTAACTATCTCAGTAGTTTTAGTATCATCTGTAGAAGATGTTTTAGGAGATTTTTTTAAATAAGTAATTGCCATAGTTTTTATTTGAATTAATGGGACTATTTAATGCAAATTAGTTTTTTTTTCAATGAAACTATTAATCTAAAGCTACCACTGCAGCAGCAATCGAGGCTAATCTAGCAGGTGCTTCGTCTGATCGACTTGTAATTACCACTGGTACTTTACCACCAATTACAACTCCAGCAGCACAGGCTCCACAGAAATATATTAACATTTTAACTAAAGCGTTTCCTGTTTCTACACTTGGAACCAATAAAACATCAGCTTCACCAGCTACAATATTTTTTATTCCTTTAATTGATGCTGATTTTTTTGAAATACTATTATCAAAAGCTAATGGACCAAAAACATCTGCATTTAAATTATCTTCTTTAGCTAGTTTTGTTATTTCAGCTGCTTCTTTTGAACTTGGAACACTATCTAGCACTTCCTCAGTAGCAGAAAGAATAGCAACTTTTGGCTTATCAATTCTGATTCTATTTGAAAAATTTATTACATTTTTTAAAATATGCATCTTTGTTTTTATATTTGGCAATACATTTAATGCTCCATCAGTAATTATTAATGGTTTGCTTTCTTTATCAATAGTCATGTGCCAGATATGACTTAGTCTAGTTTTTCCTAATAAATCATATTCTCTTTTTAAAACTTCTTTCATTAAAACATCAGTATGAATATGTCCTTTGACAATAATTCTAACTTTTTTTTCACTAGCTAATTTTGCAGCTATTGGTGCAGTATTATTTTCAACAGGTTCGTTTATGATTTCATAATTAGAAATATCCCATTTTAAATCTTCAGCACATTTTAAAATTTCTTTTTCATCACCGATAAAAATTGGCTCTATTAAATTCTCATTTACAGCATCTTGTATTGAAAGCATAGGAAGTGGTTTACCTGCGTTAACTATTGCTGCTTTAACACCCTTTTTTTTATGGGCAACATCTAAAAGGTTATTTGGACAGACTATTTCCTTATTTGATAGCATAAATTTAATTCTTAAGTATTTTTAAATCTTTTTTAATTGTTTCTGAAATTTTAATATCCTTTTTTGAATTCATTTTGAACCTTTTAAATTTATTTTCACCAGGGTACATAATATTTTTAACACCTTTAATTTTAGGTAATTTTTTTATTGTTTTAATATTATTTTTAATTCTACTATTATAATCCTTCACAAATAAATTTGTTTTAAATGTGATAAATAAATGGCCGATATTTTGAGGGCCTGAAAAATCATCAAATGGATCTTTAACTCTGCCAGCATGATTACTTCCTGTTAAAACACCACTTAAAATATCAACCATCCAAGCTAATCCTGAACCTCTAAAACCAGCAATAGGTAACTGAACTCCTTTAAGAGCTTTTTTTGCATCTGTTGTGGGTTTGCCAAATTTATCTAAAGCAACACCTTCTGGAATTTTTTGATTATTTCTTGCAGCTACTCTTATCTTTCCTCTATTAATCATTGAAATAGAGGTATCTAAAATAAATGGAATTTTTGAACCTGTAGGAGTTCCAAAACAAATCGGGTTAGTACCAAATAAACTTTTTAATGCTCCATGAGGAGCTACTGCTGGTGGTGCACTTGTGTAAATCATAGTAACCAGATTTTTTTTTACTGCTTGTTCCGCATAATACCCTGAAAGACCATAATGACCGCTATTTTTTACTGCAACCATTCCTATCCCTGTTTTATTTGCATTTTGAATTGCTTTTTTTATAGCAACATCTGCAGCTACAAAACCTATACTATTATTTGCATCTACAAGTGAAATAGACTGTGAAATTTTTTTAATCTTAATTTTAGGTTTTGGATTAATAACTTTTTTAGAAATTCTTTCACAATACATTTTTAATCGTGAAAGACCGTGCCCATAGGCGCCAACTAACTCGGCATTGATTAAAGCATTTGCCGAAATCAAAGCATGATTATTGTTTAAGCCAAATTTTTTAAAGATTTTAATAACTTCTTTTTTTAAAATATCCGTTTTCAAACTATCCTTTTCCGCGCCATGGGATTGTTTTATCTATAATTTTTCTCAAAGTGATATCAAACAATAATCCAAGCATACCCATTATAAATATTGTTATCCAAATCACTTCATATTGAAAATATTTTTTTGCAACGTTTTCTACAAATCCAATACCCGTTGTACCTGCTAAAAACTCTGCTGCAACTAAAGTTCCCCAACACATACCTACTGCAACTCTTATACCAGTAAGAATTTCCGGTAATGAATTAGGAAATATTACGTGTCTTAGTATTTGTCGTTTAGATGCTCCCAATGAATGAGCAGCATGAATCTTAGAAAGCTGAGTCCCGGAGGCACCAGCTCTAGCTGAAATAATCATAATTGATAAAGAAACCATAAATAAAAGAAATACTTTTCCAGTGTTATCTATACCCAATACAGAAATAATTAGTGGTGCCCAAGCTAAAGGGGGAACAGGTCTATAAAGTTCAATCAAAGGATCAAAAAAACCTTTGGCAAATCTATTTAGTCCCATGAATAAACCTAACGGTACACCAATGATTATTCCAAACACTAATCCTAGAAAAACTCTCAAAAATGAATCCCAGATGTGTCCGTAAGGTACTGGTACCTTAAATAATTTGAAATCACCTGTTACAACTTTTAAAACATTACCTTTGAAATTTTCTTTTACAATTCCATCTTTAGTATGAACTGGATATTCACCAGGTAAAATATCTGCTATCCAATCAGGTAAAATAAATCCAATCATTTTACTGACATCAACCATATCTATCCAAAGAAGAGGTATATCTTTGTAACCAACGCTTGGTTTTGACATTAATATAAACTTGTTAAAAGTATCAGATGGTTTTGGAAGCCATCTACCAGAACCTTGTTCAGAACAACTTGGACCACTAGCAACTATTGTTCCGGCTGGGAATAACAAAATATCTATAAATCTTAGACCACCTTGTGTCTTTAATTGTGCATTATCAAATTTAATAATAGCATTTTGCATTTTGTTTAATGCATTAGGTGGATATATACTTGCAAATTCTATTCTTCTTGCGATCTTTATAATATTTTTTGCATAGGTAGATGCTACTTCCTCACTGTCACTTAGATCTTTTCTATAAGATTTAATATCATCTTTAAGCTGTTTAATTTGATTTTTAAATTGAGGATTATGATTTCTTAGTTTAAAAAATTCATCACTAATTAAGTTTAATTCTTGCGCAGCAGCATGAAATTTTAAACCTCTATCAGTTGCTGGAATTAAGGGTACTTCCATAGTATTTTCTATAGAACCAGTTCCTGATTGTACTTTTACAATTCCCCATCCACCTTCTTCACTTACAGCTTTAAGTCTTTCATTAAGTTCCTGTTCAGTTTCAAATGGATAATCTGGTTTTTGAAAATTTTCAGTTAAAAGGTTAATTTTACCTGTTATATCATTAATCTTTTGTTTGGTTTCATTTTCAATCAAATCTTCATTTGTTAATAATGGAATTAATTGATTTGTTTTCTTTATAAATCCCGCAAGAACTGTTTTTTGTTGATTATCTATTTCTTGAGAATTTTGTATTTCGTTTAAAATTAGATTAAGATTTTTATTTTCTTTCTTGATTTGAGATGTACTTTTGAATTCCCTTTCTTCAATAGGAAATTGATATTTTAAACCTAGCAATGAGTCATTTACTTTTGCTACTTGGCAAAGTTCGTTAGCAGATTTTGGATAAAATCCTTTTGCAATATCCCATGAATAATAAAGCCAAACTAAAAGAAGAAAGCTGCTTCCTACGATAACCCAATGCGTACCACCTAATGCTCTTTCAGGATTACCAAATACCGCATCAACTTTTTCAGTTTTAATTAGTTTTCTTCCATAAAGAATACAGCCTATAACCGCTACAAAAATTAAAAAAGTTACTATTTGAGTAAGCATTTAAATATCTTTCCCCATAATTTCTTCTTCCATATTCCAAATCATTTCTAAAATTTCTTCACGCTTTGCAGAAAAATCTTTATTTTTTTTTATTTCCCTTAAATCTTCTTTTAATCCCATCGAAGCAAAAGGTAGATTGTATTCTTTATGTATACGGCCTGGTCTAGGAGCCATCACGTAAAGTCTTTCACCAAGTAATAAAGCCTCTTCAACTGAGTGAGTAATTAAGATAATTGTTTTGCCAGTTTCTTTCCAAATTTTTAAAACTAAAGACTGCATTTTTTCTCTGGTTAATGCATCAAGTGCACCTAATGGTTCATCCATTAAAATTAAATCTGGATCGTTAATTAGACATCTTGCTAGAGCAACTCTTTGCTGCATTCCTCCTGACAACTGATAGGTTGGAGTATTACCAAATCCCTGTAAACCTACAATTTCCAACCACTCATCTACTTTTTTTGCAGTTTGTATAGGATCTTCTTTCTTCATTCTTAATCCAAAGTTTACATTCTCTGCAACAGTTAACCATTCAAACAAAGCTCCTTGTTGAAAAACCATTCCTCTTTCAACACCAGGACCATCAATTTCTTTATTATTTAAAGTGATAACACCTGAAGTTGGCCTGATAAATCCTGCAGTGATATTAAGTAAAGTTGTTTTCCCACAACCAGATGGACCAAGAACTGTAAGAAGTTCTCCTTTTTTAAGTGTAAAATTTAAATCTTTTAAAGCGTGAACCGTTTCTCCTTTTGGAGTCTTAAAAATCATATTAAGATTTTGAGAAATTAGATCACTCATAAAATGACTTTATATTAAAATTTTTATTAAAAAAATAGGCACCAATTTAATAAAATTGGCGCCTATTTAAATTTTAAATACCTTTAGATTATAAAGGTAAGAAACTAGTGTCTACATTCCCTCTTGGAGTTCCCATACCTTTTAGGAACGCATCAAGATTTCCACTTTCCATAGAACTTTTTGTTTCTTCTGGAGTTAGGAATTTAAATCCACTTAAAGTATCTTTCATATCAGCAACTTTCATTTCTGAAGCTTTTGCCATAACACTCATATTGCTTTTACCAGCTTTGTATCTAGCATTAGCTTCGTGAGTTACTTCTATAAAAGTTCTAAGCATACCTGGATTTTCTTTCATAAACTTTGTAGTTACTGAAGTAATATCTATTCCAAGAATACCTGCAGCTCTAGCTTCGTCTACTGTTAGAAGTCTTGATCCTACAGCAGTAGCAGCTTTAATTGAGTTACCACCAAATAAACATGCCATTACAACATCACCACTTACTAATGCAGCAGCTCCTTCTTCAGGATCCATTTGAATAATATCCATTTTGCCTCTATCAGCTCCAACTACTTTCATACTTTCATCAAAAACGTATTCAGCCATTGTTCCTAATGGAACAGCAACTTTCTTACCTTCTAATTCAGTAGCATTTGCTTTTGTAATTCCAGAAGCATTAGAAGTAACACAAGTTGTTCCTCCCATTCCGTATTCCATAGCAATATCAACTAGTTTAATTGGTGCTTTAGATTTAACAGCATTAATGAAAGGTACTAAACCTTGAGAATAAGAAATATCTATATCTCCTGCAAGCATAGCATCAGTCATTGCTCCACCGTTTGTAAAATTTGTCCATTTAACTGGAACACCAAGAGCTTTAGCGAACGCTTTTTTTTGCATATCCTCTAAATTTGGACTTGGCCATTCTAGAAAATAAGCAACTCTAACTTCATTAGCAGCCGCATTAGCAGCAGAAATACTTAAGTTAAGAGCTACAAAACATCCTAGAAGAAAACTTATTATTTTTTTCATTTATTCCCCTATCTTTAATTATTTAATTGTAGATATTTAAATTCAATTTTGAATAGAAGTAAAACAAATTATATCTGGAACCAGAATTGCAAAATTTTCAATTGTACAATTTAAAGTTGTATTGTATGATTAGTCCAATTTGAGTTTTAATAAATTTCTAGCAAACAAACAAATTTAGTCTATTAATTTAAAAAATACTTAAATAATAATTAATTATGAGCTCAGAAAATAGAACAAATATTCCTAATTCTCTAAATGAACATTGGATGCCGTTTACATCCAATAAAGATTTTAAAAAAAATCCTAGATTAATTACTGAAGCAAAAGGTGTCTATCTTAAAACACACCATGGAAAAACCCAAATTGATGCAAGCTCGGGTTTGTTTTGTAATCCTCTTGGTCATGGAAGAAAAGAAATAACAGAAGCAGTTACAAAACAATTAGAAACTTTAGATTATGCCCAACCATTCCAACAAGGTTTTGGTGGATCATTTGAATTAGCTACTAAAATTTCAAAACATACACCAGGTGATTTAAATAAAATATTTTATACTATTTGTGGATCAACAGCAGTTGAAACTGCTCTTAAAATTGCAATTGCGTATCATAGAGCCAAAGGTCATGCAGAAAGATTTAGATTTGTAGGTAGAGAACGAGGATATCACGGAATGAATATAGGGTGTATTTCAGTCGGTGGAATGATTAATAATGTTAAAACGTTTGCTAGCGTTTTAATGCCAGGTGTTCAACATATAAGCCATACTCATTTACCAGAACATAAATTTGTTAGTGGTCAACCAGAAACAGGAGATTATTTAGCGAATGATTTAGAAACCATATGTGCAAATTTTGGTGGAGAAAATATTGCAGCATGTATAGTTGAACCTATTGCTGGATCTACAGGAACATTAGTTCCTCCGAAAGGGTATTTACAAAAATTAAGAGAAATTTGTGATAAGCATGGAATTCTATTAATTTTTGATGAAGTTATCACTGGGTGGGGAAGAACTGGATCAAAGTTTGCAGCACATGAGTTTGGAGTTACTCCAGATATAATGACAATGGCAAAAGCAACAACTAATGGAGTGGTTCCAATGGGTGTTGTTGCATGTAACGATTATATTTATGATGCAGTAATGGACTCTTCTCCAATGGGTTCAGTTGAATTATTTCATGGTTATACTTATTCAGGAATTCCTGTTGCAGTGGCTGCTGCATTGGCAGTTCAAGACATTTTTGAAAAAGAAGATATTTTTAATCGAGCAAAAGATTTAGCACCTTATTTTCAAAAAGGTTTATTTTCACTTCAAGATTTAGAATCTGTTGATAACATAAGAGGTTATGGAATGATGGGTGGAATAGATATGAAACTAAATACGAAACCCGGTAAAGCTGGATATGAAACTTTTAAATCTTGTTATGAAGCAGGTGTAAATTTCAAAGCAACAGGTGATTGTTTAATCATTGCTCCACAATTTATATGTGAAAAAAAACACATCGATGAGATTATTGATAAATTAAGAACAGGTATCACTAACTATCAAAAGAACCAGAAGAACTAGTTAGTTTACATTTTTCATATCTATAATTAACACAGAGAGAGATAATGCGGATAGGCGTACCTAAAGAAATAAAACCTCAAGAAAATAGAATTGGGTTAACACCCGAAAGTGTAAAAACTTTAGTATCTGAAGGTCACGAAGTTTTAGTTGAAAATAATGGTGGTTTTGAAGCTGGTTTTGAAAATGATCAATATACAAAAGCTGGTGCTAAAATAGCCAGTAATGCAGCTGACATTTTTAATGATGCTGAAATAATTGTTAAAGTAAAAGAGCCTCAAAAAGTTGAAGTTGACATGATTAGAGAAAATCAAATTGTTTATACTTATCTTCATTTAGCTGCTGCAAAAGAACTTACCGAGGGATTAATTAAATCTAAAAGTATTAATATTGCCTATGAAACTGTGACTGATGATAATGGTAGACTTCCTTTGCTTGCACCTATGAGTGCTGTTGCAGGACGAATGTCTGTTCAAGCAGGAGCACATTGTTTAGAAAAAAATCAAAAAGGTAGAGGTCTTTTATTAGGGGGTGCACCAGGGGTAACTGGTGGAACAGTAGTAATTTTAGGTGGTGGAGTAGTTGGGGAAAATGCTGCAGTTATAGCAACAGGGATGCAAGCTAAAGTTCATATAGTTGATAAATCAGAAGCAAGACTCAATCAATTAGTTGAAATGTTTGGTGATAAAATTATTCCTGAACAAAGTGATAAAATAGATTTAAATAATTTAATTGCAGAAGCAGATCTAGTCGTTGGGGGTGTACTTATACCTGGAGCTGAAGCACCAAAATTAGTTACAAAAGATATGTTAAAATTAATGAAAAGAGGTTCTGTAATAGTGGATGTAGCAATAGACCAAGGAGGGTGTGTTGAAACTAGCAAACCAACAACTCATGGTGACCCAACGTATATAGTTGATGATGTTGTTCATTATTGTGTAGCAAATATGCCTGGTGGAGTTCCTAGAACTTCAACATTAGCTTTAAATAAAGCAACACTTCCTTTTTTAGTAAAATTAGCAAACAAAGGTTACCAAAAAGCTTTAGGGGAAGATAAAAACTTTTTAGCAGGATTAAATGTTCATAAAGGCCATGTGACTTATAAAGCAGTTGCAGATGTATTTGGACACGAATATCTTGATCCTGGAGAAGCTATCAAAAATTAATTAAATGAAAAAAAAACTACCAAATAGCACTAAGGTTGTTGTTATTGGAGGCGGTGTAGTAGGTTGTTCTGTTGCTTATCATTTAGCAAAATTTGGTTGGAAAGATACAATTCTTTTAGAAAGAGATCAGTTAACATCAGGAACAACTTGGCACGCAGCAGGATTAGTTAGTCAATTAGGTCCAACAGCTGCAATAACTAAAATAAGAAAATATACATTAGATTTATATAAAAAACTTGAAAAGGAAGTTGATCATTCTGCAGGTTTAAGATTAAACGGTGCCCTTTCAATCGCTCAAAACAAAGGAAGGTGGCAAGAACTTCAAAGACAAGCAACTACGGCACAACTTTATGATGTTGATGTAAGAATTTTAGATAAAAATCAAATTAAAAAAGATTATCCAATTATTAATACCGATGAAGTCATTGGTGGAATTTTAATGCCTGGAGATGGTGCTGCTGATCCATCAGGTGTTACTCACATGTTAGCTAAAGCTGCAAGAAAAGAGGGAGCACAAATTTTTGAAAAATCTCCAGTAGATGAAATTTTAACTAAGAATGGAAAAATCTCAGGAGTAAAAGTTAATGGGCAAGAAATTGAATGTGAATATATTGTTTTAGCCTCTGGAATGTGGTCAAGACAAATTGGAGAAAAAGCTGGAGTAAGTATCCCACTTTATCCTGCTGAACACTTTTATATTATTACTGAACCAATAGAAAATTTGTCTAAAACATTACCTGTAATTAGAGACTTTGATAATCGAACTTATATTAAAGAAGATGCAGGTAAAATATTAGTTGGTATTTTTGAGGGAAATTCTATTCCCGCTTGGGATAAGACAAACAAAGTACCAGAAGATTTTTCTTTTGGTGAGTTTCAAGAGAATTTTGAACATTTTGAACCTTATTTAGCCTCTGCTATAAAAAGATTTCCAGTTTTAGAGTCTGCTGGTATTAGAAAATTCTTTTCAGGACCAGAGTCTTTTACACCTGATACAAATACATTATTAGGAGAAGTGCCAGAAGTTAAAAACTTTTTTGTTTGTTGTGGGTTAAATAGTATTGGCATAGGGAGTGGAGGAGGTGTTGGTAAAGTTACCGCAGAATGGTTAATGACTGGCCATATCAATGAAGATATTTTTAGCTACGATATAAAAAGATTTCAAAAATTTCATTCAGAGTTGGGTTTTATTAAAAAAAGGATTACAGAGACTTTAGGGGATTTGTATGGAATGCATTGGCCATTCAAGCAACATAAAACCTCTAGAAATATTAAAACTTTACCTCACCATGATAATCTAAAAAGCTTTGGTGCATGTTTTGGTGTTTCAGGTGGCTATGAAAGACCTATGTGGTTTGCTTTGGATGGGGAAAAAGCTGAGTACGAATATAGTTACAATTATCAAAGCTGGTATCCATCTGCTGAATATGAAACAAATAATACAGTTAAAAATGTTGGTTTATTTGACTTAACTCCTTTTTCTAAGTTTGAAATAAAATCAGATAAAGCACATCAAGAATTACAGAAGATTTGTACTGCAAACATTAAAAATGAGCCTGGAAAATGTGTTTATACACATATGTTAAACCCTGATGGTGGAATAGAGACTGATTTAACAGTTGTATGTGTTGATAAAAATCATTTTAGAATAATCAGTTCTGCAGCTACAAGAGAGAGAGATAAATTTCATATTAACAAACATCTTTCAAAAAATGTTGAATTAAAAGATATTACAGATGATTTATGTGTGTTTGGTTTGTTTGGTCCAAAAAGTAGGAATTTACTTAAAACATTAAGCGAAGATAATTTTGAAAATGATCAATTTAAATTTGGATTTGCAAAGTTTATTACAATTGATGGGGTTAAAATCTGGACACAAAGATTATCTTATGTAGGTGAATTAGGCTACGAGCTATATGTAGATCTTAAAGATGCAAAAAAAATATACGAATTACTTATAGAAAAAGGTAAAGATTTTAATCTTTCTAATTGTGGAATGCATGCAATGGATATTATGCGAATGGAAAGTGGATTTTTACATTGGGGACATGATATTTCCCCCGAAGAGAACCAGTATCAAGCAGGTTTAGCTTTTACTATTAGCAATAAAAAAGATGTAGATTTTATAGGTAAACAAGCTCTTGAAAAAATTAAACAAGATAAAGTTAAAACTAGATTTTCAATGTTTACTTTAAAAGAAAGTGAACCAGGAAAACCATTATTACTTCATGATGAACCAATTTATGATGGTGAAAAAATTATAGGAAGATCAACATCTGGAAACTACTCATTTAATTTTAAAAAGAATTTAGTATTTGGATATATCAATAATGATTTATCTAATGAAGAACTTCAGACTAAAAACTTATTTATTGAGGTAGAAAAAAAGAAATATCCAATTGAAATAATCAACAAACCTTTAAAACAAACAAATTTTAAAAATAATTAATTTTTATTTTTAAGAAGAAAAACAAATATAAATCCAGTTATATACATTGTTAATCCATAAGCGGCGGTTGGAGTTATATATAAAATATCAGCACCAAATATTTGAGTTGAAACAAAAATTGCTAATGTACCATTTTGTAGACCACATTCTAAAGCAATACATTTCATTTGTTTAATTCCTGAGGCAAAAGATTTTGCAAGATAATAAGCAATAATCATCATTGTTATATTAAGAGCTAAAGCAATTAGACCAGCTTGTTTAAAGAAACTAATAAAGTTTTCTCTTTCTTCATAAAATGCTGCTATGAAAAAAATAATAAACAAAACGATATTAAGTTTGTTAAATATTTGAGTTTTTGAAGCCACAAAGTTTTCAGCAAATTTTCTTATAATCATTCCCAAGACAACTGGAACCGTGACAACTAAAAACATTTTTAGTGCTATACCAGTCATTGAAATATTTTGAGAAATATTTGTAATTCCAAATAAATCAGCAGATGTAAAAATTATAAGAGGAACTGTGATAATAGAAATCAAACTAATTACAGCTGTTAAAGTAATAGATAAAGCGACATCTCCGTTAGCAAATTTAGTTAATATATTCGATGTAACTCCACCTGGTGCAGCAGCAATAATCATAACTCCAATAGCAATTTCAGGCGGTGTTTTTAAAATAATAATTAATAAGTAAGCAACTAACGGAAGAATTATTAATTGAGAAAAAAAACCTACAAAAAAATCTTTTGGAGTTTTTAATACTCTCGTAAAATCTTCAATTTTTAAACCTAAACCCAAACCCAACATTATTAATGCGAGTATAATAGGTGCTATTTTTGTTACTACTTCCATCCCCCTCCAAATGAAATAAAAAATTTATAATCAATATATTTAAATTTTTTGAAAAAAAAAGAATTTTATGAAATTGTCAAAAGATTAAGAACTTTTCTAATGAATTTAGCTTTATTTTTGAAAATTAATTTTTGATATGGCAAAACTCTTCGAACATTAAAACCTGTTAAGACGTATTGTTTTTTTTCATTTAATCTTAAGAAATCATTTTTTAATAAAAACTTACATTTTCTAATTACTGTTGCTCGAGGGATTCCAGTCATATCAGAAACAGACATCGCACTAACACCGTTACTTTTAGCTTTATCACCTCTTATCATCTCTTCGTTAAATGTATTATAATCACCTGTAAATAGTTCTTTCTGAAAATCCATATAGTCATGTGTTTGATTGGAGCCGTTCCTTTTATCTAAGGCTGTTTTATAATTAAAAGCTTGGTTCATACAAACTGTTCCCCAAACATGAAATGTTGTTAGGTCCTCAAACATATCATGATATCCAATAATCATTGGAATTTGCATCCTATAAAACCATCTCCAACAAATAGAGAAATTTTTCTTTAACACATTTTCAATCGTTTTTACTTCAAGTTTTTTGGAATAAAGTTTTTCTTTAGCAAGTATTTCTGAGATTTTCAAAATATAACCAGCTGTATATTTCATTTGGTTTTCAGGTTTAATAAAAGTAAATGACCTTCGATCAATTATAATTTGTTTTTTCTGTCTTTTAAGAACTCCTAATTTTTCAAGTTCTAAAACTTTTCTTCTAACAGTTTCTTTTGGTAGTTGAAGTTTTTCACATAACTCTGTGATACTAAATTTATCTATTTGGAGAAAATTTTTTGAATAATATTGCTCATACGATAATATAATATTCATCTGATCATAAAATTGTAAAGTTTTTTCAACCAGCGAAATGATAATCATATATTTATAGTGATCCTTGAAAGCTTGATAAACTGCATTCATCCACCTCCATTGATGATTGATCCAATCTTTTCCTAATTGATCATAGTTGGCCATCATATGATCATAAACTTGTTCATCGTTTAGAACTTTTGAAAAATCTATTTGTTGTAAACTCATAATTGTATAAATAGGATTTGAAACCCATAATGGACATGTGTCAACCATATTATGACCCAGTATGAACTTTTACAAAATTGTTAAGTATCTATTTTGTTGGTTAAATGTAATTATGAGTGATAAAGGCTTTGCAGATAATCAAACTAGTATCGAGACCCCAAATGATATTGGAGTTGCTGAAAAGCCTTTATCAAATCAACCTATTTCTGGAAGAGTAGATATTAACGTTCTTAAGTCAAAACTCCAAGAGAGTGAAAGTAAAGAATTTAAAAAGAATATGACTATTCTATCTGCTCTAATTTTAGCTTTAAGTGTTCTAGGCATTTACCTATCTTTCTAATGTTTGCAAATTTCAAAAATTCGTGGTCTACTAGAATTATGAAAAATGTCGGATTTAGTGTTAAAGAGAAATTAGTTGCTAAATATTTAGAAAAAGATCAAAAAAATGTTCAACCTAAAAGCAGCGATATTAATGTTCTTTTAAACAGAATTAAATTGGATAAAAAAAGTGAAAAGAGAAAAAAAATTTATTTTTCAGCAGCAGCTTCCACAGGGTTAATATTATTTGGATTAATTATCTTTTAGTAATTCTTAATAAATCTCATTAAATTTGTAAGTATTTGTTCAATTAATTGATATTGAATCAATTTATTAAACTATTATAAGTCAAAATAATATATGGCGGGGTAGCTCAGTTGGTTAGAGCGCGGGACTCATAAGCCCGAGGTCAGTGGTTCGATCCCACTTCCCGCTACCAATATATCAAAGATATGAACGACCAAGATATAACCGTTATAATCACCTCTTTTCATAGTGGTGAAAAAATTTTTAATTGCATTGAGTCAATAAATAAGGCTGTAAAGATCATTGTAGTAGAGAATTCAAATGATCAAGAACTAAAAGAAAAAATTCAATCGAAATATAAAAATGTAGATTGTATCTTATCAAAGGAGAATTTAGGTTATGGAGCAGGAAACAATCTGGGCTTATCAAAGGTCCTGACTAACTATGCATTAATTGTTAATCCTGATGTAACTTTAGAAAATGATACGATAGATAATTTTTTTTTAACTATTAAGAATATTAAAAATTTTGGAATAATTGCCCCAATATCAAAAGATGAGATATATACTAATTTTAGTATAGATAGTGATAAAAATCTTAAAGAAGTTGAAAGTGTAAAAGGGTTTGCCATGTTTTTAAGCATGAATAATTTAAAAGAAATTAAATTTTTTGATGAAAATTTTTTCCTTTATTTTGAAGAAATTGATTTATGTAAAAGAATCAGAAAAAATGATATTAAAATATATATTGATCCTTCAATCAAAGTAAATCATTTAGGAGGGACGTCTCATAATTCTGAAATAAACAAAACAATGGAACTATCAAGAAATTGGCATTGGATGTGGTCGTCTTTTTATTATCATAAAAAGCACTATGGATATATTAACGCTCTTCTTAAGATTTCTCCAAAATTACTATCATCTTTAACTAAGTTTATTTTTTATTTATTAATTTTTCAAAAATTTAAAAGTGATATTTATAAACACAGAGTTTTTGGCATTATTAACTCTGTTTTATTAAAAAAATCATGGTATAGACCTAGAATCTAATATTGAATTTATTTAATTTAAAATGACAAAAAAGTACAAGATATTAATTACAGGAGCTGCAGGTTTTTTAGGTTCTCATTTATCAGAAAAATTAACTGAACTAGGCCATACTGTTGTTGGAATAGACAACATGATAGGAGGTTATAAAGATAACATCCCAAATAATATTGAGTTCCACGACTTAGATTGTTGTGACTTTCCAAAAATTAAAAAAATTATGAAAGATGTAGAAGTGGTTTATCATTGTGCAGCAACAGCACATGAAGGTCTATCAGTCTTTTCCCCGTATGAAATTACAAGAAACAATTATTTAGCTTCTGTTTCAATTTTTTCAGCAGCTATAAATGAAAAAGTAAAAAGAATAATTTATTGTTCATCAATGGCAAGATACGGTGATCAAAAAACACCTTTTACTGAAGATATGAAAGCAAAACCAGTAGATCCTTATGGCATTTCTAAAGTTGCAGCAGAAGAAGTTTTAAAAAATTTGTGTGAACTAAATAATATTGAGTATGTTATTGCTGTCCCACACAATATAATTGGTCCAAAACAAATTTATACAGATCCTTATAGAAATGTTGTTTCTATATTTTTAAATAGAATGATGCAGGGAAAAGCGCCTATAGTTTATGGTGATGGCGAGCAAAGAAGATGCTTTTCTTATATTGATGACTGCTTAAGCTGCATGATACCTATGCTAGATCAAGAAAATTTGAATAAACAGATTATTAATATAGGGCCAGATGAGGAATTTGTTACCGTTAATAAAGTTGTTGAAATTTGCTCTAATATTACTGGTTCAAATCTAGAGCCTATTCATATGGCAGATAGACCTCAGGAAGTAAAACATGCAACCTGTTCAGCGGATAAAGCAAGAAAACTTTTAAATTATGAAACAAAAGTTAATTTAAATGAAGGAATTAAGGAAACTTATGAGTATATAAAAAAAAGAGGTACTAAAGATTTCGATTACAGGCTATCAATTGAGATTGATAATGATTTAACTCCCAAAACTTGGAAAAATAAAGAAATTTAGTATTAATTAAAAAATTTTTTTAAATTCTTCTAAGCTTATAACTCTTAAATATTCTTTATAATTCGTATAATAGTCTCTAAATTTTAAATTATTAATTGGTTTATTTAAATTTAGAATTGAAGAATTTTTATTCTTTTTAATTACCCCGATTCCCTGATCCATTTCACAAGTAAAAATTTCTAAATCTTCTTTTTGTCTAAGATCAGTTATTGCTTTCCAAACATCTCCGTTCCAAATCATTCTATATCTAGGTACTGCTTGTTTACTTAAGCTATCAGGCATACAATCATGAACTAAAATTATTCCATTTTCTTTAAGGCAATCAACTGAATTCAAAATATCTTTCTTTACTTGATCGTATGTATGTAAACCATCAATAAAAATGATATCAAACATTTCATCATTTGCTTGAAAAAAATCATCACTTGTTTTTCTTATGTTACCACCACTTACAGGATCAACACCCTTTTTATTATTAATTCGAATTTTTGAAAATAATTGATCTTGATCACAACCAATTTCTAGATAGTCAGAATAATTATTTTTTTCAATTAAATACTCAATTAAATCCCACCGATGATAGTTTTGTGGAAAATTATAAGTTAATTTTCCTTTAAAGCTTTCAACAAAAGTTTGATAATAAATTTTTCTGAAAAATTTAGTGAATTTATTAAGTTTTTCCATTTACAAGATTTTAGTGTCCAGGGAATTCTATTAAATTTTCAACTTTATACCCCTTATTAATTAAATTATCAGATCCATTTAAGTCAAACAAGTTAATTACAAAAATAAAAGCAGCAACATTACCTTTAGAAATTTCTATAAGTCTTGCTGCAGCTTCTGCTGTACCTCCTGTAGCAATTAAATCATCAATTATCAAAACTGAGTCTTTTTCATTTATAGAGTCTTTGTGAACTTCAATCGTTGCTTTTCCGTATTCAAGTTCAAAATCAACTGAATGAACATCAGCAGGTAGTTTATTTTTTTTTCGCAGCATAACAAAAGGTTTTTTAAGTATATAGGAAACAGCTGATGCAAAAACAAAACCTCTAGACTCAATTGCAGCTACTTTAGAAAATTCAAATTTTTTTGATCTTTCTACAATTTGGTTAATAGTTTCTGCAAATGCATTTTCATCTTTAATAAGTGTTGTAATATCTCTAAATAAGATTCCTTTTTTTGGATAATCTGGTATTGATCTAATATATTTTTTAAGGTCCATTATTTATATGAATAGAATATTTGTCGCTGCATTAAAAGAGGAAACCCATGGTTTAAATTTTTTTTATCATACAGGTGCTGGTAAAATTAATGCAACTTATAATTTAACAAAATTGATTAAGACTCATCAACCTAAAGAGGTAATCAATTTTGGGAGTGCTGGAGCTATTTCTAAAAATTTGGAAGGTATAGTAGAGTGTACAAAATTTTATCAGAGAGACATGGATGTGACTGCTCTAATGAATTTAAAAATTGGTGAAACTCCTTTTGATGATATTAATGAAATAATTCTATCTTCCAATGGATATTCTTGTGGGACAGGAGATAGCTTTGTAACCGGTTCAATTCCTATTAAAGTAGATGTTGTTGATATGGAGGCCTATGCATTTGCAAAAGTTTGTAAATTAGAAAATATTAATTTTAGATGTTTTAAATTTATTTCTGATAATGCAGATGAATCTGCAAGTTTAGATTGGAAGGAAAATTGTAAAAAGGGTGCAAAATTATTTGAGCAAAAATTAAAAGATTTGACTTTATTATAAAACTCATATTTGATTGATATTTAAGTTAAAAATCTGCACTTAAATTTTGTAGGGGGAAGATATAAATGACTAAGGTCGGGGAACATATTACACTGGATATAATAGGCACAACTAAAGAGTATGACCCTTCCATATTTGAAAAGGTAATTCACGATATTGCAAAAGCTGCAAAAGTAACAATCTTAAATATCTCAAAATATAAATTTGAGCCACAAGGATTTACAATCTTAGCTTTATTAGCTGAAAGTCACATAAGCTTTCACACATTTCCTGAAAAAGGAATTATAAGTTTTGATTTTTTTACATGCGGTAAGGTAAATCCTTCTGTAGCAATTGATATAATTAAAAAAAATTTTGAGTATAAAAGAATTGTCAAGAAAGAATTTAACAGAGATACAAAATCTTTATATCACGATATTTATAGTTCGCCAGGTTTGCAAAAGTCATACGTTGTAAATAATGTGTTAGAAGATTTTAAATCTAAAGTCGGTCAACATATAGAAATTTTAGAATTAGAAGAATTTGGTAAATCTTTATTTATTGATGGTGAAATTCAAGTAGCATCATCAGATGAACATTTATATAGTTCAACTTTCGTTGGCTCAGGTCTAAAATTAAATAAAGATAATGAGAGAGCGGCAATCATTGGTGGTGGTGATGGTGGTGTTGCTAGAGAATGTATTTCTAAAAAATTTAATTTTGTTGATTGGTATGAGCTTGATCCTGAAGTAGTTGAAATATGCAATAAACATTTGGGCAGTATTAGTAATAAAGCTACAGAAAAAAATTCTGTTAAATGTGTTTGGGGCGATGCTTTTGAAAGTATTAAAGCTGTAGGTGATGATACTTATGATCATATATTTGTAGATTTAAATGATGATCAGTTTTGCATTGATTTAGCTGCAAAAAATATGGACTCACTTGTAAGGATTTTAAAACCAAAAGGGGTAATTACAACTCAAGTTGGTAGTCAAGACAAAAAACCTCTTCAAGTTGAAAATTGGTTAAACGTTTTTAATCATCATTTTGGAAATACTAATTTATCGAGAGTTTATATACCTAGTTTTGATTGCTCTTGGAATTTCTCATCTTCAATCAACCACTAAATTTTTCTTTTTAAACTCTTTGTTTTGTGAAATACTTGTTTCAAATTTATTAAAGGAGAAAATAATGAATATATTAAAAAAGACTATTTTTTCAGTTCTTGCTTCTTTGTTAATTATTGGAAACGTTTATGCGTCTGATAAAATAAAGATTGGAACTGAAGGTGCTTATCCTCCATGGAATTCAAAAGATGCTTCTGGTAAGCTAATTGGTTTTGAAGTTGAATTGGCTTGGTCATTATGTAGATACATGGGAAAACAATGTACGATAGTAGAGCAAGATTGGGATGGAATGATACCAGCTTTAATTATGAGAAAATTTGATGCGATTATGGCAGGAATGTCAATAACTGCTGAAAGACAAAAAGCTATTAGCTTTTCACAAGGTTATGCAGATGAAGTTGCATCTTTAGCTGTTATGAAAGGATCAGATCTAGAGGGAATGAATACTCCTGAGGGTGTTAATCTTACTTTAGGTGGTTCAAGCGTTAACAAAGCTCTTAAAACTTTGACAGGAGCTCTTGCTGGAAAAACTGTTTGCACTCAAACGGCTACAATTCATCAAAACTTTTTAGAGTCAGGTGATGTTGGTAAAATAAATTTAAGAACTTATAAAACTCAAGATGAGGTAAACTTAGATTTAGCTTCTGGTAGATGTGACGTTGCATTAGCTGCAGCAGTAGCTTTTACTGATTATGCAGAAAAGTCTGGAAAACCAGTTGTACTTGTTGGTCCGACTTTTTCAGGTGGAGCATTTGGTAATGGCGTTGGAGTTGGTATCAGAAAAGATGATACTGAACTTTTAAAAGCATTTAACAAAGCTATTAATCAAGCAAGAAAAAATGGAGACATTAGTAGAATAGCTACTAAATGGTTCGGTTTCGACGCTTCTATGTAATAATTTATTTGAAACGGCGGTTATTTAATTAACCGCCTTTCATTATGGAACTTCTAGCATTTGGAGATACTGGTTGGGGTGATGAGTTATTTTATGCAACTCTGATGACAATCGCTGTGTCAATAACAGCAATGCTTATTGGTTTTCTTTTCGCTTTAATATTTACACCACTTAAATTATCAAAAAACAAATTTTTAAATTTAATTGCAAATTCCTACACTACAGTTATAAGGGGTGTTCCAGAGTTATTAGTAATTTACCTTTTATTTTTTGGTGGAACTGGTGCTGTAATGTATGTTGCTTCAATTTTTGGCTATAATGAATACATTGAAATAAATGCATTTATTACAGGAGCATTTTCGATCGGGATCATTTCTGGTGCTTATTCAACAGAAGTTTTTAGAGGGGCAATTCAATCTATTGATAAAGGTCAGTTTGAGGCAGCTAATGTTTTAGGATTAAATAAGTTTGGTAAATTCTTTAAAATTATTCTACCTCAAACTTTAAGATTAGCCATACCAAATTTGAGTAATGTTTGGCAAATTACTTTAAAAGATACATCATTAATTTCAGTAACTGGTTTAGTTGAAATTATGAGACAATCATATATTGCTGCTGGTTCCACTAGAGATCCATTGTTCTTTTATTCTTTTGCAGCAGTTTTATATTTATTGCTTACTTTTTTAAGCATGAAATTAATTAATAAACTAGAAGTCAGATATAGCAGGGGATATTAATGGATATTGAACTTATGGTAAGCAGTTTTCCTAAATTATTAGGCGCCACTGTTATAACTTTAAAACTTTTATCAGTATCTTTAGTTATCGGTTTATTTATAGGTTTAATATTTGCAATTTTAAGATTAAACAAAAATATTTTTATTAATAGATTTGCATACGGGTATTCATATATTTTTAGGGGAACGCCTCTTTTAGTTCAAATATTCATTATATATTTTGGCTTAGGTCAAATCGAGTATCTAAGGTCAACGGTTTTATGGGTAATTTTAAAAGAACCATATTGGTGTGCAATTATTGCCTTTGCATTAAATACTGGAGCCTATACTTCAGAGATTTTGAGATCTGCATTTCAAACAATAAAACCAGGTTTGATTGAAGCAGGTAAAAGTTTAGGTATTTCAAATAAAATAATTTTTTATAAAATTCAAATACCAATAGCGATAAGACAATCTCTTCCAGCATATGGTAATGAAATTATTTTGATGATGAAAGGCACTTCTCTAGCTAGCACAGTAACCTTAATGGATTTAACTGGTGTTGCTAAATATATCATTTCTACAACTTTTAAGCCTGTAGAGGTATTTATTGTGGCAGGAGGTATATATTTATTTATGACGTTTATTATTCATAATGCGATTAAATATTTAGAAAAAAAATATAGTTTTAATTAAAGAACGACTAAGTCTAGTTTTTGTTTACCCAATCTTTCATTACCATTTTCTGTTACAAGATACGTTTCCCCTAGATTCATTGCTAAATTACTTTGTGAATCCATAAGTATCATGTGCATAAAGAACACATTACCAGGTTCTATTACATACGGATTGCCAGTGTATAGCATAGGCCAATCCATCCAATTTGGAGAAAATGTAGATCCAAGAGAATAACCACAAGCATTCATTCTAGCTTTATTAAAACCAAGATCATCAAAGGTCTTTGCATGAATGTCAAAAACTTCTCCAATTTTATTTCCTGATTTTAATTTACTTTCACAATTTTTTAATGCCTGAACACAAGCTTCATGCATTTTAATATGTTTTGGATCAGTTTTTCCTAAAAGAATAGTTCTAAACATTGCAGAGTGATAATGTTTATAAGTGCCAGCCCATTCAATGCTTAATTGATCTTGATTTGATAAATTTCTTTTTTCTGCCTGGTATCTACATAATAAAGCATTATGCCCCGAACCAATTATGTATTCATTTGCTGGGTAATCACCACCTCCTTCTAAAACTATTTTTTGCATTTCTGCTAAAATTTTTGCTTCATTCACACCTGCCTTACAATATTTCCAAGCTTGATCCAGAGCATTGTCTGCTAATTCTCCTGCTTTCTTTACATAAACAATTTCTTCTTGAGATTTGATCACTCTAAGTTTTGTTATTAACTCAGATTCATCTTTTAAATCGCAGTAATCTTTTAAAGTTTCATTTAATCTTAAAGCGTTACGTCCAGTCATTCCATAAGCTTCATATTCAACACCTATTTTTTTTCCTTTTAATGAAAGTTCATTTAAAATTTTCTTAAGATCTTCTGTTGGGTTTGATTTATCTTTATCCACCCAAATTCTTATATCTTCAATGTTAGATGTATTTTGTGCTTGTCTTAAATCTGGTGCTCTAGTTAAAAGTATTAAATTTCCATTTTTATCTAAAACTAAAGTTTGGAAAAAAACATATCCAAAAGTATCATATCCTGTTAGCCAATACATCGACTCTTGTCTGAACATCAATAATGCATCTAAATTTTGCTTATTCATTGATTTTAGAACATCATCTTTTCTTTTTTGAAATTCCTCTTTTGAAAAATGAAGTGCCATTAATTAATTTAATATCGACATAGGATCGAGCCTAGTTTGAAACCAATTAACTCTAAAATCTAAGTGGGGACCTGTAGATCTTCCTGTTGAGCCTACTGTTCCAATAAGATCACCTTTATTGATTTTATCACCAACTGAAACTAAAACCGTTTCTAAGTGTGAATATATAGTAGAGATTCCATGACCATGGTCCATTATGATTGTGCCACCTGTATAATATAAATCATCTTCAGCCATTGTTACAACACCCGAACCTGACGATTTAATCATAGTTCCTTTTTTCGCTGCGATATCTATCCCATAATGAGGCCACCTTGGTTTTCCATTTAAAATTCTTTGGCTTCCATAAACACCACTTATTATTCCCTCTACTGGCATTATAAATTGATTTTTAAAAAAAGGTAAATCTGAATTTATGGCTCGAGCCTCTCCAATTTTATTATTTTCTTTTTTAATTCTTTTATAAACAGACTCAGGTGGAGTTACTTTACTTTCTTCCAAACCGTCTATTCTTTGAATATTGTATTTTCTCTTTAAAACCTTTTTTATTATTTTTTCTTTTTTTCCATTGTTTATTTTTGTTATTGTAAGATCAAACTTTCTATCTCTATCAATTCCAAATACAAAATATCCATCCTCTGAAACTTTAACATTTTTTTTATCTATAATTATTTTTGATGAAGGATCAGTTACTCCAACTATATAATGGCCTTGAATGAATTTACCCTTAAACTCAACAGCATTAAGTTGAGTTGTAGTTAAAAAAGTTATTATTAAAAATAATTTAGAAATTATTTTGCTGTCCATCCGCCATCAACCAATAAAGAAGTTCCTGTTATCATTGATGCTGCTTCAGAGGCAAGAAAAACTACCGCTGAAGATATCTCAGATAATTCTGCAAATCTTCCAAGAGGAATATTACTAAGCATATCCCTTTTAAATTTTTTATTTTTTAGAAATTTTTTAGTCATTGGGGTTACAACAAAAGTAGGGCAAACAGTATTTACCCTGATATTGTATTTTGCAAGATCAATAGACATACCTTTAGTTAAACCTTCTAATCCAAATTTGTTCATGTTATAAACACTTCTTATTGGTCCACCCACATGTCCCATTTGAGAAGACATATTTACTATGGATCCACCAATTTTTTTTCGATTTTTAGATTTTATCATTTTTAATGCACACAAGTGGGCAAGATTGAATGTGGCAATTGTATTGATCTTAACCATATATTCCATATCTTTAGTTTTAACCTTTGTAAAATGCGCTGGAATATTATTTCCTGCATTATTGATCAAAATATCTATTTTAGATTGTTTATTAATAATTTCTTTGATTTCATTATAATTAGTAATGTCGCAGACATAAGATCTACATTTTGACTTAAGTTTTTTTATCTTTTTAGAAACTTCATCCAAATCTTTTTTTGTTCTACTGATTATTATTAGATTTGCTCCTGCCTCAGCTAAAGCTATTGCACAGGCTCTTCCAAGACCTTTTCCAGCACCAGTAACTACTGCTGTTTTATTTTTGAGGTTATAATTTTTTAAAAACATTATAAAAATAGTATTTTAATATCTGTATAAATCAACTCTATAGCAACAAAAAGAATTGCTAACAAACCAGCCCAAGCTATCCATTTATATTTCTTAATCCAGTTTGATATTAATGTTGCTGCTGTTGCCATTAATATTATTGACAAAATTAGACCAAAAATTAGCAATCCATAATGATCACCTGCTGCTCCAGCTACACCTAAAACATTATCTAAACTCATTGTAAAATCAGCTAATAGAATAGTCCAAATAGCTTTTAAAAAGTTAGAATTATCTACCTTAATGTTATCTTCGTATGTGGCTCCCTTTATAACATCAACGTAAAGTTTATAGACTATATAAAGAAGAAGTAATCCTCCAATTAATCTTAAACCAGTAATTTGTAATAAATATGCAGTTAATAGGGTAAGAATTATTCTTAATATTACAGCTCCTCCAATACCCCAAAATATAATTTTTTTTCTTTGTTCAGTTGGAAATTTAGAAGCAACCATTCCTATGATAATTGCGTTGTCTCCTGCTAAAACAAGATCAATCAAAATTATTTGGGTTAGTATAGTTAGCTGTTCTGGGGAAAATAAATCAATGAACATTAGCTTTCTAGTATCATATCTGCACCTTTCTCTGCAATCATAATTGTCGGTGCATTTGTGTTACCAGATGTAATGTTTGGCATAATAGAAGCATCAATGACTCGTAAATTCTCAACACCTTTCACTTTTAATTTTTCATCAACTACTGCCAAATCATCTTGTCCCATTTTACATGTTCCTACTGGATGAAATATTGTTTGTGTATAATCTGATCCAGCTTTAACTAACTCTTCATCATTATTAATATTAATTCCAGGTCTATATTCTTCAGGTTTATATTTTTTAAAGGTTTCAGACTCCATCACTATTTTTCTTGTAAGTTTAAGTCCTTTTGCTGCAACCATTCTATCATGATCTGTAGAAAGATAATTTAGTTTTACCTTTGCATAAGTTCTGGAGTCTTTATCAATAATATTTACATGACCTCTACTGGTTGGTCTAATATTTGATACAGTTGGTGTAAAAGCATGAAAGTCATGATTCTTTGTTGCTCCCAAGGTGTCCATGCTCATTGGCTGAACATGCCATTGAAGATCTGGTAGTTCTAATGAGGGATCACTTTTAGCAAACATACACATCTGACTTGCCCCCATTGTCATTGGACCACTCCTGTTAAATACATATTCTAATCCGATCATTAGTTTACCAAATAAACTATTAACTTTTTTGTTGAGTGATTTTAGTCCATGAACTTTATAAATAGGTCTAAACATCAAATGATCTTGAAGATTTTCTCCTACACCTTTTAATTCTTGAACAACTTCAATACCTAAATTATTTAGTTTATTTGCGTTTCCTATACCTGAGGTTTGAAGAATTTGAGGAGAACCAATAGATCCTGATGATAAAATAATTTCTCGATTTACAACTAACTTCTTTACTTCGTTATCTTGCCAATACTCTACTTCTTTAGCTATTTTATTTTGAAAATTAATTTTTTTAACATGTGCATTTGTTATTATCTTTAAATTTCCTCTTTTTTTAATTGGGTTTAAATATCCAACAGCAGTACTACATCTAAAACCATCTTTTTCAGTAACTTGAAAATAGCCACATCCATTATTATCCCCTGTGTTAAAATCTTTGGTTTTAGGAATACCAAATTCTTCTGCAGCATTTTGAAATTCATTTAATAAAGGTAATTGAATTCTTTGATCAGAGACAGATAAAGGTCCACCAGTTCCATGAAATTCATTTTTTCCTCTTTCTTGATTTTCAGCTTTAATAAAATAAGGCAAAACATCATCCCAGCCCCAACCAGTATTACCTAATTGTCTCCAAACATCGTAATCTCTACTTTGACCCCTTATATAAAGAAGACCATTTATTGCAGAACTACCACCTAATGTTTTTCCCCTAGGATATCGAATAGATCTGCCATTCATTGTTTCATCAGGTTCAGTTTTGTAACACCAATCAACAGAAGGATTATGCATCGTCTTGAAATATCCTACTGGAATATGTATCCAAGGATAATTATCTTTCCCTCCGGCCTCTATTAGAGCTACTTTATTATTAGGATTTGCAGTGAGTCTGTTAGCTAAAACGCAACCTGCTGATCCTGCTCCAATAATAATGTAATCGAAATTTTCCATCGCTAGTTGAATAGTTCTTTAATTAATTTTATTTAAACATCTTTACACTCATATTTATCAATTGTCACTTGTGTCTGCTTTATTTTTCTGGTTGTATGCTCGAGTTAAATTTAACTAACAAGAGGAAAAATAATGAAAAAAATCATTTCAATGTTATTTGCAACGGTTTTAGTGCTAGGATTTGTTTCTAATGCTAATGCTGCAAAAACACTAAAATGTCAGACTGTTCTTAACACTAAGGCTGATGAAGTTAAGATGTTAAAGGACTTTACTGATACAGTAACTGAATTAACGAGTGGATCGTTAAAGTTTGAGATACTTCCTGCGGGAGCTGTTGTTGGAGTTAAAGAAACTCTAGATGCAGTTGACAAAGGATTGATCGATTGTGGATTCGCATGGACTCACTATTGGTCAGGTGATCACCCTGCAGCTATGCTATTTGGTTCTCCAGTAGCTGGTGGTGGAGTAGGTATTGATAACTTAGCGTTCTTATCTTGGTTCCAATATGGTGGTGGTAAAGAATTATACGACCAACTTTGGAAAGAAATGGGAAGAGACATCAAAGGATTTATGTTGCAACCAGTTGGACCTGAAGCTTTAGGTTGGTTTCCAAAACCAATTAAAGATATGGCTGACTTTAGAAAATATAAATTCAGAACTCCTCCAGGAATTCCAGGACAAACTTATAAAGACATTGGTATAGCATCTGTTGCTATGGGTGGTGGAGATATTCTTCCAGCTCTTGAAGCAGGAACTATCGATGCTGCTGAATGGTGTTGTCCAAAACCAGATATGGTATTTGGTTTCCAAAAAGTATTAAAGCACTACTACCTACAAGGTTTACACCAAGTAGTCGTAAATGCTGACTTTTACATTACTGGAAAAACTTATAAAGCTATGAGTGCTCATGAGAAGAAGTCTCTTGAAGTTGCTGCTAATGCTTCATTAGCAAAATCTTTAAGTTACAGAATCTATGAAAATGGAAAAGCTTTACAAACACTAACTACTAAGCACGGAGTAAAATTAGAAGATACTCCATCTGACTACTTTGTTGAATATATGGCAGCTGCAAAAGCTACATTGAATAAGAATGCAGAGAAAAATGCATTTTTCAAAAAAGTATATGACTCTATGAAGGACTTTGCTGATGTTGCAGTTCCTTTCTGGAGCGGTGCTCAAATGTCTAATGCGAAGCTAGGAATGGCTCACGCAGCAACATTAAAGTAATCAGTAATTAATCTTAATATTTTAGAGCGGACTTTTACAGTCCGCTCTAATTTTTTTAACTAAAATTTTATGACTGACGAACCATCAAAATTAGATATTTCAGATGAAATGATTGCCGAAAGGCGAGGTGGTTCAGGCAAGATGCCAGATGATATGCCGTTATGGATGGCAAAATCTATCGTTAATATTGATAAATTTAGTAAATGGGTTGGAAATATTGTTTGCTGGATTTTAATGCCATTAATTTTTGCGATGACCTATGAAGTTCTAGCAAGAAAATTATTTTTAGCTCCAACAATTTGGGCCTATGACATCAGTAGGTTTTTGTATGGGGCATTGTTTATGTTAGGTGCCGGATATGCACTTTCAAGAGGTGTTCATATTAGAGCTGATTTTTTATATAGAAATTTTAAAACCAAAACTCAGGGAACAATAGATTTTTGGTTATATCTTTTATTTTATTTTCCTGGTCTTATCGTTTTTCTTTATATGACCATTGGATATGTAGGCGAGTCTATCCAAAGAGGTGAAAGAGGAATGGATACTACCTGGATGCCATATATGTGGCCTATAAAAACTTGTTTATTAATTGGAATAATATTTTTACTTGTTCAAGGAATTTCAGAATTATTTAAAAGCTATTGGGCTGCTAAAAAAGGTGAATGGCCAGGAGATTCTAAATGATTGCTGAATTTATGGATCCAGCAATACTTGGTTTTATTCTTGTAGGTGTAATGCTTTTTGCAATATTTGTTGGATTTCCAATATCATTTACTTTGATATTTTTAGGATTTGTATTTGGTTATTTAGGTTTTGGAAAATTAGTTTTCTATTTAATGACCCTTCAATTCTCCATGGTAATGACAGAACAAACTCTTGCCGCCGTTCCACTCTTTGTCTTTATGGGGATAATGATGGAACAAGCTGGCTTAATGGAAAGATTATTTTCTGCTTTTCAACTAATGTTAGCTAAAGTTAGAGGATCATTATATTACGCAGTTTTATTTGTTTCTGTAATATTTGCAGCTGCAACAGGAATAGTAGGAGCTTCTGTTACCATTCTTGGAATTATGGCTGCGAAATCAATGAATAGATCAGGCTATGATGTCAGACTTGCAGCTGGAACAATCACTGCTGGTGGAACTTTAGGAATTTTAATTCCGCCAAGTATTATGCTTGTAGTGATGGGTCCTATAATGGAAATTCCTGTTATTGATTTATTTGCAGCAGCTATTTTTCCTGGGATTTTACTTGCAACTTTATACGCAGCTTACACAACAATTAGATGCATGATTAACCCAAAATTAGGACCAGTGTTACCTGAAGATATGAGAGCCGCAAGCATGAAAGAAGTATGGGTAGAGTTTTTTTTAGGATTAGTACCACCTGCAGCATTAGTTTTTGCTGCATTAGGAAGTATCTTATTTGGATTTGCAACTCCAACAGAAGCTGCGGGTTGTGGAGCAATGGGTGCTCTTTTATTATCTTTAGCTTATAAAAAATTAACGTTACCAAAACTCCAAGAAGCTTTGGTTAAAACTCTTGAGATAACTGCTTTAATAATGGTTTTAGTTGCTGCATCAAATTTTTTTGGTGCTGTGTTTGCTAGATTGGGAACTCCTACATTATTAACTGAATTTTTATTAGGTCTAGAAATGAATAAATATTTAATCCTGGCAATGATAATGGTTATGATTTTCTTATTAGGTTGGCCTTTAGAGTGGGTCCCTATAGTAATGATAATTATTCCAATTATCTTACCACTAGTAGAGGCTTTAGGTTTTAATTTAACTTGGTTTGCAATACTAGTAGCTGTAAATTTACAGACCGCCTGGCTGTCTCCTCCAGTTGCTCTTTCAGCATATTTTTTAAAAGGAGTAGTGCCTGAGTGGGATCTTAAGGATATCTATTACGGGATGATGCAATTTATGGTCTTACAAGTCATAGGATTAGTTTTAATTATTGTATTTCCTCAAATTGCTCTTTGGTTGCCAACTCTCTTATATGGACAGTAGAAAATTTTAGTTTTATATTGTTTAAGTGAGTCAACAAAAATCAAAAAAAACACTTATTAATTGGGATTTAGTTTCAGTAAATCCAAATAACAAAACTTGGGATTGGAAAGATTTATTTTATTTTTGGGGCGTTAACATTCAAAGTATTATTGGATTTTCACTTATTGCATCTCTTTATATTATTTACGATATGAATTCGATGGTTGTTTTTTTTGGTACAGTATTAGGTTCTTTTTTGGTTTATTTATTTTCAAATTGGATTGGAAAACCATCACAAAAATTTGGATTACCGTTTGTTGTTTTATTGAGATCCTCATTAGGTTTTAATGGTGCTAAAATTTTTGGACTTTTAAGATGTATAACTGGAATCTTTATGTTTGGGGTTCAAACATATTTTTTGTCAAAAGCTATAGTTTACTTAATTAGGATAGGCATTTTTTCATTTAACCCTGAAATATTAAATAAAGAAATTTTTTTAATGTTCTTTTTAGGGTTAAATATCATCGACTGGTTCTCGCTTTTAATTACAATCATCGCTCAAGGATTTTTATTCAGTGCAGGAATGATTTTTAATAGGAAGATAATAAAATTTTCTGCAATTACAGTTTATTTAGGAATGATACTATTTTTCTTTTCAACATTATTAATAGATGTAAAGTCTTCATCTTACGCATTTATCAATTCTTTAAATTATCTTAGTTTTTTTGATAAAAATAATATTGCTCCATTGATTACAGTCACAGGTACAATGTTCACATTTTTCTCAATAGTAATTATGAATTTTGGTGATTTTTCTAGATATGTTAAAAATGAAAAAGAACTTAAAAAAGGAAATTTGAGTTTATTATTAAATTTAATTATTTTTTCATTTTTTACATTATTTATAGTGACTGGAGCTGATGCTTTTTTAAAACAAGATCCAGATAATTTGAATAGAATACTAACAAATCCAACAGATATAATTGGAAAACTTAACAATTTACTTGTGACAATTTTAGTTTTATTTTTTATTATTATTGCTTCAGCATCCACAAATTTAATTGCTAATTTTATTCCCTCTCAATATTCTCTGATAAATTTTATTCCTTCATCTTTTTCATTAAAAAGTTCTAGTATTACAATAATAATTTTAGCTTTTGGGATTAGTATTTTCTGGCTTACTTATTTTAGTCAAATTGGTGCATTATCTTATTTGGATACTATAGGTGCTTTTTTTGGTCCATTAGCTGGAATAATGATATCTGATTTTTATTTTATTAAAAAAGAAAATTTAGTTAATAAAGATATTTATTCTTTAGAAAAAGATGGTGCTTATTATTATTCCAGTGGGTGGCATATAAAGGGAACCTATTCCTTAATTTTAGGGTTTATTTTTTCAGCATCAACCATTTGGAATAGTAATTTAATGTTTTTACAATCTTATTCATGGATAATAGGAGCTTTTATTACTTCTTTGGTTTATTACCTTTTAGCAAAAGACTAATTAAATGAATAAGAATCTATTTGATTTTAAAAATAAAACTGCGGTAATTACTGGGGGAGCACAAGGATTTGGTTTAGATATCGCGAAAAGGTTTTTAGAAGGCGGTGCAAAAGTAGTTATTTGGGATATAGATTCTAAACTTTTAGAAAAAGTTCTTAACAACATTAATAACGATAATTTAACTTCTAATGTAGTTGATGTTTCAAATTATAAAACAGTTGAAGATGCAGTAAATAAGATTCTTAAAAATTCAAATATAGATATACTAATCAATAATGCTGGCATTACCGGACCAACAGCACCATTATGGGAGTATGATGTTGATAAGTGGAATGAAATAGTAAAAATTAACCTATTTGGAACATTCAATTGTTGTAGAGCAATTGTACCTAGTATGATTAAAAATAACTATGGAAGGATTGTTAATGTTGCTTCAGTTGCTGGAAAAGATGGTAATGCAAATGCAAGTGCCTATAGTTCAGGAAAAGCAGGAGCGATTGGATTAACCAAATCACTTGGAAAAGAACTTGCTGATAAGAACATTGCAGTTAATGCTGTAACACCAGCAGGGGCAAAAACTAGAATTTTAGACCAAATGACCAAAGAACATGTCCAAAGAATGCTTTCAAAAGTGCCAAGAGGAAGATTTCTGGAGGTTGAAGAGTTTACCTCTTTAGTTTGCTGGTTATCTTCAGAGGAGAATACTTTCTCTACAGCAGCTGTTTTTGATATCAGTGGAGGTCGATCGACTTATTAACTTCGAGGTTTTTGCTCAAAAATCTTAATTTGATTGGCTTTTGCACGACTTATTTTTAAATCTTTAGACATAACAGGAGCAAAAATCATTACTGACCAGTAAATTAATAGGATAAATATAGAAATTGTCTTCATAAAATATTTATAAATACAAAAATTGATTTTTGCATGTTTAAATTTTGTCAAAATAATGTATTAACAAATTTTTTAAAATGAAAACTATTTTCAAATTTATAATTTTTGTCGTGTTGATGAACACGTACACACATGCAAATGAGGTTAAAGTTTTTGATTTTACAAAATTTGAACTATCAGAACTACAAGTTAGGAAAGTAAGAGGTGCAGACAACAAAACAATTTATTCGATAGGTAAAAATGAAAGTGGCAATTTTCTTAAGGCAGTGGCAGATAATGCAGCTTCTGGTCTAGGAAAAGAGGTAAAAATTAATCTTAATAAAACTCCATTTATTAATATTACTTGGAAAATCGAAAAAGATTTGGCTGGAATTAAAGAAGATACCAAAAAAGGACACGATTTTGCAGCTAGGGTATTTGCAGTAAAAAAGACAGGTGCCACACCACTTTCAAATAGAGCAATTAATTATGTCTTTTCAAGTAATAATGATGTTGGATCTAACTGGCCAAGTCCCTATACAAAAAAATCTATAGATAATGTTTTAGCAAGTACTCAAAATAATTTAAATGAATGGATTACAGTTAAAGCAAATGTAAAAGAAGATTTTAAAAAGTTTCATAATCTAGATGTAAATGAATTAGATGGTTTAGCGATAATGTCAGATACAGATAACTCAAAAATGAGAGCGGTCGCATATTATCAAAATATTTATTTTTCAGCTAATTAATTACATTTTAAGATATTTCTTCAAAATTGTTCCAAATAATGAGAGGACAACTGCAACAATCACATCCTCTAATGGACTTGCCTGTGGGTAACCAAAGTTCCAAGCTATAACCATTACTAACCATATAACAAAAATATTCACTAACAGTGTTATATCTTAGTTTATGTAAAATAGTTATTTTTTTGATATAATTAATTAATGCATGAAAATTTTTTTCATAAGTTAAAAGTTTATTATGAGGATACAGACTCGGGTGGGATTGTTTATTATGCGAATTATCTCAAGTTTTTAGAAAGAGCAAGAACAGAGGCTTTGTTTTCAATTGGATTTAGTAATAAAAAAATTCAAGAAAAATTTGATGCATTAATAATAGTTAAATCTTGCAATATTGAGTATAAAAAATCTGCATTTCTAGAGGATGAATTAACTATTAGATCCTTTGTGAAATCTATAACTAAAACATCTTTTTTTATGAACCAAATAATTACAAAAGATGAGAAAATTATTGTAGAGGCTCAAGTCCATTTGGTTTTTATTGATAAAAATGGAAAACCAATAAAAATCCCTGAAGATATATATTTAAAATTTAAACCTTATTTTTGTGACACGATTAAAGCTTAGAAATTTTTTTGGCCTTTTTAAATAAGCTATTAATCATAGCATGAGTTACAACTTTGGTATTAACATTTCTTGGACTAGGATGATAACAAGCTATTAAAATTTTATTATCAGGTAATAGATATTTTTTGCCATGTTTAAATTCAAATTTATGATTAATGTTAAATTTTTTTTTGTAAATTTTTACACAATTATCGAATGCTACCTTACCAAGCGTTACAATAACTTTTATTTTTTTTAGATAATCAATTTCTTTTATAAAATATTTTGAGCATTGACTTAATTCTTCATTCATAGGTCTGTCACCTGGAGGGACGCATTTTAGAATATTTGTTATGTATGTAGACTTTAACTTTAAACCATCATCTTTATTTTCAGAAAAATCTTGATTAGATATTTTGACAGAATAAAGACTTTTAAAAAGAAAATTTCCAGATTTATCTCCTGTAAAAGCTCTACCTGTTCTTGTTCCCCCATGAGCTGCAGGAGCTAAACCAATAATCATTAATCTTGCATTTAAATCACCAAAACCAGTAACAGGTTTTCCCCAATATTTTTCATTGAAATTTTGTTTCCTTTTTTCCAATGTTATTTTTTTTATAAAATTTGTTAAACGAGGACATTTTTTGCATTTAACTATTGTTTTATTTAATTTTTTAAACTTAATGTTCATTAATGAAATTACTAAATATTATATTAATTATATTTATAGCTTTAACAAACGAAATTAAAGCAGATTCAAAAAATCAACTTTTTGAAAAACTTCAAAAAGGGGGTAATTTAATTTTTATTAGACACGCTTATGCACCTGGAAATGGAGATCCTGATAACTTTGATATTAAGGATTGTTCTACTCAGCGAAATTTAAGTGATTCAGGAAGAAAGCAATCAGAAAAAATTGGAAATTTTTTTAATGAAAATAAAATCCCAATAGATTTAGTGATTTCAAGTGAATGGTGCAGGTGCAAAGAAACAGCTCAAATAGCATTTGATAAATTCAAAACAAAGGATTTTTTAAATTCGTTTTATAGTTCAAAATTTGCTAAAAATAAAAAATTTCAAATGTTAAATCTTGAAAAGTATATTGATAATTGGAATGAAGATAAGAATTTAGTTCTTATCACACATTATGTGGTAATATCTGAAATACTAAATTATGCTCCAAGTTCAGGAGAAATTGTAGTATCAGATAAAAATTTTAAAATAATAGGAAATATAGAAATAGATTATTAAATATCATGTCCTCTAAAAGAGCAATGAAACAAGCACAAAAACAAGCTTACGCTAAACACAGAAGTAATATTACTAATAGTCGATTTGAGAAAAAAAATAGAAATTCTATTAAAAACAAAAAAAAACGTTAACTTTCATTTTTAAATTTTTCAATTTTTTTACAAGTAGAAATTTTTGAGATACCCACTTCATCATTTAACACAGTTTTCATAAAAATTTCTTGTTTTCCTTTTTCAAATAAAATTTGAGTATAAAATTGTGGGTAGCCATGTTTATGAGTTAATATCTTTCCATTTTCCTCGTAAATATTTCTTACATAAGAATTTTTTTTTTTCACACTAAGATCTGTAATTCTATATTTTTGATATGTTTTTTGAACAGCTAAAAATTCAATTAT
>JACWEG010000010.1 GCA_014653605.1 Pelagibacterales bacterium SAG-MED37
CTAGAAGATCCACCTGCTTTTGTAAATCCAGAAATAGTTATTAAAGAACTTTTGAGGGTTGGAAAAAAAGCAATTGTAACTATTCCTAATTTTGGTCATTGGAGAGTAAGACTTAATCTATTAACAAAAGGAACTATGCCTGTCACAAAAACATTACCAAATGATTGGTATAACACACCAAACATTCACATGTGTACAATAAAAGATTTTGTAAAATTTTCTAAAACTATTAATTTTAAAATTTACAAATCTCTTGCACTAATGAATAAAAATGTTTCAAATATAAACAATTCTAACTTATCTTTTAAAAATTTATTTGCTGAGCTTGGTATTTTCTTAATAGAGAAATAATATGAAAGTTGAAATAATCAAATGTCTACAAGATAACTACAGTTATATTATAGTTGATGAAAAAAATCAGACAGCATGTGTTATCGATCCAAGTGAAGCACAACCGATTATTAATTTTGTTGAAGAAAAAAAGATATATTTAAAGTATATTTTAAATACTCACCATCATTATGATCATATTGGTGGAAATGAAGAACTCAAAAAAAAATATAATTCTAAAATTGTTGCATTTAAAGAAGATAGAAATCGCATTCCAGGAATAAACGAATTTGTAGAAAACAATCAAATTTGGAAAGCAGATAATTTTGAGGCAAAAATTTTTCATGTTCCAGGACATACTTCAGGACATATTGCTTATCATTTTTATAAAGAAAAAAAAATTTTCACAGGTGATACACTATTCTCTTTAGGTTGTGGTAGAATTTTTGAAGGAACATATGAGGAAATGTTTAATTCTTTAAATAAAATAAAAAATCTTTCAGACGATACAGAAATTTACTGTGGACACGAGTATACTTTACAAAATTCAAAATTTTGTATTTATCACGACTCAAAAAATTTAAATCTCAAAAAAAAAATTATTGAAATTGAAGAAAAGGTAAGAAAAGGTTTACCAACTATTCCAAGTATTTTAAAAGATGAAATTAAGTGTAATATATTCCTAAAAGCAAAAGATTTAAAAAGCTTTTCAAAATTAAGAGATTTAAAGGATAATTTTTAAGTTATAGAGCTTGACTAAAATATCGCTGAGACTATATTGCGGTTACAAATTTTAACATTATTTTATGTCATACGCAGTAATACAAACAGGTGGTAAGCAGTATAAGGTAAAATCTGGGGAGATTCTTAAGATTGAAAAGTTACCAGATTCTAAAACTGATACTAAAATAGAATTTAATGAAATCTTAGCTTATGGAGATAGTAAGATAATTGAAGTTGGATCTCCAATTGTTCAAGGGGCAAAAGTTGAAGCTAATTTAATTAAAAATAGTAAAAATAGAACTGTTTTAATTTTTAAGAAAAGAAGAAGACAAAACTCAAGAAGAAAAAATGGACATAGACAGGAATATTCTATGATAAGAATCAATAAGATTTTTTCAAAAGATGGAAAAGTATTGTCTGAAGCAGAAAAAATTTCTAAGCCTTCAAAAAAAGAAGAGGCCAAAAAGGAAACAAGTAAGTAATTAGGAATAAGTTATGGCAACAAAAAAAGCAGGTGGATCTTCTAGAAACGGACGAGATAGTGCCGGTCGTAGATTAGGTGTAAAAAAATATGGTGGTGAAACAGTTATACCTGGAAATATAATTGTAAGACAAAGAGGAACCAAAATATTTCCTGGAGAAAATGTAGGAATGGGTAAAGATCACTCCATTTTTTCAGTAATAAAAGGTAAAGTAGTTTTTAAAAAAACTAAATCAGATAGAACTTTTGTTTCAGTAAAACCCAATTAATAGTACAACTTTAAACTAGCGTTGTATTATGAAATTCTTAGATCAAGTAAAAATTTATGTTAAAGCCGGTAACGGTGGAGATGGCTCTCCAAGTTTTAGAAGAGAGAAATTTATTGAATACGGTGGACCAGATGGAGGTGATGGAGGCAGTGGTGGTTCAGTAATACTAAAATCTGAACAGAACCTTAATACTTTAATAGATTATAGATATCAGCAGCATCATAAAGCAAAAAGAGGAGAAAATGGGTCAGGGCAAAATCGTACAGGAAAAGGTGGAGAAGATTTAATATTAAAAGTTCCGTTAGGCACACAAGTTTTTGAAGAGGATAACAAAACATTAATTTATGATTTCACAAAAATTGGTGAAAAATTTATTGCCGCATCTGGTGGCAGAGGTGGTCTAGGAAATACAAGATTTAAAAGTTCAACAAATAGAGCACCAAGAAAATATACAAAAGGAACTCTTGGTGAAGAATTTACAATATGGCTTCAATTAAAAACAATTGCTGACATTGGTATTGTCGGTTTACCAAATGCTGGAAAATCAAGTTTATTAGCAGCGATAACAAATGCTAATCCTAAAATTGCTAATTATCAGTTCACTACTTTAAATCCAAACCTAGGTGTAGCAAGTTATGATGATAAAGAAATTACTATAGCTGATATTCCTGGTTTAGTAGAAGGAGCACATAAAGGAACAGGACTTGGAATACAATTTTTGAAACATATAGAAAGGTGTAAATCTCTTTTGCATATGATTGATATAACCAATGATGATTTAAAAAAAAGTTATAAACAGATTAAAAATGAGTTAAAAAAATATAGTACTAAACTTTCAAAAAAAAAGGAGCTGGTGGTTTTGAATAAGGTTGATTTAATTGATAATAATGAATTGAAAAAGATAATTAAAGAATTTTCAAAAAATACAAAATCTGAGGTTATTACATTATCGACATTAGAAAAAAGATCTGTTTCTCAAATTAAAGCTAAATTAATATCTTATGCATCTTAAAAATTCAAAAATAATTGTTATTAAAATTGGTTCAGCTTTATTAGTTGACTCAAATAAAAAGATTAGAAATAAATGGTTTTCTAATTTTGCAAAAGATATTAAGAAATTAAAATCAAAAAATAAAAAAGTAATTATAGTAAGTTCTGGTGCAATAGCTTTAGGTTGCAAAAAAATGAAATTTAATAAATCACGACTTAAGCTTGATAAGAGTCAAGCAATAGCTTCTATAGGTCAAATAGAACTAATGAATTTGTTCACAAAAACATTCTCAAAATATAAATTAAATATTTCGCAAATTTTATTAACTTTAGACGACACAGAAGAAAGAAGAAGATCTATAAATGCAAAAAGAACTTTTGAAAATTTGTTTCAACTTGACTATATACCAATAGTAAATGAAAACGATACCATTGCTACTTCAGAAATTAAGTATGGAGATAACGATAGATTAGCATCTAGAGTGGCACAAATAACAAATGCTGATACTTTAATTTTACTATCTGATGTTGATGGACTTTTTACAAAAAATCCAAAAATATTTAAAGATGCTAAATTGATTAAAAAAGTTGATAATTTAAGTAGAGATATAGGAAATATTAATATCAAAGGTATGACAGAATTAGGTAGTGGTGGTATGAATACAAAAATTGAGGCGGCCAAAATTTGTAATTTAGCAGGCTGTAATATGATTATAGCAAATGGTCTTTATTTAAATCCAATAAGTCGAATTGAAAAAAAAAATAATTGTACATGGTTCGTTTCAAAAATATCAAAATTACATGCTAGAAAAAAATGGATTATTAGTTCTGTATCACCAAAGGGGGAATTAATAATTGATGAAGGTGCAAAAAAAGCACTTATTAATGGAAAAAGTTTACTTGCAGCTGGTATTAGAAAAGTTTCAGGAAAATTTAAAAAGGGGGATCATATTAAAATTATAGATGCTAAAAAAAGAGATTTTGCTCGAGGGTTAAGTTCTTTTTCATCTGAAGAAATAGAAAAAATCAAAGGTTATCACTCAAATGAAATACAAAAAATTCTTGGATATGTTTCAAAATCTGAAGTTGTTCACAAAGATGACATGGTAGAAATTTAATGAAAAATTTATTGATTAATATTGGTAAAAAATCAAAAAAAGCTTTTTCTAATCAAATAAATTCAAAGAAAAAGGACAAGATTTTAAAGGATTATTACCGATTAATTGAAAAAAATAAAAAGTTAATTTTAAATGAAAATAAAAAAGATATTAAGAATGCGTTAAAAAAAAAAGTTAAAGATAATTTAATAAAAAGACTGATATTAAATGATAAAAAAATATCAGATATCGTTAATTCAATCAAAAAAATAATAAAATTAAAGGATCCAACAAATATTGTATTAGAAAAATGGAAGAGACCAAATGGTTTAAATATCTCTAAAGTATCAATTCCAATAGGAGTTATTGGAATAATTTATGAGAGCAGGCCAAATGTTACATCTGATGTCGCTTCATTATGTTTTAAATCAGGTAATCCAGTAATTTTAAAAGGTGGCTCAGAGGCATTTTATTCAAATCTTATACTTTCAAAGCTATTTAGAAAGTCTTTAAAAAAAAATAAAGTTGATGAGAATTTTATTCAATTTATTGACATAAAAAAAAGAACTGTAGTCGATTTTCTTTTAACTAAAATGAGTAGGTTCATTGATGTAATTATTCCAAGAGGAGGAAAAGGTTTAGTTAAAAAAGTTCAAGATTTATCAACAGTTCCAACTATTGGTCATTTAGAAGGTATCTGTCATTCTTATGTGGATAAAGACGCAAATCCTAAAATTGCTCAAAATGTTGTTTACAATGCAAAGTTAAGAAATACTGCAATTTGTGGCGCAACAGAAACAATATTATTTCATAAACAAATTATAAAAAAAATCGGTAATTCAATTTTAAAAAGTTTAGAGGAGAGTGGATGTAAAATTATTGGAGACAGTAAAATAATGAAATCATATAAAGGTAACGTTAAAAAAGCTTCTAATAAAGATTGGTCTAAAGAATATTTATCCTCAGTTGTTTCAGTAAAATCAGTAAATAATTTAAATGAAGCAATAGCCCATATTAATAAATATGGAACTATGCATACTGACTCAATCATCACAGATAATAAAAAATCTGCAAAGAAATTTTTAAAGGAAACAAAAAGTTCCATTGCAATGCATAATACGTCTACTCAATTTGCAGACGGAGGTGAATTTGGTTTTGGTGGAGAAGTTGGAATTTCAACAAATACTCTTCCACCGCGTGGACCAGTTGGCTTAAATCAGCTAGTTTCCTACAAGTATCAAATAACTAGTAAAGGAAAAATAAGGAAATAATTTGAGCTTAAAAAAAAATAAAATTGGTATTCTTGGTGGAACTTTTGATCCCGCTCATAAAGGTCATTTAACAATATCTAAAGAGGCAGTAAAAAGATTTATGTTAAAAGAAGTAATTTGGGCAATTACAAAAAAAAATCCTTTTAAAAGAAAAAGTAATACAAATTTAACTATAAGAATAAAGAATTGTAAAAAAATTATTGGAAATAGAAAATATATAAAAGTCGGTTTTTATGAGGATATTATCAAATCAAATAGAACAATTAATTTGATTAACTTTTTTTACAAAAAGAAAAAAAGTGAGATTTATTTTTTGATGGGGGCAGACAATTTAGTAAATTTTCATAAATGGCATAAGTGGAAAACTATTTCACAAAAATGTAATATTATTGTCTTTGATCGTCATGGCTATAAAAAAAAATCATTAAATTCAACTACATACAGAAGGTTTAATAAGAAAAATTTGAAATTTATAGAATTTAATAAGGTCAATATTTCTTCTTCTCAATTGAGAAAAATTTGATAATCTTAAATTAATTAATGGATAAAATTTCTGATCTTAAACAAATAGTTATCAACACATTAGATATAAATAAAGCACAGGACATAGTAAGCATTGATCTTAAAGACAAAAGTTCTATGGCTGATTTTATGATAATTGCTAGTGGGACTTCGTCTAGACATATACAATCTTTATCAGAGCAAGTTTTAGAAAAATTAAAAAATAGTGGTGTTAAAAACTCTAGGATAGAAGGCAAAGATAGCAGTGAATGGAAGTTGGTTGATGGTATTGACTTAATTGTTCATATATTTCACCCAGAAAAAAGAAAATTTTATGAACTTGAAAAAATGTGGTCTGAATTAATACCTAAAGAGAAATTAATTATATGATTAACAAAAGTTTAGCAGCATTATTATTAATTTTCTCATTTTTTGTCTCTAAAGCTTACTCTTCTGAAAATAATATTTATAAAAAAATCGATTTATTTGGAGAGGTTCTTGAAAAAATAAATAAAGAATATGTGGACGAAGTAAATCAATCTGAAAGTATGGATTCTGCAATAAATGGTCTTCTTCAGTCATTAGATCCTTATTCAGCTTATATGTCACCAGAAATTTTTAACGAAATGCAAACTGAAACTAGTGGTGAATTTGGAGGATTGGGTATTGAAGTGGGTATGGAGTCTGGAGTTGTTAAAGTAATTTCCCCTATTGATGATACTCCTGCATCCAAAGCAGGTATTAAGGCAGGAGATTACATTGTCAAAATAAACAATACACAAGTTCAAGGAAAATCTTTAAGTGAAGCAGTAGATTTGATGAGAGGTCCAGTTGGTTCTGGAATAGAATTGACTATAAGAAGACGAGGAGAAAAGAAAGCTCTAATTTTCAATATTATAAGAGAAGTAATTCAAATTAAATCTGTCAAAGCAGATCTTTTAGAAAAAAATATTGGATATATTAGATTAACGTCATTTAATGAAAATAGTGGTAAACAAATTGAAAGAGAAATAAAAAAATTAGAAAAAAATGACTCTGTAAAATCATATATTTTAGATTTAAGAAATAATCCTGGTGGTTTGCTTTCTCAAGCAATAAAAATTTCAGATTTTTTTTTAGAAAACGGGGAAATAGTATCTACAAAAAGTAGAAAAGCTTCTGAAAATAGAAAATGGTTTGCTAAGAAAGGTGACCTAACAAATGGTAAAAATTTAATTGTGTTAATTAATTATGGTTCAGCTTCAGCCTCAGAAATTGTAGCTGGTGCTTTAAAAGATCATAAAAGAGCAATTTTATTAGGGGAAAATAGTTATGGAAAAGGTTCTGTTCAATCAATAATTCCTTTAAAAAATAAGGGTGCAATAAGATTAACTGTTGCCAAATATTACTTGCCCTCTGGGAAATCTATTTCTGAAGTTGGTGTGTCACCTGATATAGAAATTGGTGAAGAGAATGAAGACTTTAGAATAAAAACTGAAACAGATAATCAATTAGATTACGCTATCAAACTTCTTAACGGTTAAAATGAAAGAAAAATTTAGAGATTTACCACTCAGAAGTGGTGTAGGGATAATTGTCTTAAATAAAGAAAATAAAATTTTTGTTGCTAAAAGAATTGATAATCCAAAAAATTTTTGGCAAATGCCTCAAGGTGGTGTAGATGAAGGAGAAGATTTTTTGACCGCAGCCTACAGAGAATTAGAGGAAGAGACTAGTATCAAAAAAGTAGAAATCATTAAAGAAATTGATGGAACAATAACTTACGAACTTCCAGATCATTTGTTGGGTATTATATGGAAAGGTAAATATAAAGGACAAAAACAAAAATGGTTTGTAATGAGATTTTTAGGAAATGATGAAGAGATTAATATCAAAACAAATAAACCTGAGTTTTTAGAATGGAAGTGGATAGATGTAGATAAGCTGACTGAGGTAGTAGTCGACTTTAAATTTCATGTTTATAAAGAACTTAAAGAAAAAATAAAAAAAATAATTAATTAAGGGATCTTAAAACTTCAATCTTTTGATCAACTAAATATTTTGTTTGATCATTTACCTCTGATTTACTGGCTTCTTCTTCTGCTAATTTTAGTAAATTTTGTAGCTTATTTTTTTCTACTTCATTCAAATTAAAGATAGAGCTGGTTAAGATAGATAAATTATTATTTTTAAATTCAACTATTCCATCTTCAACATAAAATTTTTCTTCTCCAGACTTTGAATGGATTGTAATTATTCCTGGTTTTAAGAAAGAAATAATTGAAATGTGATCTTTTAGTATTCCCATTTCACCTTCAAAAGCTGGAACTACAACTTCTGTTACATCTTCTTTTGAAAGAAAAGATTTTTCAGGATTGACTATTTCAACTTTAAATTCTTCACTCATTAAGCTGCTGCTTCTTTTTTCATTTTCTCAGCTTTTTCTATAGCTTCTTCAATTGTACCAACCATGTAAAATGCTGCCTCTGGAAGATGATCATATTCACCTTTGCAGATTGCATCAAACCCTTTAATAGTTGATTCTAAATCAACTAATTTACCTGGGGATCCAGTGAATACTTCTGCTACGAAAAAAGGTTGAGATAAAAATCTTTGGATTTTTCTTGCTCTTGCGACAACTAATTTGTCCTCTTCAGACAATTCATCCATACCTAAAATAGCTATGATATCCTGTAATGATTTATAAGACTGTAATATTTTTTGTACATCTCTAGCCACTTTATAATGTTCGTCTCCAACAATTCTGGGGTCCAAAATTCTCGAAGTTGAGTCTAGTGGATCAACAGCTGGATAAATTCCAATCTCAGCTATTTGTCTTGAAAGTACTGTTGTTGCATCCAAGTGTGCAAATGACGTAGCTGGAGCTGGATCAGTTAAATCATCAGCTGGCACATAAATCGCTTGAACTGAAGTAATTGATCCTTTGTTGGTTGTTGTAATTCTTTCTTGAAGATTACCCATATCAGTTGCCAGCGTTGGTTGATAACCAACTGCTGATGGAATTCTTCCTAAAAGAGCAGAAACTTCTGAACCCGCTTGAGTAAATCTAAAAATATTATCAACAAAGAAAAGTACGTCTTGCCCCTCTTGATCTCTAAAGTATTCAGCTACAGTTAATCCTGTAAGTGCAACTCTAGCTCTTGCTCCTGGAGGTTCATTCATTTGTCCATAAACTAATGCTGCTTTAGATCCAGGGCCATCTTGTTTAATAACCCCTGACTCCATCATTTCATGATAAAGATCGTTTCCTTCTCTAGTTCTTTCTCCAACACCTGCAAAAACTGAAAATCCACCATGGGCTTTTGCAACGTTATTAATTAATTCCATAATCAAAACTGTTTTACCCACACCAGCACCACCAAATAATCCAATTTTTCCTCCTTTTGCGTATGGGGCAAGTAGATCAATTACTTTAATACCAGTTACAAGTATCTCTGTCTCAGTTGATTGATCGTTGAATTCAGGTGCAGCTCGGTGAATTGGCCAGCTCTCTTTTGTTTTAACTTCACCTCTTTCATCAATTGGTTCTCCAATAACGTTGATAATTCTTCCAAGAGTTTCGGGGCCAACTGGAACTTGTATTGGTGCATTTGTATTAGTTACTTTATCACCTCTTTTCAACCCTTCAGTAGCATCCATTGCGATTGTTCGTACTGTGGTTTCACCTAAATGTTGGGCAACTTCTAAAACAAGTCTATTGTCTCCATTTTTACATTCTAATGCTGTTAAAATTTCTGGAAGTTCTCCATCAAACTTAACATCTACTACCGCTCCAATAACTTGTGTGATTATTCCTTTACTCATAATTATAAACTTTCTGCTCCTGATATGATTTCTATTAGTTCTTTAGTAATTGCTGCCTGACGACTTCTATTATACTCAATAGTAAGTTTGTCAACCATTTCACCTGCGTTACGGGTTGCGTTGTCCATTGCGCTCATTCTAGACCCCTGTTCGCTAGCTGAATTCTCTAACATTGCTTTAAATATTTGTGTTGAAATATTTTTTGGCAATAAATTGCTTAAAATTTCATCTTCATCAGGTTCAAATTCATAACTTTCATCTGAATTATTTTCATCTTCCTCATTATTTAAAGGTACTATTTGCTGTGCTTGAGGAATTTGTGTTATTACATTTTTAAACTGATTATAAAAAATTGTACAAACATCAAACTCACCTGCTTCAAATTTTTCAATTACCATTTTTCCAACTTTATCGGCATCAAAATAATTTGCATTTTTAGACTCTTTAAAAGAAATATTTTCTATAATCTTTTCTCCATAAACTCTTTTTAATTGGTTGTTACCTTTTGATCCTACAGTTATAATTTTAAATTCTTTGCCCTCAGCTGAAATTTTTGAGAAATAACTTTTAGCCTTTTTAATTATATTAGAATTAAAACCCCCACAAAGACCTCTGTCGGATGTCATTACAACACATAAATGAACTTTATCATTACCAGTGCCTGACAATAATTTCGAGGTATTTTCTTTATCAGATATTCCATTTGAGAGATTTAAAATAATATTATTCATTTTTTCAGAATAAGGTCTTCCTTTCTCAGCACTTTCTTGAGCTTTTCTCAATTTTGCTGCCGCAACCATTTTCATAGCTTTAGTAATTTTTTGAGTAGACTTTACGCTAGCTATTCTCTTTTTGAGATCATCTAAACTTGCCATATCGTATTAAGATTTAAAAGTTCCTTTCAATTGAGTAATTACTTCAATAAGCATTTTCTCTTTATCATCTTCAAGTTTACCTGAATTTTGAATCCCCTCTATTATTTCAGGTTTCTCTGATTTACATCTCTCAATAATCTTGCTCTCAAATTCAGCAACATCTTTTAATTCTATATCATCAAGATAACCTTTAACTCCACAGAAAACTGATACCACTTGTTCTGCTACAGTCAGTGGCGAATATTGTTTTTGTTTTAAGAGTTCAGTTAATTTAGAACCTCTGTTTAAAAGTTGTTGAGTAGAGGCATCTAAATCAGATCCAAATTGAGCAAATGCAGCCATCTCTCTATATTGAGCTAATTCTAATTTCATTGATCCAGAAACTTTTTTCATTGCTTTTGTCTGAGCCGATGATCCAACTCTAGATACTGACAAACCAACGTTAATTGCTGGCCTGATACCTTGGTTAAATAGTTCGGTTTCTAGAAAAATTTGGCCATCTGTAATTGAAATTACATTGGTAGGAATAAATGCCGATACATCACCACCCTGCGTTTCAATAATTGGAAGTGCTGTTAATGATCCACCACCATGTTCATCACTTAATTTTGCAGCCCTTTCAAGTAATCTACTGTGTAAGTAAAACACATCTCCTGGATAAGCTTCACGCCCTGGAGGTCTTCTTAATAGAAGAGACATTTGTCTATATGCAACTGCTTGCTTAGATAAATCATCGTAGATAATCAATGCGTGCATTCCATTATCTCTAAAGTATTCACCCATAGCACATCCTGTATATGGTGCTAAAAATTGTAATGGTGCTGAGTCAGATGCTGTAGCAGCAACAATGGTTGTATACTCCATTGCACCTGCTTCTTCTAGTGTTTTTTGAATTTGTCTAACTGTTGATCTTTTTTGTCCAACGGCGACATATATACAATATAATTTTTGTTTTTCGTCACCAGATTCATTTATTTTTTTTTGATTAATAATTGCGTCTACAGCAACTGCCGTTTTTCCAGTTTGTCTATCACCAATAATTAATTCCCTTTGACCCCTTCCAATTGGGACCAAGCTATCAATTGATTTCAATCCAGTTTGCATTGGTTCACTAACTGATTGTCGAGGAATAATTCCAGGTGCTTTAACTTCTACTCTAGTTTTTTTAACATTTTTGCTTAATGGTCCTTTGCCATCAATTGGATTACCTAAGCCATCAACTACTCTTCCTAATAATTCTTTACCAACTGGAGTATCAACAATACTACCAGTTCTTTTTACTACATCACCCTCTTTTATATTTCTATCATCACCAAAAATTACAACACCGACATTTTCACTTTCTAAATTAAGAGCCATTCCTTTTGATCCATCTGCAAACTCTACCATTTCTCCAGCCTGTACGTTATCTAGACCATAAATTCTAGCAATACCATCTCCTACAGACAAAACCTGTCCAACTTCTGTGACTTCAGCTTTATCACCAAAATTTTTTATTTGTTCTTTTAATATCTTTGTAACTTCTGAAGGATTTATTTCCATTTATGCCTCTATCATTCTGTTTTCAATTTGTTGTAATTTATTCTTAATCGAAGTGTCAACCATAGTACTTCCAACTTGCACTACTAAACCTCCTATTAAACTTTCATCATGTTTGTAGTTTAATTTTATTTTTGAGCTAAAATTTTTAGTTAACAACTCCGTAATTTTTGTTATTTCATCACTTGATAAATTTTTTGCTGATTTTAACTCTGCTTTGAGTTCACCTCTTTTTATTGAACAAGTCTCAATAAAACTTTCAAGAATACTCTCAATAAAAAAGAAACGTCTTTTTTGAATTAAAAAATTTAAAAAATTTTTAAATAATGTATCAAATTTATTTTTTTCTACGATTATGTTTATAACTTTTGATAAATCCTCTTGGTTAATAGTTGGATCTTTAATCAAATTATAAAAATCATTGCTTTGATTTATTAAATTAAGCATAGATAAAGATTGAACCTCTATTTGACTTAATAAATTATTTTCCTCTGCAAGTTCAAAAAGTGCAAGGGAATACCTATTAGCAGATGTAATTGAAAATCCTGTATTTTTGCTCAATTTGGTTCCTATGTATTGTTGAAGATTAATTAAAAATCACGTTTTAATTAACATATGACCATTATGTCTTCAAGTAGCACATTCATTAAAAAGTGACTTTTTAGAGGGTTAATTGAAGTTTATTGGATCAACATCAACTGAAAGTTTTATTCCTGGTTGAAATTTGTAATTTGGAATTGCCGTTGCTAATGAATTTTGTAATTTTAATGTTTTTTCTCCTCTAATTAACAACCTGATTCTATATCTTTTTTTTAATCTAAATATTGGAGCATTTACTGGACCTAAAATTTTTCCAGTTAATTTATTTTCTATGAAGGTTTTAAATTTGTAAGCCTCTTTTTCTAATTTTACTTCGTTCTCCCCAGTTAAAATCAATGAAATAAACCTTTGAAATGGTGGAAGCTTATTTTTTTTTCTAATATCTAGCTCTCTATCTAGAAAGATATTAGGATTACTATTAGTTAAATCCATAATCATTTTATGATTATTATTTAAAGTCTGAAAATACACTGTTGCAGGCTTACCTGCTCTTCCTGCTCTTCCTGAAAGCTGATGATATAGTTGTAAGTTTTTTTCAGCACCTCTTAAATCATGTCCATGTGAAGAAAGATCGATATCAACTACCACAATACAATTTAAATTTGGAAAGTGAAAGCCTTTTGAAATTAATTGTGTACCAACTAAAATTTGAACCTGATTATTAATTATTTTTTCTAACTTTATAATAGAGTCTTTTTTATTCATAGTATCACTTGAAAAAATTTCTATTTTTTTTGTTGGAAATTTTTTTTTTACCTCTTCAGATATTCTTTCAACTCCTGGGCCACTAAAAATAATTTCACACTCTTCATCTTTTATACAAGTTCTTTTCAGTGAAGTTTTAAAACCACAATAATGACATAATAAATTATTCTTATTTTTGTGATAAACTAAATTTATTGAACAGTTGGGGCATGAATAGCTATTAAAACATTTACTACAAAGGACATGTGGAGAAAATCCTCTTCGATTTAAAAAAAATAATACTTGATCATCTTTATCGAGGTGAGAATTTACTTTTTCTATTATTTTTTTTGAAAGCCACGACTTTTTTTCTAATTTAGTTTCATTAAGATCAATTATTTCATAATTTGGTAAAGAAGCATTTTGATAACGTTTCTCTAATCTAGAGATACTATACTTACCTTTTTTTATATTTTCGAATGTTTCTATTGATGGAACTGCAGTTATTAAATTGATAGGAATATTTTCAAATGATGCTCTTGAGATTGCCATATCTCTCGCATTATAAGTGACACCTTCGTCTTGCTTATATGATTGGTCATGTTCTTCGTCTACAATAATTAAGCCTAATTTCTTAAATGGTAAAAATAACGATGATCTTGCTCCTATTACTACTTTAATTTCACCATTCGCAACACCACTCCAAATAATTTCTTTTTTTTTTTTTGAAATACCAGAGTGCCAGACAGCTGGTGTAAATCCAAAAAATTCCAAAAACTTTTTTTCAAATTGACTTGTTAAGCCTATTTCAGGTAACAGTATTAGACCCTGAAAATTTTTATTTATGATTTCTTTTAAAGCTGAAAAATAAACAATAGTTTTACCTGATCCTGTTGTGCCTTGAAGAACATGAACTCTAAATTTTTGATTGGAAATATTCATTTTTTTTAAAGATCTTTTTTGTTCTTCAGAAAGTTTAATTGTGCTAGCCCATATATTAGTGTTGAAAGTCTTGAAAACCTCTTGTTGAAACTTTTCTATTGCATTACTGCTTAATAAAACCAATTTCAGAGCCATTCCTTTTGGAATTATATTATATTCAGCAAACCAATTAAGAAATTTTATAGTTGTTTTTTTTAGAGGAGTTACATTTAATTTTTTTAAAACACTCTTAAGTTTAAAATTTTTATTATTCTTTTTTTCAAATTCATCCCATACAACCCCTGTGATTTTGGATTTTCCAAAAGGTACCACCACATAATCCCCTACTTTTAGATTTAAATCACTTTCATATGTAAAAGGATGATTGAAAATATTAGGTAATAGAATTGGAAATTTCATATTTTGATAATATGAAAGTATTTTAAGAGTGTATTGCTCTTTTATCTACAGATAATGCTGCTTCTTTAATTGCCTCAGAAAAAGTTGGATGGGCATGACATGTTCTAGCAATATCCTCTGAACTAGCACCAAATTCCATTGCAACCCCTATTTCTGCTATTAATTCTCCAGCGTGTGGACCAATTAAGTGAGCTCCTAAAACCTTGTCAGTTTTTTCATCTGCTAAAATTTTTACAAACCCCTCAGCATCATCTATGGCTTTTGCTCTAGAGTTTGCCATAAATGAAAATTTACCAATTTTATATTTAATATTTAATTCTTTTAATTGCTCTTCTGTTTTCCCAATAGAAGCAACTTCGGGAGTTGTATAAACGACCCCTGGAATAGTATCATAATTTACATGACCTGATTGACCAGCAATATTTTCTGCAACAGCAATACCTTCATCCTCTGCTTTGTGTGCTAACATCGGCCCTGCTATAACATCTCCAATAGCATAAATATTATCTTGATTGGTTTTAAAGTACTTGTCAGTTTTAATTCTCTTTTTTTCATCTAGCTCAATGTCAACTTTTTCTAAATTCAAACCACTTGTATTTGGCTTTCTTCCCACTGAAACTAAAACTATATCAGAATTAAAATCTTTTTTGTTTCCCTCTTTGTCTTTTGTGGAGACGATTGCTCCACTGTTACTTTTTTTTATTTGTTCTACTTTATGTTGCATGTGAAAATTTATTCCTTGTTTTTTCAAAATCTTCATAAATTCATTTGAGATTTCTTTATCCATACCTGGTGTGATATGATCTAAAAACTCAATTACATGAACCTCAGTACCTAACCTTGACCAAACTGATCCCATCTCTAAACCAATATATCCTCCTCCAACTACAACCATTTTTTTGGGGACTTGCTCAAATTTTAATGCGCCAGTTGAGGAAACAATAATTTTTTCATCAAATTCAATTCCTGGTAAAGAAACTGGTAATGAACCTGTTGCAATTACAATTTTATCTGCTTTTATTGATGTTTCTTTTTTACTTTCTTTTTCTATAATCAAAATTTCATTTTTTGATTTAAAACTTCCAGTTCCCTTAAAATAAGTTACTTTATTTTTCTTTAATAAAAATTCTACTCCTTTAGTCAAAACTGTAACTGCCTTATCTTTATTTTTCATCATTTTTGATAAATTTAATTTTATTTCTCCTATTTCAATACCTTTGTTTGATAAATTTTTAGCTTTATGGAATTCTTCAGATAAATTTAATAAGCTTTTTGATGGTATACAGCCTATGTTCAAACAAGTTCCACCTAGAGAACCTCTAGACTCTATGCATGCAGTTTTTAGACCTAATTGTGAGAGTCTAATTGCACATACATAACCTCCTGGGCCTCCACCAATAACTACTGCTTGAAATTTATCTGTCATTTAAATATCTAAAAATAACCTTCTAGGTTCCTCTAAATTTTCTTTAATCATTTTTAAAAATGAAACTGACTCCTTGCCATCAATAATTCTATGATCATAAGATAATGCTAAATACATAACGGGTCTTATCTTTATTTCTCCATCAACCACCATTGGTCTATCTACAATGTTATGCATGCCTAATACACCTGATTGAGGTAAATTCAATATTGGTGTTGAGAGCATTGATCCATATACACCACCATTACTGATAGTAAATGTACCTCCTTGCAGATCCTCAATCGTAAGTTTTCCATCTTTAGCTTTTTCTGAAATTTCTTTTATATTTTTTTCTATATTTGCAAATGAAAGTTCATCTGCATTTTTAAGAACTGGGACTACAAGCCCTTTATCAGTGCCAACTGCAAAACTTATATTATAATAATTCTTATAAATAATCTCATCACCCTCGATTTCTGCATTGACTGCAGGATAATTTTTTAAAGCTACGACACAAGCTTTCACGAAAAATGACATGAAGCCCAATTTTACTCCATATCTACTTTGAAAATCCTCTTGATTTTCTTTTCTCATATCCATGACATTTGTCATGTCTACTTCATTAAAAGTAGTTAGTAGTGCTGCATTCTCTTGAGCTTGTTTTAATCTCTTTGCTATTGTTTGTCTCAACCTGGTCATTTTTATTCTTTCTTCCTGACCATATTTAATTTTTCTCTCTGAAGGAGGTGGATTTGAACCCATTAAATTAATTAAATCTCCTTTTAAGACTCTTCCATCTTTTCCAGTCCCTTTTACAGATTTAATATCAATTTTGTTTTCAGCTATAATTTTTCTTACTGCTGGAGACATTGTGTTGGCATCTGTTTTTATATTTAATTCTTTTTTTTCTTTAACCTCTTTAGTAAGGACCAGAGGTTCTTCTTCTTTTTTTTCGTCAAAAATTTCTGGTTCTTCTATTTCTTCTAATTCTTTTTGAGGTTCTAATTTTACAACATTATTTTCATTAATAGTTGGCTCAATTTTCTTTATCTCTTCAGTTTCATTTGTATTAGTGCTACTTTCACTCACTGAACCTAGAACTGCACCAACTTCAACCACCGATCCATCTTTAGAATTTATACTATCCAAAACTCCTGAAACAGGTGAAGGAACTTCTAAATTAACTTTATCTGTTTCTAACTCAACAATTGGTTCATCTGCTTCAACTTTTTCACCTTCATTTTTAAGCCACTTAGATACTGTAGCTTCTGTGATACTTTCACCAAGGACTGGAACTAAAATTTTTTCACTCATTTAAATCTATTCAAAAACTTTCTTTATAATTTCTTCCTGTTGAGAAATGTGCCTTTTTGCATATCCGGTTGCTGGTGATGCATCAGGACTTCTTCCTATATAAGAAATTTCATTATTATTAGCCCTAATACTATCTAATGTCCATTGGATATAGTCTCGTACTGAAAACCATGCTCCCATGTTTTTTGGTTCTTCTTGACACCAATAAAAATAAGCATTTTTTGCATATGGCTTAAGTTCCTTAACAAGTGTTTTGGCAGGAAAAGGATAAAGCTGCTCAATCCTATAAAATACTACATCATTTCTTTTCATTTTCTCTCTTGCTTCCAATAAATCGAAATATATTTTTCCCGAACAAAGAATCACTTTTTTAATTTTTTTTGGTTTTTTTAATTCAATAAAACCTTTAGTTTTAGGATCTATAGCATGATCCCATAAAATTCTATGAAATGAATTTTTTTTACTAAAATCTTCTATCTGTGAAATACAATGTTTATGTCTTAATAGAGATTTTGGTGTCATGATTATTAAAGGCTTTCTAAAATCTCTGTGCATTTGTCTTCTTAAAGCATGAAAATAATTAGCTGGTGTTGTGCAGTTCATAACCTGCATATTATCGTTAGAACACAATTGTAAAAATCTTTCTAATCTTGCAGATGAATGTTCTGGGCCTTGACCTTCATATCCATGTGGTAAAAGCATAACTAGACCTGAAGCTCTTGACCATTTTCTCTCACCAGATGCAATGAATTGATCAATAACTACTTGGGCACCATTTGCAAAATCACCAAATTGTGCTTCCCATAAAGTAAGTGTGTTTGGTTCCACTAAACTATATCCATACTCGAAACCCAAAACAGCTAATTCAGATAAAAAACTATCAACTATTTCAAATTTTTTTTGTTTATTTGAAATATTATTTAAAGGAACATATCTTGAATTATCTATTTGATTTCTTAAAACTGAATGTCTTTGACTAAATGTGCCTCTCCCAGAATCTTGACCAACCAATCTTACTGGATAGCCTTCTTCTAACAAGGATCCAAAAGCCAAGGCCTCTGCAGTAGACCAGTCTATAGCTTTTCCATTTATAACTGTAGTTTTTCGATTACCCATAATCTTTGATATAGTTTTATGAATATTAATATCTGATGGGATTGAGTTTATTTTATTTGATATTTCCATTAATTTTTTTATATCAAAGCCAGTAACACCTCTTTTATCTTTACCTCTTTCTGGTTTATATCGAGACCACGTTCCTTCAAACCACTCAATTTTTGGTTTATAGTTTTTGGCATTTTTAAATTGATCATCAAGTAAATCTTTGAATTTTTTAATTGAATTGTTTAGATGGTCTTTTGAAATTGAACCTTCGTGTACAAGCTTTTCACCATAAACTTTTACAGGTGAAGGATGTGATCGAATTTTTTTATACATTAATGGCTGAGTAAATGATGGCTCATCACCTTCATTATGACCAAATCTTCGATAACAAATTAAGTCTATTACAACATCTCTGTTGAATTTTAATCTAAAATCTGTAGCTATTCTTGCTGCGTAAACAACTGCTTCTGGATCATCTCCATTAACATGGATAATTGGTGCATCAACCATTTTTGCAATATCCGAGGGATAAGGTGATGATCTTGCAAATCTAGGGCTTGTAGTAAAGCCTATTTGATTATTAACAATAATATGAATTGTACCACCAGTATTATGTCCTGGAAGACCTGACATTGCAAAACATTCTGCAACTACCCCTTGTCCAGCAAAAGCTGCATCACCGTGTATTAATATTGGTATTACTTTTTTTCTTTCTTTATCTTGGTGGAAAAATTGTTTTGCTCTAGTTTGACCAAGAACAACTGGATTGACTGCCTCTAAATGGGAAGGATTATCAGTTAAACTTACATGAACTGAATTTCCATCAAATTCTCTATTAGATGATGCACCCAAATGATACTTAACATCGCCAGCTCCATCCTCTGATGTTGAATTTATTTCACCAGCAAACTCGTTAAATATTCTTTTATAAGATTTTTGTAGAACGTTTGCTAACACATTTAGTCTGCCTCTGTGAGACATTCCAATCTTAACTTCCTTTATTTTAGATTGACCGCCAATTTTAATAATTTGTTCAAGGGCAGGAATTAAACTTTCACCACCGTCAAGTCCAAATCTTTTAGTCCCTACATACTTAGTATGTAAATATTTTTCAAAACCTTCAGCTTGAATTAATTTGTTCAGTATTGCTTCTTTACCGTTCTTAGTAAATTGAAAATCATCAGCTATTTCTACTCTATCCCTAAACCATTTTCTCTCCGTAGGATTAGAGATGTGCATGTACTCATACCCAATTGTATCACAATATTTTTCCCTTAAAAATTCAAGTATCTCTTTAATTGTAGAATGTTGTTTATTAGTTACACCATCTAAAAATATTTTTTTGTGATAATCTTCTTTTTTAAATCCATAAGACTCTGGATGAAGTTCCTCTAAATAATCAGATTTAAGTAGTTCAAGAGGATCTAATTTTGCTATTAAATGACCTCGTTGTCTATATGATCTAATCATTGCCACAGCTTTAATTGAATTAGCATTTGATCTTATAGAATCTATTGGATTTATTTTGTTATCTTCATTAGATTGAATTTGATTTTTATTAATTGAAACTTTTTTAGAGGGGCTCCAAGATGGGCCATTTATTTCATTTACTACAACCTCAAACTCTTCTCCAATATCTTTAAAATATTCTCTCCAGCCATTAGGTAAATCTGGATCGTTATTTACAAATTTTAGATACATTTCTTCTATAAAAGCACTATTTGATTTACTCAAAAATGCTGTTTTTGCGTATTCAAGATTTTTAGAAGAAGACATTATTTTATATTAATATAAACGTAGGGAGAAATTTTTCAATTAGACAATTTATTGAATAGTGTTTTTCCAATTTTTGAAGGTGAGTTTGCAATAGTTATTCCGCACTCTTCCATCTTTTTTATCTTATCTTCAGCACCGCCTTTTCCTCCCGAAATTATAGCACCAGCATGCCCCATTCTTCGACCTGGAGGAGCTGTTATTCCGGCAATAAATCCAACTATAGGTTTTTTAATTTTGTGATTTTTAATAAATTCTGCAGCTTCTTCCTCAGCATTACCACCTATTTCACCAATCATTAAAATTGATTTTGTTTCATCGTCATTTAAAAATAAGTCTAAACAATCAATAAAATTTGTGCCATTAATAGGATCTCCACCTATACCAATACAAGTCGACTGCCCCAAGCCATTTTCTGTTGTTTGCGCAACAGCTTCATATGTCAATGTTCCAGACCGAGATACAATTCCAACCGATCCACGCTTATGAATATTACCTGGCATTATTCCAATTTTACATTCATCAGGTGTTATAATTCCTGGGCAATTAGGTCCTATCAATCTACTTTTTGAACCATTTAACTTTTGTCTAACTTTAAGCATATCTTGGATTGGAATACCCTCAGTAATACAAACTATAAGTTCAACTGATGCATCAATAGCTTCTATAATTGCAGCAGCTGCAAATTTAGCAGGAACATAAATCATTGTTGCGTCGGCACCAACCTCTTTTTTGGCTTCAAGAACACTGTTAAAGACTGGTCTGTCTAAATGATTTTGACCTCCTTTTTTTGGTGTAACTCCACCAACTAAATTTGTTCCATACTGAATTGCTTGTTCTGAATGAAAAGTACCATGTGCTCCTGTAAAACCCTGACAAATTACTTTTGTATTTTTATTTATCAAAACAGACATTTTATTTAATCGCCTCTACAATTTTTTTAGCTGCATCATCTAAGTTTTCAGCGGAGATTAATTTTAATGCTGAGTTATCTAAAATTTTCTTTCCTTCTTTGAAATTTGTACCTGCAAGTCTAACTACTAGAGGAACGCTTATGTTAATTTCTTTAGCTGCATCAACAACTCCTTGGGCAAGAACATCGCATCTCATTATTCCTCCAAAAATGTTTATTAAAATTCCTTTAACATTCTTATCTGATAAAATAATTTTTAAAGCTGCAGAAACCTTTTCTTTTGAAGCGCCTCCTCCTACATCTAAAAAATTAGCTGGTTCTTTCCCATACAGCTTTATTATATCCATAGTTGCCATGGCTAAACCTGCTCCATTAACCATGCAACCAATACTTCCATCCAATTTGATATAAGCTAAATCGTGCTTGCTGGCTTCTATTTCACTCGTGTCTTCCTCATTTAAATCTCTTAACTCAACAATTTCTGGCTGCCTAAATAAGGCATTGGAATCAAAATTTACTTTTGCATCTAAACAAATTATTTTTTCTTCCTTTGTTAAAATTAACGGATTTACTTCAACCATATTTGCATCTGTTTTTATAAACATTTGATAAATTGATTTTATTAAAGATATTGCTTGTATTTTTGTAGTATCATTTAAATTGAAAATCTTAACAATTTTCTCACAATCTTTTTCTAAAATTTCGTTATCTAAATCAACTTTTGTAGTAATAATTTTTTCTGGAGTATTTTTGGCTACTTCCTCAATATCCATTCCCCCTTGATCACTGGATATAAAAGCAATTTTTGAACTAGCCCTATCGACTAAGCAAGAGAGATAAAACTCTTTTTCTATACTTGAAGACTCTTCGACATATAATCTTTTTACTTCTCTACCTTCTGGGCCTGTTTGGTGAGTTATTAAAGTTTTTCCCATTAATTCTTTTGCAGCTTCACTTAATTCCTCAATGGTATCTAAAATTTTTACACCTCCAGCTTTACCTCTTCCTCCGGCATGAATCTGAGCTTTTAATACATATTTCTTTGTGTTTAATGATTTTGCTTTTTCCACTAATTCATCAACAGAAAGAGCAAAAACACCTTGTGGAACAATCGCTCCATATTTTTTTAAAATTTGTTTTGCCTGATGTTCGTGAATATTCATTATTATTTAGAAAGATCGGGATCTATTTTAGATGCTGCTTCCCACAAAGCTCTGACTGCATCAATAGAATGCATAAATTCTTTTTTTTCTTTTTCATCTAAATCAATTTGTTCTATCTTTTCAACACCACTCTTTCCAATAATTACTGGAACACCAGCGTAAACATTATTAACACCATACTCTCCATTAAGTTGAATAGCACATGGTAATAATTTTTTTTCATCATTTAAGTATGCTTCTGCCATCTGAACTCCCGATGCTGCAGGTGCATAAAACGCTGATCCTTTTTCAAGATATTTCACTATCTCAGCACCACCATCTCTAGTTCTTTGATTTATTTCTTCTAATTTTTCTTGAGAAATTTTTCCTTCTTTTACTAAATCAAGTAAAGGTTTTCCTGATACTTTTGTAAATCTAGGCATTGGAACCATAGTATCTCCGTGACCACCCATAACCATTGCATCTATCTCTTTAACTGCAACATTAAGTTCTAAAGACAAAAATAATTTAAATCTTGAACTGTCTAAAATTCCAGCCATACCAACTACTTTATTTGCTGATAATCCTGAAAATTTTTGAAAAGCCATTACCATTACGTCTAAAGGATTTGTGATACAGATTACAAAAGCGTTAGGTGCATTCTGTTTAACTCCTTCAGCAACTTGTTTAATAATTTTTAAATTTATACCAAGTAAGTCATCTCTACTCATTCCAGGTTTTCTTGGAACCCCTGCAGTAATAATAATTACATCAGAGTCTTTAATGTCCTTATAATCATCAGTGCCTGAAAATTTAACATTAAAACCATCAACTGATGATGATTGAGCGATATCTAATGCTTTTCCTTTAGCTATCCCACTTGCTACATCAAAAAGAACAACTTCATCAACAAGTTCTTTTGTTCCAATCAAGTGTGCGAGAGTTCCACCAATTTGACCAGCACCAATTAAAGATATTTTACTCATTAATATTTCTCCTTATTTCATTGTTGGCATTACGAACTCAGCATTTGATCTAATTCCAGAAGGCCATCTCGAGGTTATTGTTTTAAGTTTTGTATAAAATTTTATCCCTTCCATACCATGCATTGCACTATCTCCAAATAGCGATCTTTTCCAACCTCCAAAACTATGAAAGGCCATTGGAACAGGGATAGGAACATTAATACCAACCATTCCAACTTGTATCTTGCTTGCAAAAGTTCTTCCTGCATCACCATCTCTTGTATAAATACTTACTCCATTTCCATATTCATGATCATTAATAAGTTTTGTAGCCTCTTCAAAAGTTTTTACTCTAACTACAGATAAAACTGGTCCAAATATTTCCTCTTGATATATTCTCATTTCTTTTTTTACATGATCAAACAAACAGCCTCCAATATAGAAACCATCTTCATAACCTTGTAATTTTAAGTTTCTACCATCAACTACTAACTTGGCACCTTCTTTTACCCCTAAATCAACATATCCTTTTACTTTTTCTAGATGCTCCTTAGTAACTAAAGGTCCCATTTCTGAACTTTTATCCATTCCAGGACCAACTTTTAAAGCCTCTGCTTTTTTTGATAATCTTGATACTAGCTCATCTCCTATATCTCCAACAGCTACTGCAACTGATTGGGCCATACATCTTTCACCTGCAGATCCATATGCAGCACCCATTAAACCATTTACTGCACCATCTAAGTCACAATCTGGCATAACAACTAAATGATTTTTTGCTCCTCCTAGTGCCTGAACTCTCTTTTCATTTTTTGCGGAATTTTCATAAATATATTTTGCTATTGGTGTCGAACCTACAAAACTTACTGCTTTAATATCTTTGTTTATTAAGATTGCATCTACAACTTCTTTATCTCCGTTAACAACATTAAAAACTCCATCTGGAAGACCTGCTTCTTTTAATAATTCTGCTAGTTTTATTGCACACGATGGATCTTTTTCGGACGGCTTTAATATAAAGGTATTTCCACAAGCAATTGCGATAGGAAACATCCACATTGGCACCATTGCTGGAAAGTTAAATGGTGTGATACCTGCAACTACTCCTAATGGTTGTCGCATTGACCAACTGTCGACATTAGTTCCAACATTTTCTGAAAATTCACCTTTAAGTAAATGAGGTATTCCACAAGCAAATTCAACAACCTCTAAACCTCTGGTTAAAGATCCCTTTGCATCTTCATAAACTTTTCCATGTTCAGAAACTATCAACTGTGTAAGCTCATCTGAATTTTTTTCTATTAACTCTTTAAATTTGAACATAATTCTAGCTCTTACAAGAGATGGTTTTAACGACCATTCCTTAAAAGCTTCTTGTGCAATATTAACTGTATGATCTAGATCTGCTTTAGAGGCTAATCTTACTTCTTTTTCTTGTTCACCAGTCGCAGGGTTAAAAACCTTACCTTTTTTATTTGATTTACCAGTAATTATTTTTCCACCTACAAAATGTTCAATTTGTTTCATGAATAGGATCTTTTAGATTAAAAACTCTTGTTAGTCTATTGTTTATATATTAGCGGTTGCTAACATTTTTTTTATTTCAGCAATAGCTTTTGCTGGGTTTAAACCTTTGGGACATGCACTAGTACAATTTAAGATAGTATGGCATCTATAAAGTTTAAGTTCATCTGCTACTTTTTTTAATCTAGCTTCTCTCTCTTCATCTCTGCTATCCACAATCCATCTGTAAGCCTGTAATAATACTGCTGGACCTAAATATTTGTCTCCATTCCACCAATAACTTGGACAAGATGTGGAACAACAAGCACACATAATACATTCATATGCACCATCTAGTTTTTCCCTGTCTTTTTTTGATTGAATAATTTCTGTAGTTTCTGAATTTAAATTTGATTTTAACCAAGGTTCTATAGATTGATATTGTTTATATAAACCATCTAAATCACCAATTAAATCCTTTTTAACTTTTAAGTGAGGTAATGGATAAATATCTATATCCCCATCAATTTCAGAATGAGGAGTAGTACAAGCCAATCCATTTTTACCACCCATGTTCATTGCACAAGAACCACAAACTCCGTGAGCACAAGATCTCCTATAAGCAATAGATGGATCAATCTCATTTTTTATTTTGTTTAAAACATCTAAAACTTTTGAAGGACAGTTATCCATATCAACCTCATAAGTATCAATTCTAGGGTTTTCTCCCGTTGAAGGATCCCATCTGTAGACATTAACTTTTCTTAAGTTTTTAGAACCTGTTTTGTCTTTGAAATAATTACCTTTTTGAACTTTAGAGTTTTTAGGTAAATTAATCTGAACCATTAATAGACTCTTTCTTGGGGAGGAAAATATTGAACTTCATTTGTAAGAGTAGTTTTATGAACTTCTCTATAACTTATTTTTGTTTCTTTTCCATCGCACCAAGCAAGTGTATGTTGCATAAATTTTTCATCATCTCTTTTAGGATAATCTTCTCGTGCATGTGCTCCTCTACTTTCTTTTCTATTATAAGCGGAGTCTACAGTCACAACTGCTTGTCTGATTAAATTGTCAAATTCTAAAGTTTCAACCAAATCTGTATTAAAAATTAATGATTTATCTTTAACTGATATGGATTCTAAACCATCATAAGTTTTTCTTATTTCCTCAACACCCTCTTTTAAAGTTTTTTCTGTTCTAAAAACTGCACATTTAGATTGCATTGTTTTTTGCATTGATAATCTCAATTCTGCAGTTCCAATGTCACCATCAGCGTTTCTAATTTTGTCAAATCTATCAAGACATTTTTGTGTTTCAGACTCACTAATTTCTTCATGTGGCATTCCTGGTGTAACTAATTCTGCTGCTCTTTTAGCTGCAGCTCTTCCAAATACTACAAGATCAATTAATGAATTAGATCCTAATCTGTTCGCTCCATGAACAGAAACACATGCAGCTTCACCAATGGCCATTAAGCCTGGAACGGTTTTTTCTGATCCATTTACTGTTAATACCTCTCCCTTATAATTTGTCGGTATTCCGCCCATATTGTAATGAACTGTAGGAACTACTGGAATTGGTTCTTTGGTAACATCTACATTAGCAAATAATCGCGCTGCATCAGTTATACCAGGTAATCTACTTTCTATAATTTCTTTATCCAAGTGACTTAAGTTTAAATGAACATGGTCTTGATCTTTTCCTACACCTCTTCCTTCATTAATTTCTATTGACATAGATCTACTTACAACATCTCTAGAAGCTAAATCTTTAGCATTAGGAGCATATCTCTCCATAAATCTTTCACCTTTAGAGTTCGTAAGATATCCTCCTTCTCCTCTAGCACCTTCAGTTATTAACGTGCCATGACCATAAATTCCTGTTGGGTGGAACTGAACAAACTCCATATCTTGTAAAGGTAATCCCGCTCTAAGCACCATTGCATTACCATCGCCGGTACATGTGTGGGCAGAGGTAGCAGAATAATAAACTTTTCCATAACCACCTGTTGCGATTATAACTGAATGTGCTCTAAATCTATGAATTGTTCCATCGTTTAGATTCCATGCTATTAAACCTTTACACTCTCCATCTTTCATTAATAAATCTAACGCAAAATATTCTATAAAAAACTCTGTCTTATGTTTTAAAGCTTGACCATACAAAGTATGCAATATTGCATGACCAGTTCTATCTGCTGCAGCACAGGTTCTTTGAACAATTCCATTACCATAATTTTTTGTCATACCACCAAATGGTCTTTGATAAATCTTTCCATCATCCGTTCTACTAAAAGGGACACCATACTTTTCTAGTTCAATAACTGCTTTGGGTGCTTCTTTACACAAATATTCAATGCTATCTTGATCACCTAACCAATCTGCTCCCTTAACAGTATCATACATATGCCATCGCCAATCATCTTCTCCCATATTCCCAAGTGCTGCTGAAATACCACCTTGAGCTGCAGAGGTATGACTTCTAGTGGGAAATACTTTTGAGATACATGCAGTTTTTAATCCAGCTTCGCTTAATCCTACTGCTGCTCTTAGTCCAGAGCCACCAGCACCTAAAACTACTACATCATATTCATGATCTATTATTTTGTAAGAACTCATAATTTAGATATTAATATAATTGTAATTAATGGAATTACCACAGCTGAAGCAAATAAAAGCTTATTTGCGACATTTTTGATTTTATCATTTTGGATATAATCCTCAAAAACCTCACTAATACTCAAAGCTGAAAAGAAATATGCATTAATAATAAAAATACTGAATAAAAATTTTGATAATGAGGTTGTAAAAAAACTTTTAACTTCAATAAATTGTTGATCATAAATCGAAATTAAATTCAAAACAAACCACAACATTAATGGAATTAAAATGGCACCACTAATTTTTAAAAAGATCCATTTTTTAGTTGCTGAAATCATAAAATAAAATTTTTTCCTATTAGATAAAAAATAACAGTAAAAATTATTGAGCCAAATATAACAATAAGACCTGTAATTTTGGTGGTTTGAATTTCAAAACCATATCCAAGATCCATAATTAAGTGTCTTATTTCACTTAAAATCTGAAATAAAAATGACCAAGTAATCCCTAGAATTATAAATTTGCCAATAAAAGAATTTAAAAAAGAATTAATTGCTTCATAATTATTTTCTCCAAGTAAAAGTGATGAGGCCCAAAAACAAATTATCGTAATTGCAATTATATTTATTATTCCAGTTATTCTATGAGAAATTGATACCAAAGATGAAATGTGCCATCTATAAATTTGTATATGAGGAGATAGAGGTTCTTTATTTTCCATAGAAATTATTTTTAATTAAAGTTTCGGCAATCTCTACTGCATTTAAAGCCGCTCCTCTTAAAAGATTATCTGAAACAATCCATAAATTCATTCCATTTTTAAGAGTTTTATCCTCTCTAATTCTCGAAATAAAAGTTTCATCTTTACCTTCTGCCTCAAGAGGAGTTGAATATCCTCCATCAGCTCTTTCATCTATTACTTTGCAACCTTCAAATTTATCAAGGGCTTTTCTAACCTCTTCTAAAGTAAAAGTTTTTTCAAATTCAATGTTTACCGACTCTGCGTGAGAAACTAAAACAGGTATTCTTACACACGTTGCAGTCAAATTAATTTTATCATCTAAAATTTTTTTAGTTTCATTGACCATCTTAAGTTCCTCTTTTGTATAACCATTTTCAGAAAATATATCTATGTGAGGGACGATATTGAAAGCGATTTGTTTAGTAAAATTTCTAGGTTCTACTTTTTGGTTATTTAAAACCATTTTAGTTTGATCAATCAATTCATCCATTGGTGCTTTACCACCCCCTGAAACAGATTGATAAGTCGAAACTACTACTCTTTTGATTGTAAACAAATCATGCAATGGTTTTAGAGTTATAACCAACTGAGCTGTAGAACAATTTGGATTAGCTATAATATTTTTTTTTATATTATTTAGATCTTCAGAATTTACTTGAGGTACGATGAGAGGAACTTCAGGATCCATTCTGTAATGACTTGAATTGTCTATAACAAAACAATTTTTAGCAGCCTTTTCAGCAAATTTTTCAGATATTTTTCCTCCGGCAGAAAAAAAAGCGATTTTTACTTTTGAAAAATCAAAACTCTCTAGATCAGAAACTTGATATTCTTTACCTTTAAAAGAAATTTTTTTTCCACTACTTTTAGTTGATGCTATTAAATAAAGATTATCAATAGATAGTCCCTTTTTTTCAAGAACTTCTAAAATTTTTCTACCAACATTCCCGGTTGCTCCTACAATTGCTATATTCATGATAACGTTTATTTTTATACTAAATGAAGGGTAAATCGCAAACTGTTCCTACAAATATTTTATCGTTAATATCTATCTTAAACTGGGTTTTATTATCCCAATAAGGTTTATTAATCATTGCAATACCAATAACTTTTTTAAAAGTAGGAGAATAAGTTGCAGATCTTACATAACCAACAACTTTATTATCATTATCTAGTAGCATCTTCTCACAATACATATCAATTTTGTTGTGATCAATCATAACTCCCATTAATTTCCTTTTAATCCCATCTTGTTTTAATTTTTTAAGTTTTTCTTTACCTAAAAAGTTAACCTCACTATCTAAATTT
>JACWEG010000011.1 GCA_014653605.1 Pelagibacterales bacterium SAG-MED37
CCAAGTCCAAGAAGAGCAACCCTTCGAAAAATAAACAATAGCAATACTTCTGAGCTGATCGATGAAGGCATAATAATATGGTTTCCTGGCCCTGAGAGCTATACTGGAGAGGATATGGCTGAATTTCATGTGCATGGGGGTAAAGCAGTAGTTTTGGCCGTGCAAGAAGCAATATCAAATATTGAAAATTGTCGATTAGCAGAGGCGGGAGAGTTTACTAAACTCGCTTTTCAAAATGGAAAAATTAATTTGTTAAAAGCAGAGAGTATAGCTGACTTAATTTCTGCAGAAACTGAAATTCAAAGAAAACAAGCTATTAAAATTATGAGGGGTAAATCCTCTGCTAAATTTAATGAGCTACGAGAAAAATTGGTGAAGCTTTTATCATTTGTTGAAGCTAAAATAGATTTCCCTGAAGAAGAATTACCAGAAGAAAATTTAAAAAAAATTAAACAAGACTCTTCAGATGTATTAAATGAAATACAAAAAATTTTAAATGATCAAAAGGTTGGAGAAATAATTCGCGAAGGGTTTAAAATTGCAATAGTAGGACCAACAAATGCGGGTAAGTCGAGCTTATTAAATAATTTATCTAATAGAGAAGTTGCCATTGTCTCTGAAATTGCCGGTACTACACGAGATGTTATCGAGGCACATTTAAACATAGATGGCTATCCGGTTATTATTTCCGACACCGCAGGTATAAGAGATTCAAAAGATGAAATTGAAAAAAAAGGAGTAAAGTTATCTCTTAAAAGAGCAGAAAATGCAGACTTAAAACTAGTAGTAGTAGACGTTAAAAGCATTGATTTAACTGGTTTTTTGAATGATTTACTTAAAAAAGATGCAATTTTAGTTGTTAATAAATCAGATCTTCTTAAAGAAAAATTAGATCCGAAAGTCCTCAAGCTTAATCATGTTTTAATTTCATTAAAAGATAATCTAAATATAGACGTGTTAATTTCAAAAATTAAAAATAATTTAAAAAATAAATTTATAATCGAAGAAGATATTTTAATTACAAGAGAAAGACATAGACAACATCTTATCCAGTGTGAAGATCATTTGAAAAATTTTTTGGATAAAAATGATAAAAAGGATTTTGACAAAGGAGCTGAAGATTTAAGATTAGCAACTAGAAATTTAGGCATGATTGTTGGAAAAGTCGATGTAGAGGAGATATTAGGTAGTATTTTCAATGATTTTTGTATAGGAAAATAATAGTAATTTTGCTGTATTTTTAGACCTTTTTTCACCATTTTCGTTGATAAATATAGCTTATTTAAGAAAAAAAACTCAAATCTTGTAAATATTTTAATCGAATATAAATTTAAGCCATGAAAAAAGATTTATCTTTTGATGTGGTAGTGATCGGTGGAGGTCATGCGGGTTGCGAGGCAGCAGCAGCTTCTGCACGTCTTGGAATTAATACAGCCTTATTCACTCACAATAAAGATACCATAGGTGAAATGTCATGTAATCCTGCTATTGGTGGTTTAGGAAAAGGCCATTTGGTAAGAGAAATAGATGCTCTAGATGGTGTTATGGGTGAGGTAGCAGATAAGTCTGGAATTCAGTTCAGATTGTTAAATAGGAGTCGAGGTCCAGCAGTAAGAGGGCCAAGAACTCAATCTGATAGATCATTATATCGTCAATTTATGCAAGAAAAACTTGTAAACTACTGTAATTTAAGTATTTTTTCTGATCCTGTAATAAAGTTTATTTTTAATAATAACGAAATAAATGGCTTTGTCACACAAAAAGGTAATAAAGTTAGTTGTACTAAGTTAATCTTAACAACGGGCACATTTTTAAATGGATTGATACATATTGGTGATGAGAAAACACCAGCTGGTAGATTTAATGAAAAACCTAGTACAGGTTTAAGCGAACAGTTAGAGAAATACAAATTTAAGATTGGCAGATTAAAAACAGGTACACCCCCAAGATTAGATTCTAGAACTATTAATTTTACAAATTTAGAAAAACAGTTTGCTGATGATGATCCTTATTTTTTTTCTTTCCTAACTAAGAAAAACTCAAATAAGCAAGTATCCTGTTCAATGACTTACACTAATGAAAAGGTTCACAAAATTATTGAAAAGAATTTATCTAAAAGTGCAATGTACTCAGGTAGCATACAAGGTGTTGGTCCTAGATATTGTCCTTCAATAGAGGATAAAATTGTAAAATTTGCAGATAAGACTAGGCACCAGATATTTTTAGAGCCAGAGGGTCTAAATGATCATACAATTTATCCAAATGGTATATCAACATCTCTACCTGAAGTTGTACAGTATGAAATACTTAACAATATCAATGGTTTAGAAAATGTTAAAGTAATTAGGCCAGGATATGCCATAGAATATGACTATATTGACCCTAGAGAACTATTTTTGACATTGGAAACCAAAAAAATAAAGAATTTATATCTCGCTGGACAAATTAATGGAACTACAGGATATGAAGAGGCTGCTGCTCAAGGCCTTATAGCCGGGATGAATGCTGCTCTATCCATAAAAAATAAGGAACCCTTTATTTTAGATAGATCAGATGCTTACATTGGAGTTATGATCGATGACTTAGTAACGAAAGGTGTTGCGGAGCCATATCGGATGTTCACATCAAGAGCTGAGTACAGGTTAAGTCTAAGATCTGATAATGCAGATTTGAGATTAACTCATAAAGGAATTAAAATCGGATTGATTTCAAAGTCGAGAAAAGAGATATTTGAAGATAAATTTGAAAAATTAAGTAAAATCTCCATGCAAATGGTTAATTTGAATATTTCTCCATCTAAAGCAGATAAATTTGGTATAAAGATAGCGAAAGACGGTGTTTTTAGAACAGCTGAGGAAATTTTGACTCAAAAAGATGTAAATATGAGAAAAATTAGGGAGATTTGGCCAGAAACTTTAAACCATGGTTTTGAGATTGATCAACAAATTGAAATTAACTCTCATTATAGAGGTTATTTAAAAAAGCAAAAGGCAGATATTCTTGCATTTAAAAGGGATGAAAATCTATCAATTCCAGATAATATTGATTATGATCAATTCTCTGGTCTTTCTAACGAAGTTAAAGCTAAATTTAAGGAAATAAGGCCTAAAACACTTGGTCAAGCTCTAAGAATTGATGGAATTACACCCGCAGCCGTATATATTTTGTTGTCACACGTTAAAAGAAGGTCTATTAAGCATACAGCTTAATGGATAACGTAATTTTAAATTCTTACTCTAAGATTCCTAATCTAAATGTTTCACGTGAAACTTGTAATGATCTTGAGCTCCTAATTTCGATGATCCAAGAGAAAAATAAGGAAATAAACATAATCAGTAAAAAAACTGATGATAAATGGGTTATTAGGGAGCGTCATATACTTGATTCAGCACAAATAATTGATTTTATTGATTTAAATTGCAATACAACTTGTGATTTAGGTACTGGAGGAGGCATGCCTGGATTAATAGTAGCCATAGCAATGAAAAAAATTAAAAATACAATGAAAATAAATCTTTATGAAAAAAGCCATAATAAGTGCGTTTTTTTAAAAGAAGTGTCAAAAAAATTGAATTTGAACACAGAGATAATTCACAAAGATATTTTTACAGTTAAAAATATTGAAACAGGAACAATAATGTCAAGAGCCTTTAAACCTATGCCAGTAATTCTCAATTTGGTTAGAGAAAATTTTAAAAAATATAAAAATATAATTTTTTTTATGGGTAGTAGTGGAAACAAAATTTTAAATGAAACATTAAAAGAATGGGATTTAGATTACAAAGTAAAAAAAAGTTTAACTAATGATGAGTCATTTATATTAAATATACAAAAGATTAGAAAAAAAATTCTATGAAAATAATTTCAATAATAAATCAAAAGGGTGGGGTTGGAAAAACAACAACAGTGATCAACCTTGCTTCTGCTTTATCTCAACAAGGTAAAAAAATTTTAGTAATTGATCTTGATCCACAGGGAAATGCTACCACAGGGTTAGGACTTTCTAATGTTGAACAGTCTAATCAAACTATTTATGGAATTTTAAATGGAACAATGTCAATTTCTGATGTGATTAAAAAAACTAAGTTCCAAAATTTAGATTTGATTACTTCCAATGTGGATTTATCTGGATTAGAAGTTGAAACAGCTGGTGATAATGATAGGGCCTTTATTTTGAAGAGTAAATTAACCGCATATTTGAATGACTCTAGAGCTTTGTACGATTATATCCTTATAGACTGTCCTCCTTCTTTAAGTTTATTGACAGTAATGGCTTTAGTATCTTCAAACTCCTTATTGGTACCTCTCCAAACTGAATTTTTCGCTTTAGAGGGTTTAACTCAGCTTATGAAAACAATAGAGCGTATAAAAGTTAATTTAAACCCAGAATTGGAAATTCAGGGGATCCTTTTAACAATGTATGATAGAAGAAATAGGCTTTCGTCTCAAGTTGAACAAGAGGCAAGAGATTATTTTAAAGACAAAGTTTATCAAACAGTTATTCCTAGGAATGTAAGGTTATCTGAAGCTCCATCTCATGGTATGCCAGTTCTCATTTACGATAAAAATTGTCCTGGAAGTAAATCATATTACAGTTTCACAGATGAATTCATTAACCAAGAAAATAAAATAGGGAGTGCTGCATAATGAATACAATTAAAAAAGGACTAGGAAGAGGATTATCATCATTAATTGGAGAAACGAAAGTAGAAACAAAAACAAACAAGTTATTATTAAGTGAAATAATCCCAAACAAATATCAGCCTAGAAAAAATTTTGATGCAGCAAACCTAGAAGACCTCACAAATTCTATAAAAGAAAGAGGTGTAATCCAACCAATTATTGTAAGGAAATCTAATACAGATAATTCAAAATATGAAATTATTGCTGGTGAAAGAAGATGGCTAGCTGCAAGTAAAGCGGGTCTACATGATATTCCAGTTGTTTTAACTGAAGTGGATGATTTGAAATCTTTAGAATTTGCAATCGTTGAGAATGTGCAAAGACATGATTTAAACCCCCTTGAAGAAGCCCAGGGATATAAAAGATTAATAGACGAATTTTCATATGATCAAGATAAAGTATCTAAGTTTATTGGAAAAAGTAGAAGCTATATAACAAATGCACTTCGATTATTAACCTTACCAAATGAAGTATTGAAGTTCATAGAAGAAAAAAAAATTAGTGCAGGACATGCTAAAATTTTAGTTGGATTAGATAATGCTTATTTCATAGCCAATAAAATCATTGAGAAAAAACTTTCTGTAAGACAGTCTGAAAATTTTGTCAAAATTTTTAGAAAGAAAAAAACCTCCTTTATAAAATCATCTGATCCAAATATTCAAGAACTTGAAAATTCTATTTCAGACAAAATTGGTTTAAATGTTTCAATTAAGAATAGCAAAAATAACAAAGGATCGATAACATTTGCCTATCACGATATTGATCAATTAAATAAAATAATCGATATAATTAAATCTAATTATTAATTTCAGTATATCCTTGGGCAAGAATAAAGTCTGTAACTATTAAAATTGAATTCTTATAATCTTTCTTAATTTGCAGCTCTATATCGTTGATAAGATATATAAGCTCCTTTATTTTTTCAGGTTTCCATTTATTAAGCTGTGTTCTTACAATATCTTTTTCTTTCCAAAAGATAGGAGGTTTAGCTGAGTTAATCGTTTTATTAATATCTTTATTTTTGTCATATTCCAAAGATAAACCCAGAATTTTTTTTGCTCTCAACAAAAATGTTCTTAAAATTATTATACAGTCTTCATTTGTAAAATTATTTTCATTTAAGATATTTAGAGTTTTATTTGTATTTTTTGCTAAACAATTGTCTATTAATTCATAAAAAGTATGATTTTCGCTCAAATTTATTAACTTCGAAATCTCCTCCGTAGAAATACTTTTTTTTTCTGTTAAGTAAATTTTGATTTTTTCTAATTCATTTTTTAGATTAAGTCTGTCTCCACCACATTTACTAACAATTAAGTTTATATTTTGTTGAGATATTGAAATCTTTATTTTTTTAAAAAAATCTTGCGCTAAATTTGAAAGTATTTCATCTGTATCTGGGTAGGTAGCTATACAAGCTAGATTTTTTTCTTTTTCAAATAATTTTCTAAGTTTAGACTTTTTTTCTAACACACTTGCATTGATTATAATTGTAACATCATTAATGTTTCGTTCCATTAAATCTATGATAATTTCATGAATTTTATCTGTACTGCGATTTATTATTATATTTTTTTCATTATCAAATAATGAATTGGATAAAATACTCTCAAAAAATGAATCTTTGTTTTCCAATATTTCTTTTTCATCATATTTAATAACATTGCTATGATTATTTTTCTCTAAAAGCTGTTTTATATGTTGATTTTTTAATCCTTCATTTTTACCGAAAAATAAGAAAAATTTTAAATCGTTTTTTATTTTACTTAATTCGTAGGGTTTAACTATCATTCTATAATTGATAATCTAAGGATTAATTTTTGAGATATAGAAGTCGCTAGATTACTTTTAATCGTTTGTTCATAAGATTTTTCTTCATAGCTGTCTAAGATCTTTTGATAGTTAAACTTTTCATCAATTATTAACTTTTCTGTAATTTCATTTTTATTAATTTCAAATTCGGTAATAGCTCTAGCTTGATAATCAGTTGTTGAACCAAGAGTATTTTTTGCCAGAACTTCTCTTGAATATTTACTATTAATTTTGATATTAATTATCTTAACAGAATTTTTCTGGCTGTTTCTTTCAAGATTTTCTACAATATATTTGTTTAATTTTTTATCACCTGAAAGATCTGTTATGATAATCCGATAATCTGCTTTATTAGAACTAGAATAAATTGGTTTATATTCACAACTTGACAAAAAATTTAATATAAAAATAAGCGTTAAAATTTTTTTAAACATTTTATATAATTATATTCATTAATTTATTCTTAATATAAATTCTTTTTTTAAATTCTTTTTGATTTAAATATTTTATTAATGTCTCATCATTCTTAATTATTTCAAATAATTTTTCCTCAGTAATATTTAATTCAGTCTTGACTAAACCTCTTTTTTTTCCATTAATTTGAACAACTATATTGATTATATTCTCTTTTAATATTGATTCGTCGTATTTAGGCCATATAGAATCTTTTAGATCTAGAATATCTAGGCACTCACTAGAAAAATGAGGAACTATCGGGGTCATTACAATTAAAATTTTTTTATAATTTTCTATTAAAGTTATTTTTGTATAAGGCTCTTGAATTTGCTTGTACATAAAAGAATACATTTCATGTAAATTTGCTATTAATTTGTTGTAACTAAAATTCTCAAGATTATGAGTTATATCTTTTAAAAATTTATTAGTATATTTTTCTATCGCATTGTTAGTATTTTTTTTATGGTCTTTGTTTGCTTCATCTAAAATTTTTTCATGTAAATTCCATAATTTTTGAATAAATTTAAAAGAAGAAATAATTCCTTCCTCTGACCACTGTACATCTTTTTCTGGCGGGCTATCAGATAAAATAAATAATCTTGCTGCGTCAGCACCATAGTTTGTAATAATATTCTCTGGGTCAATCGTATTTTTTTTCGACTTTGACATAGATTCTGATGGACCAACTTTGACCATTTTAGATTTATCATTCTTTAAATACTTTCTCCCATCTATAGTTTCAATTTCATCAGGACTTATCCAATTATTATCAGAATCTTTATATGTTTCATGACAGACCATACCTTGAGTAAAGAGACCTTCAAATGGTTCTAATATATTAAATTCATCATTATTATGAGATAGCGCTTGCATAAAAAATCTTGAATACAGCAAATGTAAAATTGCATGCTCTACTCCCCCTATATATTGATCGACTGGCATCCAATAGTTGATATCATCTTTATTAAAACCATATACTTTTTCTTTAGGAGAACAAAATCTTAAGTAATACCAGGACGAACAAACAAAAGTATCTAACGTGTCAGTTTCTCTAGTAAGTTTTTTTCCATTTATATTAATCTCCTTCCATTCTTTTTGACTATCTAAAGGGTTCCCTTTGACGTTTAAGTTAATATTTTCTGGAAGTTTTACTGGTAACATTGATTTAGGAATAGGGTGAACATTGCCTTTTTCGTCATAGGCAATTGGTATTGGGCATCCCCAATATCTTTGTCTAGAGACACCCCAATCCTTTAATCTAAAATTAATTTTTTTTTTACCTAATTTTTTTTCCTCTAAAATTTTAATTGTCTCAATTACAGAATCTTCTGGTGCCACTAGTCCGTTTAAAAAATCTGAATTTATAACAATTCCAGGATCAGGATAAGCCTTGTCTATAACTTGGAAATCGTCTTTTTCACCATTAGGTTTTATAACAGTTTTTATATCAAGGTTATATTTTTTTGCGAAATCGAAATCTCGTTGATCATGAGCAGGGCAACCAAAAACAGCTCCAAATCCATAGTCCATTAATACAAAGTTAGCAAAAAAAACAGGCACTTTATTTTTTGGATCTAAAGGATTTGTCGCCATAAGACTAGTTTTAAAGCCAATTTTTTCACCTACCGCAATTGCCTCTTCAGTAGTTCCAGTTTTTGAGCATTCTTCTTTGAACTTTATAAAATCTGGATCGTTTTTATAAAATTTTGAGACTTCATGATCCACTGATAAGGCCAAAAAAGAAAAACCAAAAAGAGTATCAGGTCTTGTAGTAAAGCATTTAATATTATTAATTGGTAGTTCTCCTTCAACTTTAAAATCAATTTCACATCCAAATGATTTACCAATCCAATTTTTTTGCATGACTTTCACTTTATTAGGCCAATAATTTAATCCGTCCAATCCATCCAGTAAGTTTTGAGAAAATTTAGATATATTAAAAAACCATTGGCTTAATTTTTTTCTTTCCACAGTGGCCCCAGATCGCCAACCCCGCCCATCAATTACTTGTTCATTTGCAAGGACAGTCTCATCAACTGGATCCCAATTAACATAATTTTCTTTTCTATAAACTAATTTTTTTTCAAGTAGTTCTAAAAAAAATTCTTGTTGGTGTTTGTAATAATCTTCGTTACAAGTTGAAATTTCTCTATCCCAATCAATTGAAAGACCAAGTTTCTTTAATTGAACTTTCATTTTTTTTATATTGGTTTCAGTCCAAATTTTAGGATCAAGATTATTTTGTTTAGCGGCATTTTCAGCAGGCATACCGAATGAATCCCAGCCCATTGGGTGCAAAACATTATAACCTTGAAGGGTCTTATATCTAGCTAAGACATCTCCAATAGTATAATTTCTAACATGTCCCATATGAATTTTTCCAGATGGGTAAGGAAACATTTCTAAACAATAAAACTTTTTTTTTTGTAAATTAGTCTTTACGTGAAAACTTTTATTTTTTTCCCAAAACTTTTGCCACTTTGTTTCAATAGTTTTAAAATTATATCTACTCATAACTAATTTTTCGAAGTGATATATAATTAGTCGCCAGGAGAGGATTGATTATTATAGGGTTTAGAATTCTTATCTTTGTTTTGTTTTTGATATACAGTTGCTTTAGATAAAATTTTTCTAGTTAACTCTTTTTTTAATGGCCCATCTTTTTTACTTATTGAGCAATTACTAATTGAAACACAGTTTTTATAAAAGACATCAATATCAACAGCATCAGATCTTATCTCGTTGCTTAAAAATCTTATGGTAATTTTCACAGAGTCGTTTGAATTACCTTCTTCTGAATACCAATCGGTGATTATTATACCACCACTATAGTTGGCTGAAGTTAAGGGCATAAAATCCAAAATATCTAAAGATGCTCTCCATAGTTCATTAGAACTTGCAAATTGAAAATTTCCACCACCTCTGTTTCCCATAGCTTCACTTAATCTAAAACCTCTACCCTCTTCTATGTTTTTCTTAACTCTTAATTTTGGATCAGGTGGATTTTTTCTTGCATCTCCTGTTTTAAAAAAACCTTCTTTAGCACAAGAACTTAAAGCAAAAAATACAATGAAACATGAAATTAGTTTTTTATTTAATGTTATTTTAAACATACGAGAGTTTTTAAAATGAAATTAAAATAATTATACATTTAATTTATAATTATTGATAATTTACAAATTTATAAAATAACGTCAATTTGTGTTGCATAAATGCAACATTTTATGATTTTTTAATAAAAAAAGTGTTTTTTACGACCAATTATAAGAATTAATGCTAATTTTCCAGTGTTTATTATTAATAATAACAAAAACTAAAGGAGTAATTAATATGAACAATTTAAGAAAAATTGGCCTATCAGCTTTAGCTGGTTCTTTAGCTACTTTTTCTGTTAACGCAGCTGATATGTCAGTATCAGGTGCAGCGTCAATTACATTTGACGACACTAACAGAGGTAAAGGAGACAGAGGAAATGGCTTCTACATGGGTGACTCAATCAAGTTCAATGCTAGCGGTGATACAGATGGTGGTTTAGGTATTGCTGTTTACTACGAAATTGATGATGGTGCACTTGATGATCACAACCTTAAAATATCAGGTGACTTCGGAACATTAACTTTCGATGGTCATGGTGGTTCTTCAGCAATGGGTGCTGTTGACGACAAAACGCCAAATGCTTATGAAGAAGCATGGGACATCATCGATACTGATGGAGCAGCTACTTCTGGAAGCCCTACTGTAATTAACGGTAGTGGTGCTGGAGATGATATGTTTATCTACTCTTCGCCAAGCATGGGTGGAGCTACTTTAACAGTTGCTTATAGAAACGGTGTTTCTGATGCTGCTGAGTCAATGACTGACTTTGCTATCGCAGTAAGTCCAGAAAATATTGATGGATTAACTGTTGGTGTTGCAATGTCTAACAACACAGTTGGAACAAACATCGATTCTGATGAAAGCACTATGTACGCAACATATGCTACAGGTGGATTCACAGTTGGTGTTCAATCATCTGATTTAGATCATACAACTGCTAACTCTGACCAAGAGTCAATTGCTTACGGTATTACTTATGCTGTAAATGATGACTTATCAATTGGTTACAGTTACCATGAACTAGAGTTTGAAGCAGGTGCTAATTTATTAGACCAAGAGTCAACTGGTATTTCAGCTTCATACACTATGGGCGGAATGACACTTGCTGGTGCTACAAACGAAGTAGACAACATGCAAGGTCAAAGTGCTGCTGCTAATGATGTTGAAGGTTACGAGTTTACATTATCATTTGCATTCTAATTTAATTTAGAAAACAAATTTAAAAAGGGCCCCTTTCTAGGGGCCTTTTTTTTATTCAAAATATGATATTCCAGCAAATCCATAAGCATCCAGTAACTTTAGTTTTTTGATATTTTTTTTTGATATACCACCTAAAGCAATTATTTTATTTTCTGTATAATTTGAAATATTTCTAAATTTATTAAGGTCAAGAAAATTTTTATTTTTTTTGAAAAGAGAAGATAAGAAAATAGCCTTCACTTTTTGCAATTCTTTAATTCTAATTTCTTTTAAATTGTGTGCAGATCCGACTATTAAAAATTTTGAATTTATCGAATAAGACAAATGTTTAAGATCTTTATTAAATGAAGGTATATAGGCTCCATCTAAGCCAAGTTTTAAAGCTAATTTGATATTATTGGATAATAAAAATTTATTTTTTCTTTTTTTCAAATAATTTTTTAGATTTAAAATTTTTAATATATCTATAATTTCAGAATTATAATTTCTGTAAATTATTGCAGTGTTATTATCGCATTTTTTAATAGTATTTGTATCAAGCTCATTTATAAAGTAATATTTTTTTGGTAACCAATAATGCATTTTACAGTTAAAAATTTAATTAACATTCAGGAACTAATTAATTCTAATTTAATTAATCCAACTTCAGACAAGTTACCAAAAATTATTGCTGTATCAAAGACTTTTGGTATGGATAAAATAGCACCTTTAATTGAGTATGGTCATAAAGATTTTGGTGAAAATAAAGTTCAAGAAGCTTTAGATAAATGGAGTGATGTAAAATTAACAAATCAAAACATCAAGCTCCATTTAATTGGCGGTTTGCAAACCAATAAAGTAAAGTTTGCAATAAGATTATTCGATTATATTCATTCGGTAGATAGTGAAAAGTTGGCAAAAAAAATTGCAGATGAACAAAAAAAACAGAATGAAAAGGTTAAGATATTTTTACAAGTGAATATAGGAAGCGAGATACAAAAATTTGGTGTAGATAAATCACGTCTTGGAGATTTATATTCATTTTGTAAAAGTATAGAATTAGATGTAGTAGGATTAATGTGTATACCGCCTGTAGGGGAGCCATCTACAAAATACTTTAAAGAAATGAAGGATTTAAATCAAAGTTTAAACTTAGATTATTTAAGTATGGGTATGTCTTCAGATTATTTAGAAGCAGCAAAAAATAACTCTACTCATTTAAGGATTGGATCAAGTATATTTGGAAGTAGAATTTAATTAATTCTAATTTTAGTTTTTTGATTAATTATCTTTATCAATATTAGAAAATCTTTTTTTGTTAAAGCAATACAACCAGCTGTAGGTTTATAATTTTTAGTTAAATGAATAAAAATGCAACTACCTTTTGATTTTTCTGGTCTCTTAAAATTATATTTTATAGGAATAAATAAATCGTATTTATAGTCCTTCCTATAAACTTTTTCACATTTGATATTTTTTTTTATTTTGATTAATTTATTATAAGTTTTTAGATTATTAGGATCATCACCCCACCCCATATTTTTTTTGATTTTAACACATTTTAATTTTGTAAATGGCCTTTTGATTCTATCTTTACGGTAATATAGATTTTCGATATGATAAACACCAATAGGAGTTTTTTTATCACCCTCAACCTTGTTTTTTGATACACCATTTTTACCAACACAACATTTAAATGTGAAATCATCAACTTGAAGTCTATATTTATTTTTTACGTAAATTGTCATATTCTATATATATATGAATAATCAAAAATTAATCATTTATGAGTTTGAAGAACTATATAAGATTTTAATCGAAATTAATAACGATGTAAATCTTATCGTTAAAAAGGCCTCCAAAAATGATATTTCAGATTTTATTTCTCAACCAAATATTTTAATTTTAACACATACAAAAATTTCTGGCTTTGATAATCAAATTATTTTTAATGACTTCCCCATCCCTATTTTGAAGTTATTGGAAAAAATAAATACAGAGTTTTTGAAAATAAATTTCAATAAACAATCTGATATTATTATTGGCTCATATAACTTTAATTTAAATTCTAGAGAAATGTCTCAATCAGATCTTAAATTAAAACTTACTGAAAAAGAAATTAATTCAATTATTTACTTATTTAATTCTAGGGATGTAGTAAAAATTGATGAATTACAATCTAAGGTTTGGGGTTACCAACCTGAATTAGAAACTCATACTGTAGAAACACACATTTATAGACTAAGAAAAAAAATATTTAAAAAATTTAATGATGAAAGCTTTATACTAACTATTAAAAGTGGTTACCAAATTGGCAAAAAAAAATAAATTTGCAAAAGAATTATTTACTAAAAAATATAAGCCCCGCATAGTTAAACCTAAAAAAGGGAAGGGAAGTTATAAGCGTTTGAGAAAAATGAAAAAATTATAATTTATTCCAATTTTCAAAACTTGGCGTTAAATGTTCCAAAAGGCTTGAGTCTTTACTTAAAAAGGTAATATCACCTGAAATCGATATACGTTCATTATTTGATTTATTTGGTTCAGTGCTGTGAAGTGTTTTTGAGGGAAAAAGTACAATGTCATTCTCTTTTACAGTAACTATAATTTTGGGTGCAGTTGATATTGACATTTCCTTTATTACTTTTTTATCCTTTAATGTCTTAGAACTAAATAGACCAGGTATAAATTCATTTCGAAAAACTTCATCATGCAAAACAAAATTTGAGTCCTCAGGGGTTTTCTTTAAGTAGTAAGCAAAAGACAAATGGGATTGTAAATGTTGATGTTCAGCAATTGCTTCTTTCCCATTAGATATAGTTACCCAAGATCTTTGGATATAAGTTTCGATTTGATTTTTATCTATCTTTAAAAAATCTAAATATAAGTCAATTTTGTTTTTTAATTCTAAAAAAAAATCACTAAATTTGGGATTTTTATGAATAAATTCATACCCCTGCGTATCACCAGTCCAAGAACGGTCATCAGGTTTAGGTTTAGAATTTTTTGAGTTATTTTTCATATCCTTTACTTCATCTAAAAGAGAATTTTTTTTTTTATCACTTAAGTTTATTTGATCGTGAAGTATTGAAAGTGGAAAAAAATTGAGAATTTTCATTTAAGTCTTGCACCAAATTGTTGTATTATTTTAGAAGACATTTCAGCACCTTTAGCTAATGAATTTTTAACATTCATATTATTAATTATACCATGTAAATAACCTGCAGCAAATAAATCTCCAGCACCTGTGAGATCAACTATATCTAAGTTTTTTTTTGCTGGACATTCTATTACTTCTTTATCTTTAATTGAAATTGCTCCTTCCTCACCTCGAGTAATAACAACATTATTTTTAAGATTTTTTGCAAAAGAAATTACATCATTGAATGATTTAGTATTTATTAAAGACATTATTTCTTGTTCATTAGCAAAAGTTATATCTAATTTGTTTTTTACTAAATCTAAAAAATGTGGTTTATGTCTATCTACACAAAACTGATCAGAGAGTGACATAGCTACTTTGTTTGCACTACTAATAGCTTTATCAAATGCTTTTTTGGGTTCACCCTCATCCCATAGGTAACCTTCTAAAAATATTATTTCACTTTTTTTAACTACATCAGCACTAACATCATTGGCATCTATTTTTCCTGCTGTTCCTAAAAACGTACACATAGTTCTTTCAGAATCAGGAGTTATTAATATTAAACAAGTACCCGTTGGTAATGCTTCTTTCTTTTTTGAATAAAAATATTTTACATTTTCCTTTTTTAAACCTTCTTCGTATTTGCTTCCAAAATCATCATCTGAAACTTTACCAATAAAACCTACTTCATCACCAAGTTGAGAAATACCAACTATTGAGTTTGCTACAGATCCACCAGAAACAGTTTTTTCTATTTTAAGATCAGTTAATAATTTTTTGAATTCATTTTCATCAAAAAATAATTTCATTGTACTCTTCGTAAGATTATTTTTAGTAATAAAACTATCATCCACCTTACAAATGACGTCTACTATCGCATTCCCTATTCCTAAAATTTTCATATTAAGCTTTTTTGGTAATAACAGGTTTTTTTCTATTTGGGTAGCAAGTAGTACATATTTTACAAGCTAAGCCATAACAGTCTCTTGCCTTACAATATTCTCTGCCATAAAAAATTATTTGTAAATGAAGTTTCGACCAAGTTCTTTTAGGAAATATTCGCTTTAAATCTTTTTCGGTTTGAGTCACATTCTTTCCATTTGTTAAACCCCATCTTTGTGCAAGTCTATGAATATGAGTATCAACTGCAAAAGCTGGATATCCAAATCCTTGTGACATCACCACGCTAGCTGTTTTATGGCCAACACCAGGCAGCTTTTCAAGCTCTTCAAAAGTTTTGGGTATTTTTCCATTATGCTCTTCTAAAATTTGTTTTGACATTAAATAAATACTTTTCGCTTTAACCCTAAAAATACCAATTTTTTTAATTAATTTTTCAATTTTTTTTCTACCTAATTTTACAAAGTGTTCTGGTTTAAAATACTTTGGATATATATTTTTTGTCACATTATTAACATTAACATCAGTACACTGTGCTGAAAGCAGTACGGAGATTAATAATGTAAAAGTATTTTTGCTCTTGAGAGGGACTGGTGCTTTAGGATAAATTTTATTTAAAGTGTTAAGTATAATTTTCGCTTTTTGTTTTTCATTCATTATGAAAAGTTGAGCAAATCTCTCATAGAATATAATCCTGGTCTTTTTTTCATTAACCATTTAGAGGCAGTCAAAGCTCCATCAGAGTAAAGTGCTCTATCAAAGGCTTCGTGGTTTAAAGTAATTATCTCTTTTCCACTCGAGAAGTTTACCTCATGTTCTCCAATAATTTCACCTTTTCTAATTGAGTTAAAATTAATTTTTTTTCCGTAAGGAAAAGATTTTTTATTTAAAAATTTTTTACCAATTAAATTATATAAGTTTTTATTTTTTCCGTCTGCAATCCCTTTTCCAAGCATTAACGCTGTTCCCGATGGGTAGTCTTTTTTATATTTATGGTGTACCTCAAATATTTTACTTAAGTATTCATCATTTAATGCTTTTGAAGCAATCTCAGTTAGATACATTAACAAATTTATACCTAAGCTCATATTTCCAGCTTTTAAAATAGGTATCTTTCTTGAATATTTTTTAATTTGATTTTCTTGGCTTCTAGTAAATCCAGTAGTTCCAATTACTACTTTTTTCTTAAGTTTAGAAGCTATTTTTAATATTTCCAAGGTGCATTCAGGGACAGTAAAATCAATAATTATATCTGTTTTTTTAAATACTATATCAGAATTAAATACAGGTTTAATTCCACTAAATTTTTTGTTTATTAATCTGTTTTCTGTAAGTGCAACCAGTTTAAAGTCTTTATTTTTTTTTGATGATTTAATTAGTTGTTGGCCCATCCGACCCATACATCCAGTTATTGCTAAATTTATTCTTTTCATTAAAAGATAAGATATGTAATTATCACAATAGATACAACAATTACAGACCAAATGAATAAATTTTTAAAAAATTGTTTTGATTTATTATTTGACCTTAAAAAACTAGGAAGAACCAAGACTAAAACTGCTATTAAAAAAATTGCTGGGATAATCTGTTCTAATCCCATTTTTAGCTATTCCAGAAATTTTTTGCCTTTTGAAAAAATTTTTTAATACTTGGATTGGATTTTTCATTTTCTATTTTTCTAAATTTTTCTAATAATTCTTTCTGTTCTTTGTTAAGGTATATTGGTACTTCAGTTTTAACTTGTACGTATAAATCTCCATAATCACCTCTTCTCATAAAAGGCATACCTTTGCCTTTTAATCTGAATTGTTTTCCATCTTGAGTACCATCAGGGATTTTAATTTTTCCTTTTTTCCCATCAATAGTCGGTATCTCTATAGTTGTTCCGAGGGCAGCATCAGCTATAGAAATTGGGAATTCAAAAAATAAATTTACGTCTGATCTTTTAAAAAGTTCATGAGATTTAACATTAATAAATAAATATAAATCTCCACTTGATCCCCCTCTTGTCCCAGCTTCTCCTTTTCCAGCAAGTCTAATTCTTGTCCCATCATCTACCCCTTTCGGAATAGTTACAGAAACTTTTTTTGTTGTCTGTATGTTTCCCTGACCACTACAATCTCCACATGGATTGGTTATTTCTTCACCGCTTCCTGCACACTGAGGGCATGTTTGTTGAACAGTAAAAAAACCTTGATTAGATCGTACCCTTCCATTACCACCACAATAAGAGCATCTATCAGGATTATACCCTGGTTTTGATCCATTACCTTTGCAAGTATTACATTTCTCAGAAGTAGAAAATTGTATGTTCTGTTTTTTTCCTGAATAGGCTTCTTCTAATGTGATTGATAAATCATATCTTAAGTCCGACCCTCTATTATTAGAGCTTCGTCCTCTTGAACTTCTTCTTCCACCTCCAAAGTCTCCAAAAAAATCTTCAAAAATATCTGAGAAATCAGCTCCACTAAATCCTCCAAAGCCACCTTGACCTCCACCACCATTTTCAAATGCTGCATGACCGAAGTTGTCATAATTTTCTTTTTTGGACTTGTCAGAAAGAATTCCGTAAGCTTCACTGGCTTCTTTAAATTTATCTTCAGCAGATTTATCTCCAGGATTCTTATCTGGATGGTATTTCACTGCTAACTTTCTATAGGCTGATTTTATGTCTTCAGGACTGGCGCTTTTATTGATGCCTAGGACATCGTAATAATCTCTTTTAGCCATGTATTTAACCTGGACAAATAGATGTCAGTTAAGCGCTTTTTTCTTTATTCTCGTCCTTTACTTCTTCAAAATCCGCATCAACAACATTATCGTCTTTTTTTCCTTTATCGTCTTTTCCGTCATCTTTATCAGAGTCTGGTTTTACATTTTGTTGTGATTTATAAATAGCTTCTCCAAGTTTCATTGAAGATTGAACTAAAGCCTCAGTCTTCTTTTTAATATCTTCAATATCTTCACCTTTTAAAGCCTCTTTTAATGCACTCGATCCATCTTCTATTGCTTTTTTTTCAGCATCAGAAATTTTAGTCCCATGTTCCTTAAGATTTTTCTCAGTTGAATGTATTAAAGTATCCGCTTGATTTCTTACATCGACTGACTCTCTTTTCTTTTTATCTGCTTCCTTATTTGCTTCAGCATCTTTAACCATTTTTTCAATTTCTTCATCACTCAATCCACCAGAGGCTTGAATTTGAATTTTTTGTTCTTTACCTGTGCCTTTATCTTTAGCTGATACATTTACTATTCCATTAGCATCAATATCGAAAGTTACTTCAACTTGAGGCACTCCTCTTGGTGCAGGTGCGATTCCAACTAATTCAAAATTACCAAGCAACTTGTTGTCAGTTGCCATCTCCCTTTCTCCTTGAAGCACTCTTATTGAAACAGCTGGTTGGTTATCCTCAGCTGTTGAAAATACTTGGCTTTTTTTAGTAGGGATTGTTGTATTCTTTTCTATAAGTTTAGTAGATACTCCACCCAAAGTTTCTATACCAAGAGATAATGGTGTTACATCAAGTAAAAGCACATCCTTTACATCACCTTGTAGTACACCTGCTTGAATAGCAGCACCCATCGCTACTACTTCATCTGGGTTCACACTCTTATTAGGCTCTTTACCAAAAAAATCTTTAACTTCTGAAACCACTTTAGGCATTCTAGTCATACCACCAACCATTACTATTTCATCTATATCACTAGCTGATACACCAGCATCCTTTAGGGCTGTTTTGCATGGCGGTATAGTTCTGGCTATTAGATCTTCAACTAATGCCTCTAATTTTGCTCTAGTCATTTTTAAATTAATATGCTTAGGACCTGTTTTGTCTGCTGTTATGAATGGTAAATTTATATCAGTTTGTTCTGCTGCAGATAATTCTATTTTAGCTTTTTCTGCTGCCTCCTTAAGTCTTTGTAAAGCCAGTTTGTCAGATTTTAAATCTATACCACTATCTTTTTTAAATTCACCTATAAGATATTCTACAACTGCGTTATCAAAATCCTCTCCACCTAAAAATGTGTCACCATTTGTAGATTTAACTTCAAATACTCCATCACCTAATTCTAAAATAGAGACATCAAAAGTACCCCCACCTAAATCATAAACAGCTATTTTTTTATTTTGTTTTTTATCTAAACCATATGCAAGTGAAGCTGCAGTTGGTTCATTAATAATTCTTAAAACTTCTAAGCCTGCAATCTTACCTGCATCTTTTGTAGCTTGTCTTTGAGCATCATTAAAATAAGCTGGAACGGTAATCACAGCTTTTGTCACAGACTGACCTAAATACTTTTCAGCAGTTTCTTTCATTTTTTGTAAAATAAAAGCTGAAATTTGTGATGGTGAATACTTTTCTCCTTTAGCTTCAATCCAAGCATCTCCTTTTTCAGAATTTACTATCTTAAATGGAGCTGCTTCAATATCTTTTTTAACAGTAGGATCTTCAAAATTTCGACCTATCAATCTCTTTACTGCAAAAATTGTATTTTCAGGATTTGTTACAGCTTGTCTTTTAGCAGGCTGGCCAATTAATTTTTCTTTTTCGTCAGTAAAGGCAACTACTGACGGTGTAGTTCTAGCACCTTCAGCATTTTCCAACACTTTTGCTTGGCTACCTTCCATTATAGCAACACAAGAGTTCGTTGTACCTAAATCTATTCCAATTATTTTGCTCATGTTATTTATTTACTACTTTCATATAGGGTTAAAATTTAAATCTACAAGTTGAATTAAGCATTATTTCTCTTTTAAATTGTCTTTATTTTCCTCATCTTTTTTGGTTTTAACCAATTTTTTTTTTGCTACACCAACCAATGAAGGTCTAAGCAACCTATCTTTTATAGTAAAACCTTTTTGTATTTCTTGAATAATTGTTCCTGGTTCCTTCTCATCATCTTCAATTTCAATCATTGCTTGGTGAAAATTAGGATCTAATTTTTTATTTAAACTTTCAATTGGCTTAATGTTATTTTTTGAAAAAATAGATATTAAGTCCTTATTAATTATATCAAAATGTTCGAGTGTTTTTTTTAAAGATTCTGAATTTTTAATTGACTCATCGTTAGATAAGATTTGTTTAGATCTCTCAAGATTGTCTATTAAATTTAATGCTTCTTTTGCAAATGCAAACCCACCATACTCATAAGCATCTTCTTTTTCTTTTTCAAATCTTCTTCTTTGATTTTCCATTTCAGCAAATGTTCTGGCAAGTTTATCTTCTAATTCTAAAATTTTTTCTTCTGGACTTTTTTCTTCTTCTTTAGCTTCCTCACTAGGATTTTGAGATAATCCATCAGCAGCTAACTCGTCTGTTTCAGAATTTTTAGATGTTTGGTCAGAGGGTGATTTTACCTCTTCCTCTTTTTCAGACATATTTTTTGGGTTATCCTGGCTTTGTTCTTTTTCCATATGATCTTATATGGTAAGAAAATATGAAATTTCTAGATGTTAAAAAAAAAAATTGAAAAATTACTTATTGGGACCAATAACAAGGGTAAATTAAAAGAAATAAGAGATTTATTACCCAAAAATATTACTACATTATCTACTGCAGAGTTTAAATTAAAAAGTCCAAGAGAAAATGGCAAATCATTTAAAGAAAATTCCTTAATTAAATCTAAATATTTTTCAAAAAAAACAAATTTGATGTGTTTAGCGGATGACTCTGGATTGGAGATAGATATTTTAGGCAAAAACCCTGGAATATATTCTGCAAGATGGGGGGGTAGAAATTCAGATTTTAATAAAGCTATTAAGAGGGTTTATAGAGAATTAAAAAAAAAAGATAAATATTGGAGAAATAAAAAGATCAAAGCACGTTTTGTATGTGCACTATCAATTAGTTATCTCAGTAAAAAGATTTGTTGTGTGATTGGGAAAGTAGAAGGAATTATTTCTGATAAGCCAAGAGGTAGAAATGGTTTTGGATATGATCCAATATTTATACCTATTAATAAGCGGAAAACTTTTGGGGAAATGAAGCCTACTCAAAAATACAAATTAGATCATAGGTCTAAAGCATTTAAAAAGATTAAAAAATTTCTGTAATTTTTCCATCATCTATTTTATAAAAATTTAATCTGTGATTTATCTTATTATCTTTAATATCAAATATTCCTATTTTACCTTTAAATGAGTTTTTTTTCTTAAATAAGTTTTCAATATTTTGTAAGTCTGTTTTAAAAGACAAATAATATATTAATCCCAAAAGATCATAGCTTAATAAAGAAAGGTGATTTGGATAAGTATTATATTCCTTAAAAAATTTTTTATTAAAACTTTCTAAATTTTTTTTATTGATAGAAGGATAATATAATGGTTGGACATTTTCTTCTTTTAAAAAACTTTCATCAAACCATTGATTAAAAGTAATAAAATATTTATTTTTTGGTGATACATCTGTATATAATAGAGATGTAATTACACTTTTTAAACTTTCCTCAAAATCTGCAATAATTACGGAGTCAAACTTTACATTTCCTATAGTGTATCTTTTTTCAAGCTTTTCTAATTGTTTTTCTTTGTCCACAAGATCTGATTTTTTTACTCTTAATATTTCGTCCGCTAAATTTTGTTTTCTAATTTTGTAATTTGTAATATCTTCTATTTGTTTTGTTAAATTGGTTGGTTTTGTATCATAAATATATTTTTTTGAAATTTTGATTTTGGATTGTTTGATTGCTTTAGTTACTTCAATTTTATAATCTAGATCAGGAGTTAGAAAGATAGTTTTTTTAATATCATTCAATTTTATAAATTTCTTAATTGCATTTACTTGAGATAAAGAATTTACTCCACTACTTATAACATTCTTCGGAAGATCTGTTGTTTTATTAGTTAAAGATAAAAAAATTACATCTTCAACTTCATCTAGGTATAACAAACTTTTAAAAAAAATAGGTCCTATAAAAATTTTTATACCTTTGTTTTTCAACTCTAAGGCAGACTCTAAACTTTTATTAGGGTCCAGATTTGTATCTTTGGGATAAATTTCTATCTTATTTGTACCTATGTCATTTAAGGCCATTCTTGTGGATTTAATTATTAAGCGACCTAAGTCTTTATATTCTCCAGATAATGGCACAAGCAATCCAATTTTTATCTTTTCAGTATTTGAGAATGCGAACGAAAAATTGAATAAAAAAATTATAGTTGTTAACAAAAGAATTCTAAAAAATTTATACATTTTAATGATACTATATTGTTTTAATAACAAATATGATTGTAAATTCAAAATCTGATTATAAAGTGACAAAAAAAAGCTTATATTTAGTATCTACTCCAATAGGAAATTTGGACGACATAAGTTTCAGAGCTATAGATACTCTTAAAAAATCAGATTATATTCTTTGTGAAGACACCAGAGTTTCCAAAAATTTATTAAACAAATATCAGATACAATCTAAATTAATTTCAAATCATAAGTTTAATGAAAAGAAAAACTTGTCAAAAATAATTGAATTTATCAAGCAAGGTTTATTTGTTTCTTTAATATCCGATGCTGGAACTCCAAGTATTTCTGATCCTGGTGCAATACTAATTAAAGAATGTATTAAAAATAATATAGAGATAGTTCCTCTTCCAGGTGCTTCGGCAGTGACATCTGCGGTATCTATTAGTGGGTTCTCTGAAAAATTTTTTTTTTACGGTTTTTTTCCAGAGAAAAATAAAGATCTTCTAAAAGATTTGGAAATTCTATCTCAATTAAATAGTTCTTTAGTATTTTTTATCTCTCCAAAAAAATTAAATAAAATCATACCTTTTATCAAAAAAAATTTCACAGGAAGAAAAATTCTAATTTGTAGGGAAATGACAAAATTTTATGAGGAATTTTATAGATTTGAGATTGATGAACTAGAATTATTCAAGTTTAATTTAAAAGGTGAGCTAACGATTGTTATATCAGAAAAAAAAGAAGATAAAAAGATCTCACAAATATTAAGTGAATCAGATAAAAGAATTATTAATAATATGATTAATAAATTAAGTATAAAAGAAATTTCAAGTATTATTAATGAGAATAATAAAATTCCAAAAAAGGTTATTTACGATTACTGCCTAATGGTAAAAAATGAAAAATAAATTTATAATTTTAATATTAATTAGTTTAATTTTAAATAACTGTGTTGGTGTATCATCAACAGGTATTTTTGGGACTGGAGTAAGTGTAGCGATTGATCCAAGATCATTAGGTACACAAATTGATGACTCAATCATGCAAAAAAATTTATCAGCTAGAATTCTTTTAATTGATAAAAATTATTTTTTATCAGTTAAATCAAAGGTTTTGGATGGTAGAATTTTTTTAACAGGTAAAGTCGATGATCCCGAAGAAAAACTTAAACTTACAAAAGTAGCATGGGAAACAGAAGGAGTAAGATCTGTTAGAAATGATATAAAGATAAAAGAAGAATTTAATTTTAAACAATCTGCAAAAGATATCTTAATTACTTCCCAGTTGAGAACAGCATTAATTTTTAATAAAGATATAAAAGCTACCAATTATCAAATAGATACTTACAAAAAGAAAATTTATATTTATGGTATAGCATCTTCTAAAAATGAAAAAGATTTAGTAATACAAGAATCAAAAGAAATTTTAGACGTTGAAGATGTAATAGCTAGTATTTTACTTGTTGAAAATTTAAGAATTCAAAAAGATTAATTTTTTTTGTAATCAATTACGTCTGCAGAATATGCGGCTATAGATGCTAAATTAATAATTTCTGATGTAGAAGATCTTAGGGGCGCTATCTCAATTGGGAGACCTAAACCAATTAGTAGTGGACCAATAACTTTTGCCCTACTCATAGATTTAATCATTTTATAAGAAATAGCTGCACTGTGCTGACTTGGCATTACCAGCACATTTGAATTACCAACTATTTCAGAAAAAGGATAAAGCTCTTTATATACTTCTTCAAGCGCAACATCTGGCTGCATTTCTCCATCAAATTTGAAATCTACATTGCTCTTTTTTAAAATTTCAACTGCATCACTTATTCTTTTCGTTCTATCAGTGACTGGTTGACCAAAAGTAGAGTGAGATAAAAAAGCAACCTTAGGATCAAAACCAAAAAGTTTTACAACTCTTGCGGCTGATTTAGCCATATCAGCTAATTGATTTGCATCAGGATACTCTATAACTGAGGTATCGCATATGAATATTGTTTTACCCCTATTTACAACTAAATTTAAACCAAACATAATCTCACCAGGTCTTGGGTCCACTACCTTTACAATTTTTTCTAGAGAGGAAGAATATCGTCTTGTATTTCCAGTCACCATGGCATCTGCATCATTGCAAGCAACCATACAAGAAGCCCAAATAACTCTATCGTTTCTAATGAGCCTATCACAATCCCATTCTAGCATTCCTTGTTCCCTTTGAAGTTTTTTAAATAAGTATTTAACGTATTTTTCTCTTTTAGGTGTATCTTTTGAATTAACAATTTCAATATCAAAATTTTCACTATAACCAATTTTTTTTATTTGCTCTTTAATCAATTCTTCTTTTCCAATTAAAATTGGTATTCCTAATTTTGAATTTTTAAAAGCTATTGCAGCTTTAAGAGTATTTTCATCTTCTCCATCTGCAAAAACAACTTTCTTTGGTTTTTTTTTGATATAACTATTAATACCCTGCATAATAGTTACAGTTGGATCTAATCTTTGTTTTAGTTGATCTCTATATAGTTCAAAATCATTAATTTTGATTCTTGCAACTCCAGTATCTATAGCAGCCTGAGCTACAGCAGCAGGAATTACACTTATCAATCTAGGGTCAAATGTCGATGGAATAATATAATCTTTACCATAGTGTGGTCTTTCTCCACCCATTGCCGCAACAACTTCATCTGGAACATCCTCTTTCGCTAAGCTAGCAATCGCATTTGCAGCAGCTACCTTCATTTCCTCATTGATTGTTTTAGACCTTACATCTAAAGCACCTCTAAAAATATATGGAAAGCCTATTAAATTATTAACCTGATTTGGATAATCAGATCTTCCAGTTGCTATAATTGCATCATCTCTTACTTCCTCAATTTCTTCTGGTGTAATTTCAGGATCTGGATTTGCACAAGCAAAAATAATTGGGTTTTTTGCCATTTTTTTTACCATATCTTTTGTTAAAGCACCTTTTGCAGACAATCCTAAAAACACATCCGCATTTTTAATTGCATCATTTAAATCTCGATCTTGTGTTTCAATTGCATGACTTGACTTCCATTGATTTAAATTTTCTCTTCCTCGAAATATTACACCTTGCCTATCAATCATTGTGATATTTTTTTGAGGAACACCACTTTTTTTAAATAAATTTGTACAGGCCATTGCAGATGCACCAGCACCATTTACCACTACTTTTATTTTATCAATTTTTTTCTTATTTATATCTAGTGCATTTATCAATGCAGCTGTAGTAATTATTGCTGTGCCGTGTTGATCGTCATGAAAAACAGGTATATCCAAAATTTCTTTTAGTTTTTCTTCAATAATAAAACAATCAGGAGCTGCAATATCCTCAAGATTTATTCCACCAAAACTTGGTGCAAAATTTTTTATACTATTTATAATCTCATCTGGATCGTTAGAATCAATTTCAAGATCGATCGAGTCAATGTCAGCAAATCTTTTAAATAAAACGGCTTTTCCTTCCATAACAGGTTTAGATGCTAAAGCACCAAGATTACCCATACCTAAGATAGCTGAACCATTACTAATAACAGCAACTAAATTTCCTTTACTTGTATAATCAAATGCAGCCTCGGGATTATTACTGATAGCTCTTACTGGGGCAGCGACCCCGGGGGAATACGCTAATGCAAGATCTCTCTTGGTAGTCATATTTTTTGATGATGAAATTTCAATCTTCCCTGGTTTTTTATGACTATGAAAATCTAGTGCTTCCTTATCAGTGTAATGATCTATTTTTGTTTTTTTCATTTATCTTAATTAGGTGTACAAATGGGGTAAAATTAAGACTAATATGATTTATGAACTTAGTTAAGTCAACAGGCACTTTTGGTTTTTATACTATAATCAGCAGAATACTTGGTTATTTAAGGGATGTACTAATTGCAATTTTTCTTGGAACAAGTTTTTTAGCGGATGCTTTTTTTGTAGCTTTTAGAATACCAAATACTTTTAGAAGATTATTTGCTGAAGGCACATTCAATGCTGCTTTTGTTCCAAGCTATACTGAAGAATTAGTAAAAAAAAATTCCAAGTCGACAAAATTTGCTAATCAAATCTTTAATCTATTATTTTTAGGTTTATTTTTTTTAGTTTTAGTTGTTGAACTTTTTATGCCAGCTTTTGTGGGTTTTATAGCTCCTGGTTTTGTTGAAAATAAAGAAAAAATTGAACTAGCTATCAATTTAACAAGAATAACTTTTCCATTTCTACTATTTGTAAGCTTATCCTCTTTTTTTGCAGCAATACTTAATTCTCATAATAAATTTGCTATAGCTTCAGCAGCACCTATTATCTTAAATTTAGTTTTAATAGGTATTTTAATTTTTGGTAAATATTTAGATGATGAATTAATTTACTTTCTTTCCTATGGAGTATCTGCAGCTGGATTGCTACAATTAATTTTCTTATATAGATTTGTTAAAAAATTTTATGTTATAAACTTAAATTTTAAATTTAAGATTGACAATAAAGTAAAATTTTTTTTTAAAAAACTTTTACCAAGTATATTTTCTTCGGGAGTTACACAAATAAATATACTAGTTGGAACAATTATTGCTTCTTTTCAAGCAAGTGCAGTATCATATCTATATTATGCTGATAGAATTTATCAAATAAATTTAGCAATTGCTGGAATTGCTATCGGTGTTGTCGTTTTACCTCAATTGTCAAAATATGTTTATTTAAAAAAAAAGAAAAAAATTTTACAATTTCAAAATAAAGCATTGGAATTGAGTATGTTTCTAAGCTTGCCTGCTTCTGTTGCTTTGTTTATTGGATCAGATGTAATTATTTCAGCTTTATTTGGTTATGGTTCTTTTTCTGAAGAGGCTGTATCC
>JACWEG010000012.1 GCA_014653605.1 Pelagibacterales bacterium SAG-MED37
CTAATTAAATAAATGAAAGATGAATTATTATTTTGTCCTTTAGGAGGATCTGGAGAAATTGGAATGAACATGAATCTATTTGGTTATGGTCAACCTGGAGATCATAAATGGATTATGGTTGATATAGGTGTAACATTTGCAGATGATACTGTTCCAGGTGTAGATCTTATTTATCCAGACCCAGGATTTATTGTTGAAAGAAAGGACAATTTATTAGGCATTGTTTTAACTCATGCCCATGAGGACCACATCGGAGCAATAGCTCATTTATGGCCAAAACTAAAATGTAAAATTTTTGCTACACCTTTTACAGCAATTTTAATTAGAGAAAAATTTAAAGAAAAACATGTAGATATAACGAGTCATTTAAAGATTGTTGAATTGAATGGCAAAGTATCTCTTGAACCTTTTAATATTGAATACATAACATTAACCCACTCGATATTAGAACCTAATGGACTAAGAATTCAAACTCCAGCTGGTGTAATATTACATACAGGTGATTGGAAGGTAGATCCAAATCCTTTAGTAGGAGGTGAAATAAATTCTAAGAGATTAAAAGAGATAGGGGATGAAGGAGTTCTTGCTATGATTTGTGATTCTACAAATGTTTTTAGTGCAGGCAGATCAGGATCCGAATTAGATGTTAGAAAAAACTTATTGAATATTATGAGTCGTTTAAAAAAAAGAATTATAATTACTTCTTTTGCTTCAAATGTAGCTAGAATGGAGACAGCTTTTTATTGTGCAGAAAAAACAGGTAGACAAATTTCTCTTGTTGGAAGGTCAATGCATAGAATTTATAAAGCTGCAAGACAATGTGGTTATTTAAAAGATACAATTGAACCAATTGACTCTAGAGAGGCTAAAAATTTTTCTAGAGAAAAAATTGTCTATTTATGTACTGGTAGTCAAGGTGAACCCATGGGTGCAATGATGAGAATCTCAAGTTATGTCCATCCTGACGTATTTATTGATAAAGGTGATGCGGTTATCTTCTCTTCAAAAATTATACCTGGAAATGAGAAAAAACTTTATAAATTACATAACCAATTAGTTAAAGATGGAATTGAAGTTATTTCTGAAGAGACAGAGTTTATTCATGTTTCAGGTCACCCTAATCGTGAAGATCTTAGAGATATGTATCAATGGGTAAAACCAAAATGTGTAATTCCAGTTCATGGTGAACATAGACATATGATTGAACATATCAATTTTGCTAAAGAGATGCAGGTACCACATCCTGTGCAAGTTGAAAATGGAGACATCGTTAAATTATACCCAGGTAATGTACCTGAAGTTTATGACAAAGCTCCAAGTGGAAGATTATATTTAGACGGCAATATTAGCGTTGAAGAAGATTCTCAATCAATAAAAGATAGAAAAAATCTAAGTTCAAATGGATATTTAGAAGTAACTATTTTAATTACACCTAAGGGAAATATCCATAATAGCCCTATAGCTTCATTTAGAGGTTTACCAATTTATGAAAAAGAGGAATTTATATATGGCTTGGAAGATGAGATAGAAAAAACAACAAGATCCTTTAAGATAAGTAGTAAACAACAAGAACATAATCTAATAGATGCACTAAAAATTGCTTGTAGGAAATTTACCAAGGAAAAGACAGGTAAAAAGCCGTTTACAAATATTAATTTAGTCAGAATTTAATGAGCCCAACAGGTCTTGCTATAATCTATATAATAATTTGGTGGATAGTATTTTTTGCAATATTACCAATTGATGTAGAAAGAAAAAAGTTATTTAAGATAGAAGGTGAAGATCCAGGATCACCAGAAAATCCAAAAATGTTAAAAAAGTTCCTTTATTGTACTGGAATAACAACGATTTTGTTCATTATAATATATTTATTAATGAAATTTGAATATTTGAATTTAAGAAATATAATCATTTAACATGTTAATTTCTAAATCATTTATACCTATTTTAAAAAACAATCCTTCAGAAGCAAAAATTAAATCTCATCAATTAATGCTTAGGGTTGGAATGATTAAACAATCATCAGCAGGAATTTATTCATGGTTACCATTAGGTTTTAAAGTGATGAAAAAAATTGAAAAAATAGTAAGAGAAGAACAAAATAAAATTGGAGCACAAGAAATTCTGATGCCAACAATTCAATCTAGTGAAATATGGAAAGAAAGTGGTCGCTATGAAGACTATGGAGAAGAAATGTTGAGGATTAAAGATCGTCAAGACCGTGAAATGCTATATGGTCCAACTAATGAAGAGCTTGTAACAGATATATTTAGATCATCATTAAAATCGTATAAATCTCTTCCTCAACTTTTATATCATATTCAATGGAAATTTAGAGATGAAATAAGACCAAGATTTGGAATTATGAGATGTAGAGAATTTTTCATGAAGGATGCATATTCTTTTGACATAAATGATGACGAAGCTTTCTTCTCTTATAATAAGTTTTTTTTATCTTATTTAAAAACATTTAAGAGATTAGATTTAACAGCTATACCTATGGCAGCAGATACGGGACCAATAGGAGGAAATCTATCTCATGAATTCATAATTTTAGCTGAAACTGGAGAAAGTAAAATTTTTACTGATAAAAGAATATTTGATTTGAATAGCGATGGAACTAAACTTGAAAAAAAATCTTTAGAAGATTTAAGAAAAAAATATGAACAGTTTTATTCAGTAACAGATGAAAAATTTAATAAAGAGGAATTTGAAAAACAAGTTTCAGAGCAAAATAGATTAATAACCAAAGGTATAGAAGTAGGCCACATCTTTTATTTTGGAGATAAATATTCAAAACCAATGGGTGCTTCAGTTGATTTACCAGGAGGAAAAAAAGATTTTGTTAAAATGGGGTCCTATGGGATTGGGGTATCAAGATTAGTAGGTGCCATAATCGAAGCAAAATATGATGAAAAAAATGAAGTCATGAAATGGCCAATTTCTGTTGCACCATATGACATTGCGATAATTCCTATGATGAATAAAAATGATAATTCTATTTTAGATAAATCTAATAAGATAAGTTTAGAATTAGAAAATAATGGCATTGAGACCATAATAGATGACACAGATGAAAATTTATCATCAAAGATCAAAAAAATGAATTTAATAGGTGCTCCATATCAAATTATTATTGGAAAAAAAACAGAAGGTGAGATACTTGAGTTTCAAGAAGTTGGAAAAGAGCCTCAAAAAATAAGCCTTAAAGAGATAATTAAGATTTTAAAAGAACAAAAAGTAAAAAATTGATTTCCACACTAGAAAAAGAAATTACATTTAGATTTTTGAAAGCTAGAAAAAAAGATGGTTTTTTAAATGTTATTTCAATTTTCTCATTTATCGGAATAGGTTTGGGGGTTGCTGTTCTAATAATTGTTATGTCAGTAATGAATGGATTCAGAACTGAATTGATTAATAAAATTGTGGGTTTTAATTCACATATAACTGTAGAACCTTATGAAGAAATAATTGAAATTGATAAACTAAAAAAAACAAATTTAAATTTGATTTCAGAAAATCTGATCTTAAGTAATTCTGGAGAGTCTATAATAATAAAAAAAGATAAATCTAAAGGTTTAGTTCTCAGGGGATATTCGAGAAAGGATTTTTCAACTCTTAAAATTATAAATGATGACACATTTGTTGGTAATAAAAATGGTTTAATTGAGAATTATATATCCATAGGAAAAGAACTAAGTTTTACTCTTGGCCTTAAAATTGGTGATGATATTACAATTATGTCATCCTCAGGAATAGAAACTATAATAGGTAGTCTTCCTAAAAAGAAAACTTTTACAGTTATTTCACTTTTTGAAAGTGGTTTAGCTGACTTTGATAACAATATTGCTTTTATCAATTTAGATACCTTAAATGAGTTTTTTAATTTAGATAAAAAAGATACAAATTTAGAAATTTACTTAAAAAATCCACAAAATATAGAAGATCAAAAAATAGTTGTTCAAAAAATATTTCCTAATGATTTTGTTTATAGTTGGGCCGATATGAATAGTTCATTATTTTCAGCTTTAAAAGTTGAAAGAAATGTAATGTTTATAATACTTTCATTAATAATTGTTGTTGCTGCTTTCAATATAATTTCTGGTTTGACAATTTTAGTTAAAAATAAAACACGTGATATAGCCATTTTAAAATCTATAGGGGTTTTAAATAAATCTATAATTAAAATATTTTTTTTAGTTGGTGTAATTATTGGTACCTCAGCAACAATTTTTGGAATTTTATTAGGAGTTACATTTTCATTATATGTTGAAAATTTACGACAATTCTTAAGTAATGTTTTTAATATTAGTTTATTTCCAGAAGAAATTTATTTTTTAAGTTCTATGCCCTCTGAAATTAACCCAACTTCAATTTTCTTCATTTCTCTATGTTCAATTTTAATAACTATTTTAGTTTCAATTTTTCCTGCTTTGAAAGCTGCGAAATTAGATCCAATTAAAGCACTTAAATATGAGTAATCTGATTAAAATTTCAAATTTGAACAAATCTTTTGAAAATTTAAAAAAGATAAATGTTCTAAAAAAAGTTTCTTACAAATTTAAAAAAGGAAAAATTTATTCTATCATAGGTCCTTCAGGATCAGGTAAATCTACCTTACTAAACCTCCTATCATTAATTGATAGACCTTCATCAGGATCAGTTATGATTGATGATAATAATATTAATTTTAGTGACTCACAAAGTAATGATTTATTGAGGGCTAAAAAAATTGGTATTATCTATCAACAGGATAATCTTCTTTCTGATTTTACAGCCTTAGAAAACATATACATGGCAAGTCTAGCAGCAGGTATTAACAAAGAACTTTCACTTTCTAAGGCTAAATCATTGTTAAGAAAGGTTGGATTAACAAGTCGAATTAATCATTTCCCATCACAACTTTCAGGTGGAGAGAAACAACGTATTTCGATTGCTAGGGCCTTAATAAACAATCCTCAAATTATTTTAGCAGATGAACCAACGGGAAGTTTGGATCTAAATACAGCAAAAGGAATTTTTGATCTTCTCAAAAATCAAATAAATTCTGATAGATTAATTATATTTGCAACTCATAATAGATTTTTTGCAAATAAGTCAGATTGCTTATTGGAAATAGTTAATGGTAATATAAAAACCATTAATGGATGAGTCTCAAAAAGAAAATTTTAATCATTTAAAAATTCATTCGCAGTATTCGATATGTGAAGGTGCAATTAAAATTGATGAGCTAAAAGATTATACAAAAGAAAACAAAATTAAAGCGATAGCTTTGTGTGACTCTGAGAATTTATGTGGTGCTCTAGAATTTGCTGAAAAACTATCAAAAGTTGGAACCCAACCGATCATCGGCAGTCAAATTAATTTTAAAATTGATGATACGATTGGATTATTGCCTCTATTTGCTTTAAATGAAAATGGTTATAAAAGAATAATTGAATTATCATCCTTATCATATCTTAAAAATGATAATCTATCTGATCCTCATTTAATTTTTGACGAGTTATTAAATAAAACAGAGGGGCTAGCTCTATTTTCAGGGACTACAAATGGACTTTTTGGTAAATTATTTAATAAAGGTAAATTTAATGAAATACAAAAAATTTATGCAAAATTAAAATCTAAATATGAAGACCGTTTTTATATAGAAATACAAAGACATGGTGATCAAAATGAAATTGAATTTGAAAAATTTAATTTGTCAAATTCGCTAAATTTAGAAATTCCTTTAATAGCAACAAATGAAGTCTATTATTTGGATAAAAATATGCATGAGGCGCATGATGCATTAATATGTATAAAGAATAAAACATATATTAATGAAAAAAATAGGATCAAATATACAAACCAACATTATTTAAAAGATAATTCAGAAATGAGTGAACTTTTTGCTGATTTACCTGAAGCTTTAGAAAATAATTATAATTTTCCCTATCGATGTAGTTTTAGACCTCTTTCTTCAAAACCCATTTTGCCAAATATTAGTTCTAATGAAGGTGAAAATGCTGATGAAATCTTAAAAAGGAATTCCCTAGAAGGTTTAAAAGAAAAATTTGAGAAAATTTTTAAAGTTCAAAATAAACAAACTGACTCAAATGAAACTTATCTACAATATAAAGATAGATTAGACCATGAATTAGATATTATTATTGAAATGAAATATGCAAGTTATTTTCTAATTGTATCAGATTACATTAAATGGGCTAAAGAAAATGATATACCAGTAGGACCAGGAAGAGGATCTGGAGCTGGATCATTAGTTGCTTGGTGCCTTTCTATAACTGATGTTGATCCAATTAAATTTAATCTTATATTTGAAAGATTTTTAAATCCTGATCGTATCTCTATGCCTGATTTTGATATCGATTTCTGTGAGGAAAAAAGAGATTTAGTATTTGAATATTTAACAAAAAAATACAAGGATAGCGTTGCTCATATAATTACTTTTGGAAAGTTAAAAGCTAGAATGGTTATTCGAGATGTTGGTAGAGTTTTGGGTTTATCTTATGGTTTTGTCGACAGTATTTCTAAAATGATACCTTTCGATCCTTCTAGACCTCAAAATTTAACAGAATGTATTGCTGGAGAGCCTAGATTACAAAAACTTATTAATGAAGATAACAGGGTAAAAAAACTTACAGATCTTTCACTAAAACTTGAAGGACTAAATCGAAACGTTGCAACTCATGCCGCTGGAGTGGTTATAGCTGATAAAAAACTTACTGAAATAGTTCCATTATACAAAGATATTTCAGCAAACTTATTACTACCATCTACTCAATTTGACATGTACTCAGCTGAAAATGCTGGACTAATCAAATTTGATTTTTTGGGACTAAAAACTTTAACTGTAATTAACAACACACAAAAATTGATAAGAAAAAAAAATAAGGATTTCAATATAGAAAATATCAATTTTGATGATCAAAAAGTTTTTGAATTATTATCTTCTGGTAAAACAGTTGGTTTATTTCAAGTTGAAAGTGCAGGTATGAGAGAAGCCTTGATTCAGATGAAACCAAACCATATAGAGGATATCATTGCTTTAGTTGCTTTATATAGACCAGGACCAATGAGTAATATTCCAACTTACAATGATTGTAAACATGGAAAGCAAGAACCAGATTACTTACATCCTTTACTAGAAGAAATATTAAAACCAACCTATGGCGTTATTATCTATCAAGAGCAAGTTATGCAAATCGCGCAAAAGTTATCTGGATTTACTGCAGGCCAAGCAGATATTTTAAGAAGAGCTATGGGAAAGAAAAAAAGAGCCGAATTAGAAAGACAAAAACAAAGTTTTATAGCTGGAGCAGTAAATAACGGTATTAGCAAAGATGTTGCTGCTGCAATTTTTTTAAAGATAGAACCATTTGCTGAATATGGTTTTAACAAAAGTCATGCTGCAGCCTACGCAATAATTTCATATCAAACTGCATTTTTAAAAACTTATTATCCTAAAGAATTTATTGCAGCTTCTATGACTATGGATATTTCAAATCAAAATAAATTGAGTGAATTTTATGAGGAACTTAAAAGATTAGATGTGAATATTATCAGACCAGATATTAATGAATGTTTTGCAGATTTTAAAACGGATGATGAAAAATTTTATTATGCATTAGGTGGTATCAAAGCTGTTGGTTTTGAAGCAGTATCAAATATTGTTGAAGAAAGAGTTAAGAATGGAAAATTTAATTCGATAACAGATTTTTTAAATCGTATTAATCCTAAGGATATTAATAAATTACAATTAGAGGGTTTAGTTAAAGCCGGTGCATTTGATAAATTAAACATTAATCGACAATCGTTATTCAACTCTATACCAAATTTAATTACAAAATCTAAAAATATTTTTGAAAATAAATCTGCTAATCAAATAGATTTATTTGGTGAAAATGAAAATCAAGAAAATGAAATTTTATTAAATACTGATGATTGGAAATTTGAAGAAAGATTATCTAAAGAGTTTGAGGCTGTGGGATTTTTTATTTCTGACCATCCTTTAAATCAGTATAAAGAAGTATTTAATGATTATGATATTATTGATTATCAATCATTTAATACTGATGAAAATTTGAAAGATTCTAATATAGCTGCAACTTTACTTAAAATTCAGGAAAGAAAAACTGCTAAAGGAAATGCATATGCTGTTTTGAAATTAACAGATCTAAACAGTGTTTTTGAGCTATTTATATTTTCAGACACGTTACAACTAAATCGTGAAATTTTAAAAGAAGGTAGCTCATTAATTTTAACTCTAATTAAGTCTATTTCAGATGGAGAAAATAGATTTAGAAGAATTAACGTTCAAAAAATAGCCTCTTTAAAAGACCTATTAAATAAACCAATAGAAGAAGTGACGTTTAATCTTAAATCTTTACAAGAATTATCTGAGATATCGAAATTTTTACCCAAATCAGGAGATACTTTAATTAAGATTAAATTAAGTGATGAAAAAAATAATTTTGATTTTCAACTAAAAAATAAGAGAAATATTGATAGAAAAACAATTAATCTTATAAGAAATAAGGAAATTTCAGCAGTTATAAGTTAATTAATACTTGTTAATTACCAAATTTCTTAGTAAATAATCTTCAAATTAAATTAACACGCACACAGTTGTTGGTTTTATACCTCCGGTCCTTTATTGGAAATTACTGTGGTGGCTCAACCGGGAATAAATATGAAGATACCTAACGTAACAATTCAACAATTACTAGAAGCAGGAGTTCATCTTGGTCATAAGACATTAAGATGGAATCCTAAAATGAAAAAATATATTTTTGGAAAAAGAGATTCTATCCATATTATAGATTTAACCCAAACACTTGAGCTAACCAAAGTTGCTTTAGAAAAAGTATACGAGACAGTATCAAATAATGGAAAAATTTTATTTGTATCAACGAAAAAACAAGCATCAGAGGCAATAGCTGAAGTTGCTAAAGAAACTGATCAATATTTTGTAAACTATAGATGGTTAGGTGGTATGCTTACAAATTGGGGAACAATTTCAAATTCAATTAAGAAACTCAAAAAATTAGAAATTGATTTGGTTGCTGAAAATAGAGGTTTCACTAAAAAAGAACTTCTTAAAATGAGTGTTAAAAAAGACAAGTTACAAAGATCTTTAGGTGGTATTTCAGATATGAAAAAAGTACCTGATTTAGTTTTCATAATAGACACAAATTATGAGTCATTGGCCATTCAAGAGTCTGTAAAATTAGGAATACCAATTATTGCAATTTTAGATAGCAATTCAAATCCAGATGGAATTGATTACCCTATACCAGGTAATGATGATGCCAGAAGATCAATTGATTTATATTGTAATTTGATTAAGGAAACTATCGAAACCGCAAAGAAAGTAGCACCTTCAGTCGAACCAAAAAAAGTTTTAGAAAAAAAAGATAAATCTGAAAAAACTAAAACTGTTGCAGAAATTGATAGAGAGAAATTAGAAAAAAAATTCCCCAAAAAAAAAGTGGAGAAACTTAATTAAAATGAGTGATATTGAAAAAGTAAAAAAACTCAGAGATGCTACAGGTGCTGGCTTTAAAGACTGTAATTCAGCTATAAAGGAATCTGGTGGTGATTTGGATAAAGCTATCGAAATTTTAAGAGTAAAAGGAATTTCTAAAGCATCAAAAAAAATGTCTAGAGATGCTAAAGAGGGAGTTGTAGCAATCAGCGGAGATGAAAAAAAGACTTCTATAATAGAAGTTAATTGTGAAACAGATTTTGTTGCCAAAAATGATGATTTTATTAATTTTGTTAAGGAATTAAGTGAACTTAATAATCAAAATGACTCTAACATAGATGACTTAAAAAAAGAAAAAATGAATAATGGTGAAACAGTTGAAAACAACTTAATTGCTCTTATAGCTAAAATCGGAGAAAAAATTACAATTGGTAAGACAATAACAATCTCAAATTCTTCATCAATAAACTATCAATATTTACATACCGTAGTAAAAGATAATTTAGCTAAATTAGCAGTTATTGTTTCTTTAGAAACTAAAGATAATTCTGATACAGTGAAAACTTTTGGTAAACAATTATCGATGCATATTGCTGCTTCTAATCCGTTAGCTTTAGAGTCTAATCAAATTGACAAAGCTATAATTGATAAAGAACAAGAATTAGTAACTGAAGAACTAAAAAATTCCGGTAAACCAGAAGATATTGCCAAAAAAATAAGTTTAGGTAAAATGAATAAGTTTAAAGAAGAAAATTCTCTTTTAACACAAGCTTGGGTGATGGAGCCAAAAAAAAAAGTTCAAGATGTTTTAAAAGAACTTGCTATTAATGATTTGAAGATCAAGGAGTTTAGCAGAATTAAAATAGGGGAATAAATGTTTGATGAAAAATCACATAGCCTCAAAATGGATAAGTCTATAGAAGCTTTCTCGAAAGAACTTTCATCCCTGAGAACTGGAAGGGCTAACGCCGCAATGCTTGATTTAGTTAAAGTTGATGTTTATGGTCAACAAATGCCTATCAATCAAATTGGTAGTATTACGACGCCAGAACCAAGAATGATAAATATCCAAGTTTGGGATCAAAATAATGTTCCACTTTTAGATGCAGCTATAAAAAAGTCTGAACTAGGATTAAATCCACAAATTGATGGTCAATTGGTTAGATTACCAATACCAGAATTAAACGAAGAGAGAAGAACTGAACTTAAAAAGTTGATTAAAACTATGGGTGAAAAATGTAAAATTTCTATAAGAAACATCCGTAGAGATGCGAATGAGGAATTAAAAAAACTTTTGAAATCAAAAGAAATCGGTGAGGATGAAGAAAAATCTTTTGAAAAAAATGTTCAAACAATTACAGATAGTCACATAAAAATTGTTGATGATAAAGTTTCATCAAAAGAAAAAGAAATAATGACCATATGAACCCTTTAAATCATGTGGCCATTATCATGGATGGTAATGGTAGATGGGGTTTAAAATACAAGAATTCACGTAACGCAGGACATAAAGTAGGATTAAATACTGTTGAAAAAATAATTAAAGAAACAATTAAAAATAGAATAAATTTTTTAACATTATTTGCATTTTCTACAGAAAATTGGAAAAGACCTAAAAAAGAGATTAACTATTTATTTGGTCTGTTAGAAAACTTTTTGATAAACAGGATTGAGGATCTTCATAAACAAAATATTAAACTTAAAATTCTAGGTTCCAAAAAATTTTCACCTAAATTAAACAAACTTCTACGTAATTCAGAAAGAAAGACATTAAATAATACCAAATTACAAATTAACCTTGCATTAAATTATGGCTCTAAGTCTGAATTAATTGATGCTTTCAAAAGAATTAAAAAAAATAAAAGTACTATAACTGAAAAAAATTTAAGTAGAAATTTACAAACTAAGAATATACCAGATCCTGACTTATTAATTAGAACTGGCAATACAAAAAGATTAAGTAATTTCTTACTTTGGCAGTTAGCATATTCAGAGATATTTTTTGAAAAAAAGTTATGGCCAGCTTTTAATGTAAAAGACTATAATAGAATAATTAAAGAATACAAACTTATAAAAAGAAATTTTGGTAGAATTTAATGAGTAATTTAATCAAAAGAATTTTAAGCTCAATTATATTGTTACCTTTATCTTTATATTTCATATTAAGTGGATCTTATTATTTAATATTCTTTACTCTAATTTGTTTTTTTATTTCCATTTATGAGTGGTACAAAATGGTGAAGAAAATTGAACTTAAGTTATTGGGCACTATATTTCTAATTTTTTCATTTTATACATTTTATGAAATTTCCATTACATATATTTGGAGTTTTGTTTTTTTAGTTTGTATTTCAACTGATATCGGAGGCTACATTTTTGGTAAATTATTTAAAGGCCCTAGATTAACTAAAATAAGTCCAAATAAAACTTATTCAGGTATGATAGGTGGATACTTTTTATCCTTAATCTTTTTATCTTCCTTTATGGGTTGGATTAATCAAAAAATTTATGTGGAGTGGTTTATAGTTACCATTTTAATTTCTACTGTGAGTCAAATTGGAGATATAACTATTTCATACTTCAAGAGATTATCAAAAACCAAAGATACGGGAAAAATTATACCTGGTCATGGAGGTTTGCTTGATAGAATTGATGGTATGATTTTTGCTTTCCCATTTTTTTACTTAATTGAATTAACAGATTATTTACCACAATGAAAAAAAAAATTGCTATTTTAGGTTCAACAGGATCAATTGGAAAAACCCTAATAAATATCATCAAACAAGATAAAAAAAATTTTGAAATAGTTTTATTATCTGCTGATGAAAATTATAAAGAACTATTAAAGCAAGCTAAATTTTTCAAAGTTAAAAATTTAATAGTCAGTAATGAATATAGTCATGATAAAATAAAAAAGGATAAATCTTCTAAAAAAATAAATATTTATAATAACTTCAGTAATTTTAAAAAGATTTTTAAGAAAAAAATTGATTATACAATGAGCTCAATTTCTGGAATTGAAGGCCTTAAACCTACAATTGAAATTATTAAATTTACTAAAAAAATTGCTATTGCAAATAAAGAATCGATTATTTGTGGTTGGGATTTAATTCAAAAGGAGTTAAAAAAAAATAAAACAGAATTTATTCCAGTAGACTCTGAACATTTCTCAATTTGGTATGCTTTAAAAGATATAGATAATAAACTAATAGAAAAAATTTATTTAACAGCATCGGGTGGACCGTTTTTAAATAAACCAGTCAATAAATTGAAAAATGTAAGTTCCAAACAAGCAATTAAACATCCTAATTGGAAAATGGGAAAAAAAATATCAATAGACTCAGCAACAATGATGAATAAAGTCTTTGAAATAATAGAGGCCAAAAAAATTTTTAATTTATCTTACAAAAAGTTATCAATTTTGATTCATCCAAAATCATACGTACATGCAATAATAAAATTAAAGAATGGTCTAACAAAAATTGTTGCACATGATACAAATATGAAAATCCCTATTTTCAACTCTTTATATTCATCAAATAATTTTATTAATTCAAAAAAATTGAATCTTAAGATTTTAAATAATTTATCATTCAAGGAAATAAATTATAAAAGATTTTCGGTGATTAAGATTTTGAATAAGTTACCTGAAAATTCATCCTTGTTTGAAACCATTTTGGTCTCTATTAATGACAAATTAGTAGAGTTATTCTTAGCTAATAAAATTAAATTTACTGATATTTCAAAAAAAATGCATAATATCCTCAATTTAAATGAATTAAAAAAATATAAAATGATTAGACCTAGAAAAATTAATGACATAATTTTTTTAAATAATAAAATTAGACGTAAAATAAAAATTAAAAATAAAATTTAATTATGATGAATTCAATATATAGATTTAGACTTATTGTTATATCTTTGTTTATTTTCGTCTTATCAATTAATAATTTAAAAGCTGAAACAGTAAACAAAATTATAGTTGAGGGTAATAATCGTGTCTCACCTGAAACAGTTATTATGTTTTCTGGAGTATCAATAAATGACGACCTATCTGAAAATAATTTAAATCAAGTTTTAAAACAATTATATGAGTCAAATTTTTTTGAATTAGTGTCAGTAAAAATTAAAAATAACATTCTAAGGATTAAAGTAAAAGAATATCCTATTATTCAAAATGTTATATATGAAGGTGTTAAGTCAAGTGAAATGCTTGAGGATCTTAAAAAAGGAGTTAATTTAAAATCCAGATCTTCATTCAATGAGATTTTATTAATCAAAGACAAAGAAGATATAGCAAGTAAACTTAAAAGTTTAGGATATTATTTTGCAGAAATTGATACGTCAGTTGAAGAACTAAGTGATAATAAAGTAAATCTAGTTTTTAATATTTCCATTGGCAAAAAAGCAAAAATTAAAAAAATATCTTTTGTAGGTAATAAGATTTACAAAGATAAAAAACTTAAAAGCATTATATTAAGTGAGGAATATAAAGCATGGAAATTTTTATCTGGGAAAAAATTTCTTAACGAGGCTATGATAGAATATGATAAAAGGTTACTTAAAAACTTTTATCTAAATAAAGGATATTTTAATGTTGTAATTAATTCATCATTTGCAAAGATGATCAATGATCAAGAATTTGAATTAGTATTTAATATTGACGCTAACCCTAAATTGTATTTTGGAAAATTTAAATTAAATTTACCGACTGATTTTTCTCAATCTAATTATGAAAGTTTAAATAAATTTTTTAATAAATTGGAAAATGAGCCTTATTCACTTTATCATGTTGAAAATATTTTAGACAAAATTGAAGAAATTACTGTCAATGAACAATATGAATCAATTAAGGCAACTATTGAAGAAACCATTATAGATAATAAAATTAATATTAGTTTTAATATTGAAGAAACTGAAAGACTTTTTATTGAAAGAATAAATATTTTCGGAAATAATGTCACAAAAGAATCAGTTATTAGAAATCAAATTGAAATCGATGAAGGGGATCCTTTTAATTCTATCCTATACACAAAATCTTTAAATAATATTAAGTCTTTGAATTTTTTTGAAAATGTTGAAGGCGAAGTATTAGAAGGTAATAAATTTAACTCAAAAATTATTAACATAACGATTATTGAAAAAGCTACAGGTGAGATTTTTGCAGGTGTTGGAACTGGAACAGGTGGGTCTAATGTTTCATTTGGAGTTAAAGAAAATAATTATCTAGGATCAGGAGTTGTGGTAGACACTAATTTAAGTTTATCTGAGACAAAAGTTAAAGGAAAACTTTTTATATCCAATCCAAACTATAAAAATTCAGATAAAAGCCTTAATTTAAATATTGAATCTTCAGTCATAGATCGATTATCCACTTCTGGATATAAATCTAACGTTACAGGTTTTTCTTTAGGAACCGATTTTGAATATCTAGATGATTTAAGATTTGGAATATCAACTAAAAATTTGATAGAAAAAATAACTGTTGACTCCAAAGCTTCTGCAAAACAAAAAAAACAAGAGGGAAATTATTTTGATAATTTTTTAGGAATGGACTTTAGTTACGATAAAAGAAATCAAAGATTTCAAACCACAAGTGGCTTTTTTAGTAATTATTCTGTAAATGTACCAGTTTTAAGTGACACTAATACCTTAATGAATTCATACAATTATAAAATTTTTAAGGAATTGTATGATGAAAATGTTTCTACACTTTCATTCTTAATCAAGTCATCTACTTCAATAACAGGAGATAATGTTAAGCTGTCTGAAAGATTATATATACCAGCTAGAAAATTAAGAGGTTTTGAAGCAGGTAAAGTGGGACCAAAAGATGGAAGTGATTATGTTGGTGGTAATTACATATCAACTATAAATGCTACAAGCACAATTCCAAAAATCTTAGAAAATGTTCAGAGTGTAGATATTGTAATGTTTGCAGATGTTGGAAATATATGGGGTGTTGATTACAATAGCTCCTTAGATGTTGATGAAATTAGAAGTTCAGTTGGTGTTGGTCTAGATTGGTTAACTCCAGTAGGTCCTCTTACATTTTCATTAGCTCATCCTATAACTCAAGCAGATTCAGATGTAACAGAAATGTTTAGATTTAATTTAGGTACAAGTTTTTAATGAATTATAAAAAGAACCTAATTTATATTTTAATAATTTTTTTTTCAACCATCTCACTGGGTAAGAGTAATGAAAATATTGCTTACATAGATTTAGATAATATAATTAAAAGTACTAAAGCAGGAAAATCAATCATAAATGAATTAAAAGCTTCTAAAGACTCAGCTTTGAAAAAATTTGAGAAAAAGGAAAAAGCACTTAAAAAAGTTGAGGAAGATATAAATAAACAAAAAAATGTTCTTTCAAAAGAAGAACTTAAAAATAAGATATTAGATTTTAGAGAAGAAATTGCATCTTTTCGAAATGATAGAGAGAAATTAATTAATGATTTTAATATTAAAAAGATTAAAGCATTTGAAAAATTTTTTGAAAAAATTACTCCAATTATAGGAGAATATGTTGAGGAAAAAAATATAGATTTTGTTTTGGATAAAAAAAATATATTTTTAGCAAATAAAAATAATGATATTACAAGTGAAATTATCAAACTCATTGATAAAAAAATAAAATGACAAGTTCATTAAATAAAAAACAAATAACAGAATTGTTACCTCATAGAGAACCTATGCTTTTAATAGATGAGATATATGATATCAAAAAATTATTTTCAGCTACAGCTATTGTAAATGTCAAAAAAGACAGTTTTTTTGTTAATGGTCATTTTCCAGGGCAACCTGTAATGCCAGGGGTTTTAATAGTAGAGTCATTTGGCCAAGCTGCTGCAGCTCTTACTGCTCATGGGCTAGATAAGTCCACTTATGAAAATAAATTAGTTTTCTTGATGGGTGTTGAAAAAGCTAGATTTCGAAATCCCGTAATACCTGATTGTAAATTAATTCTTAAAATAGAAGCGATAAGATCGCATGGTCGTGTCTGGAAATATAAAGGAGAAGCTTTTGTTGATGATAAAAAAATGGCAGATGCTGTCTGGTCTGCAACAATTGTAGACAAGAAATAATTAGCAATAATTTTTGATAACATAAGAATGTATGCTTTGATAAAAGCTAGCATGTCTAATCCATTCTTTAATAATAAAGGACCTTTCAATATTTCTGTGCTCCTAAAATTATTAAATTCAAAAACTAAAATAGATAAAGACCAGGAGATAAATGATATAAAAGATTTAGTAAGTGCAGAATCTAATTGTGTAACTTTTTTTCATTCAAAAAAATATCTGGATTTAGCTATAAAGACCAAAGCTTCATATTGTATTACTACAGATAATTTTAAAGATTATTTACCTTCTCAATGCAAATCAATTATCGTGGAAAATGTATTAATTGCCACTTCTTTGATCACTGCAAAATTTTATCCAAATTCATTAGAAGATGAATTTGACAATTCAGTGAATAACATTGAAAAAACTGAATTTAGTAAAACTGTGAATTTTGGAAAGAATGTTTTAATTGGTAATAAAGTAAATATAGGATCTAATTGTTTAGTAGGTCATAATACCATTATTGAAAAAAACGTTCAAATTGGAAACAATTGTAAAATTGGTTCAAACGTTATTATTAGAAATTCAATTATAAAAGATAATGTAGCTATATTAGATAATTGTGTTATCGGTAAAAAAGGTTTTGGTTTTTTTCCTAAAACAAATAACAACTTAAGATATCCCCATATTGGTGTAGTTATTATTAATGAAAATTGTGAAATAGGATGTGGAGCAACAATTGATAGAGGGTCAATGTCTAATACAGAAATAGGCAAAAATACTTTTCTCGATAACCAAATTCACATAGCTCATAATGTTAAAGTAGGTGAGAATACGATAATTGCTGGTCAAGTTGGTATTGCTGGAAGTTCAATAATTGGAAATAATGTTAAAATTGGCGGTCAAGCTGGAATTTCTGGTCATTTAAGAATTGGAGATAATGTTGATATAGCTGGTGGTAGTGGTGTAATAAAAAATATTCCAAATAATTCTAAAGTGATGGGATATCCTGCAAAAAATATACGAGAATTTTTAAAAGAAAGTAGATAATGATTCATAATACAGCGATAATAGATCCAAAGGCAAAAATTTCTTCTGATGTTAGCATAGGTGCTTTTACGATTATTGGACCAAATGTTGAGATAGGTGAAAATACAATTATCCAATCTCATGTAAGTATTATAGGAAATACAAAAGTTGGAAAGAATAATAAGATATATCCATTTGCATCTATAGGAAATGATCCTCAAGACTTAAAATTTGATGGAGAGGTAACAAAATTAGAAATTGGTGATAACAATAAGATTAGAGAATATGTTACAATCAATCCTGGAACAAAAGGTGGAGGAGGGTTGACTAAAATAGGAAATAACTGTTTGTTTATGGTTTCATCTCATATAGCACATGATTGTCTGGTAGAAGATAATGTTATATTAGCAAATAATGTTCCACTAGGTGGCCATGCTCATATTGAGGAAAACGTTATAATAGGAGGCAATTCAGCTGTTCAACAATTTACTAGAGTAGGAAAATCATCAATGATTGGTGGTATGTGTGGAGTAGTTAGAGATATAATTCCATACGCAATGGTTCATGGGAATAGAAGTATTCTTCAGGGGTTAAATCTCATCGGTCTAAGAAGAAAAAATATACCAAATAAAAAAATTTTAGTTTTAACAGAAGCTTATAAAGAAATATTTAAAGATGAAAATTTAACTACAAATTTGAAAAATTTGAAAGAAGAGTATAGAAAAAATGATCTAGTTAACGATGTAGTAAAGTTTTTAGAAAAAGATAAAAAAAGACCAATTTGCACACCTTTTTCAAAATAAAATGATAGGACTATTCTTAGGTGATACTGATTTTTCAGAGGTTGTACTTAAGAAAATTAAAAAATTAAGAAAAGATTATTTTATTATTGATTTTTCAAAAAATAATAAATTTATAAATGACAAAAACTCCTATCGAATAAGTATAGGTAAATTTGGTAAAATTATAGATTTAATCAAGGAAAAAAAATCCAAAAAAGTTCTATTTGCAGGAAAAATTGCAAAACCTAAATTTTCAACTCTTAGATTAGATTTTAAAGGAATTTATTATATGCCAAGTGTAATTAAAGCAGCAAAACTTGGTGATGCAGCTATCATAAAAGCAATTATACAGATCTTAAAAAATGAAAACATAAAGGTAATCAGTTCTGTATTTTATAATCCAGAATTAGCTTTGAATAGAGGTAATTATACAAAAGCCAAACCAACTCAAATTGATAGAAATTCTATTAAGAAAGGTATTAGTTTTTTTAATAAATTTAATAATCTTGATCATGTACAAGCACTAATTGTTAAAGATGGCAAAGTACTATCCAAAGAAGATAATCGTGGAACAAAAAAAATGTTATCAAATCTTAAAAAAAGTTCTGGTGGTATTTTGATTAAATTTCCCAAAAAAAAACAAGATCTCAGAATGGATCTACCAACTGTAGGGTTAAATACTTTTAAAGACTGTAAAAAATTTGGTTTAAAGGGAATAGTTCTTAAGTCAAAAAAAAATATTTTTTTAGATAAACCTAATTGTATCAATTTTGCAAATAGAAACAAAATATTTATTAAAGTTATATGAAAAAAATATTTATTTTAACAGGTGAGCCTTCTGGTGATAAGCTAGCATCAGAAGTAATTTCTAAACTTAAAAACAACAATCCAAATATTGAATATTTATCTGTTGGAGGATCAAACTTAAAAAATTTAGGTATCCAATCTATATTTGACCTAAAAGATATTACATATCTAGGATTTACTAGTGTTTTATTGAATATCTTGAAGATAAGAAAAAAAATTAATACCACTGTAGATGAAATCATTAAGTTTAATCCAGATATTTTATTTAGTGTTGATAGCCCTGATTTTACTATGAGAGTTGCTGAAAAAGTAAAAATAATAAACCCAAAAATAAAAACTATTCATTATGTTGCTCCTCAAGTTTGGGTTTGGAGAGAAAGTAGAGTTAAAAAGATCAAAAACTTCATTGATCATATTCTTTTATTATTTGATTTTGAAAAGAAATATTTTGATAAGGAGAATGTTAAGAGTACATTTGTTGGTCACCCTTTAATAGAAAATAGAAAAAAGATTAAAACAAATTTAGATAATTCCTTAACTGATAATAAAAAGATTATTTCTATATTTCCTGGTAGCCGAAAATCAGAGACAACAGTTTTGTTACCAATACTTTTAGATTTTATTCAACTTATGAACCAAAAAAATTTAGAATATTCATTTGTTTTTCATTCTACAGATGAAAACAAAGAATTTATTATTAATTCAATTAAAGATAAAAAAATTAGAAGTTTAAATGTTATTTCTGATGATGATTTAAAATCTCAAGTTTTATCTAAATCTACTTTTGCCATTTGTAAGTCTGGAACCGTTTCCTTACAAGTATGTAGTGCTCAAATTCCCTCAATCATTATCTATAAATTAAATTTTATAAATTTTATGATCTTTAAATTTTTAGTTAATGTAAAATTTGCTAATATTATTAATATTATTAATAATAAAGAAGTAATTCCCGAGCTTCTACAAAGTGAATGCAATGCTAATGAAATTTTTAAGTCAGTTAATTATTTATTAAAAAAACCAGAGTTAATTAGAAAACAGCTTGAGGAGTGTAATAAAACTTTAGAAGGGATTAGATCTAAATCCTCATCTTCTACCGAGGCATCATTAATTTTACAAAATTACCTTGTTAGTTAATCTTTTTGTCACTTCTTCTTTGCCTAATGATATGATTATATCATAAATACCTGGTCCAAACTTTGAACCGGTTAAAGCTATTCTTAATGGTTGACCAACTCCTTTAAAATTTGTGTCATTAGATTTAATAAGCCCATTAATTATTGGTTCTAATGCTTCTTTGTTAAGTTCAGTAATTTTTGCAAATTCATTTTTAAAGTCTAAAATGACTTTTTTGGCTTTGTTATCAATCAATTTAAGATCTTCTTGATTAAAATTGATTTCATCAACTATTATATACTGACCATTAATAAATATATCTTCTAATGTTTTGGCTTTATTTTTTAAGAAAGCTAGGGATTTTTTAATTTTATCTTGTTTTTCAGATTTAATTTCATTTTTAAATAATTTACAGTAATCCATAAACTGATCGTATAAATCCTTTTCATCAATACTTTTTATATAGTGTTCATTCATTGATAGAATTCTGCTCATATCAAGTTTTGATGGTGATTTGCCTATTCCTTCCAAATTAAAATGTTTTATACTCTCTTCTAAAGTAAATATTTCTTTATCTTTGAAAGACCAACCCAATCTGAGTAGGTAATTTCTAAGAGCATCAGGCATGATACCAATTTTAGAATAATCATCTAATGTTGAAGCCTTATCTCTTTTTGAGAGTTTTTTTCCTTCAATCGTATGGATTAATGGTATGTGAGCAAAAGAAGGCAAATCCCAATTCATTGCTTGATAAATTTGAATTTGTTTAAAAGTATTTATTTTATGATCATCTCCTCTAATGATATGAGTCATATTCATTTGATGATCATCTACAGAGGCTGATAAATTATATGTAGGAGTACCATCATTTCTTAATATTATAAAATCTTCGATAGTGTTGTTTTCTATTTCCACATCACCTTGAACTAAATCTTTTAGTATAGTCGATCCTTCTATTTTACTTTTAAACCTTATGACTGGCTTTATATCTTTTGGTGCATCAGTTTCTTTTTTATCCCTCCATTTTCTATCGTAGATATAGGGAATTTTTTTTTGCCTTGATCTCTTTTTTTGTTCTTCTATTTCCTCGTTTGAACAATAACATTTGTATGCATGACCATTTTTTAATAATTCATTAGCAATCTTAATATGATCGTCTATTTTTTTTGATTGAATATATTCTTCTCCGTCGTGAGTAATACCTATCCATTTTAGAGATTGTATAATTTGTTTTTTGTATTCATCTTTTGATCTTTCCTTGTCAGTATCTTCAATTCTTAAATAAAAATCACCATTTTGGTTTTTAGAATATAACCAATTAAATAGAGCAGTTCTTATTCCACCAATATGTAGTGGACCAGTAGGTGATGGAGCAAATCTAGTTGCTACTTTTTTCATTGAAATTGTTTAGACTATTTTACTAGAAGTTTCTATATAAAGATACTAAAACACCTTGAACTTTAACTCTATCTGGACCAAAGATTTTAGTTTCGTAGTTTTTATTGGCGCTTTCTAGTGCAACTACCTTGCCTTTTTTTCTAATTCTTTTAAGCATAGCTTCATGTTCATCTATTAAGGCTACTACAATTTTTCCGTTATCTGCAGTATCGGTTCTTTTAATAATAACTGTATCACCTTCGTTAATTCCTGCTTCTATCATTGAGTCACCTTGAACTTTTAGACCAAAATAGTCCCCGTTCTTTTCTAAATTGCTTGGCAAAGGAATTCTTGAAACCTCATTTTGTATAGCTTCAACAGGTGTCCCTGCTGCTATCTTACCTAAAACTGGCACTTCAACATCGTCAGATAACGGTTTTTCTTCATCCAAACCACCCTTTATAACGCTAGGAGAAAAACTGTTATAAATATCATTAGCTGATGCGGTTTCTGGCAATTTGATAACTTCTAGAGCTCTTGCTTTATGAGCAAGTCTTTTAATAAATCCTCTTTCTTCTAATGCACTAATTAATCTATGAATTCCTGATTTAGACTTTAAATTTAATGACTCTTTCATCTCTTCATATGAGGGAGATACACCGGAGCTTCTCAACTTCTTGTTGATAAATAACAGCAGGTTTTTTTGTTTTTTAGTAAGCATAAGAACAAATATCGTACAAAATCTGTTCTACAAAAGTTCTCATAAATAAACAATAGTAAAATAATGGCTAAAATAAAGGTTTTTTTGATTAAAGAACTGAAAAAATCGAATTATTTTCTAAATTTTTTAAAAGTGATTCACCAATTAAAAAAGTTTTAATAGAAGTTTTTTTGGCTAATTCTAAGAGTTCATCTTTTGTTTTAATACCACTCTCAGAAATCAAGGGCCCCTTATGATTTATTAAAACATCATGAATATCGTAAGTTGTATTTATATCTGTTTTTAAAGTTTTTAGGTTTCTATTATTTATACCAATCAAAGCTTCATTAAAACGTATAGCTCTTTTAGCTTCCTCTACAGTGTGTACCTCTACAATTATTGACATATTATGTTTTAAAGCTTCATCATATATTTCTGATGCTAGATTATCCGATACTCCAGCCATAATTATAAGTATCGCGTCTGCTCCATAACTTTTAGCAAGTGGTACTTGATACTTATCAATAAAGAAATCTTTACAAAGAATAGGTAAGTTTATTTTTTCTTTTATTTTACTTATATGTAAAGAGTTTCCTAAAAAAAAATCCTCCTCGGTAAGTACTGATAAACAAGTAGCTTTATTTTGGTCATATATATTCGCTATCTGCACAGGGTCATAATTATTAAGGATTACACCAGCAGAGGGACTTGCTTTTTTTATTTCTGCAATAATTGAAAACTTTTGAGCTTTTAAGTTATTTTTAATTTTTTCTTTAAAATTTAAAAATGTATCATTTTTATCAATTATATCTTTTAAAGACTCTAATGCTAAAGTTTTTTTAAGATTATTAATTTTTATAATCTTTTTTTTAATTATTTTTTCAAGAATATTTTCAGACATTTTGAATTTTATCTAAATGTTTAATAGTTTTTCCAGACAAAATATGCTCTCTAGCATGATTATAAGCATCTGCAAAGTCTTGATGTGTTTCATTGACAATTAATCCTGCACTAGCATTTAAGCAAACTGCCTTAGAAAAATCATTATCTTCACCTTTAAATATATTTAACATTTTTTCAGCATTAAACTTTGCATCATCACCAATGAGATTTTCAAATTTATCTGCATTAATGTTTAATTTTTTTGGATCTATTATAATTTCTGAAATTTTTTTATCTTTTAACTGCGTGATATTAGTTTGAGCATAGGGAGATATTTCATCTAAACCATCCTTACTGTTAACAATCCATGCAAATTCTATTTCCAAATTATTCAAAGCATTTGCAAAAATCTTTAACAATTTTTTATCAAAAACACCAACAACTTGTTTTTTAACTAGGGCAGGGCTACTTAGTGGTCCAATCATATTAAATATAGTTCTTTTACCAATCTTTTTTCTAGTTGGTCCAACAAATCTCATAGCACTATGATAGTTAGGTGCAAACATAAAACCAAAATTATTCTTATTTATTTGATCTTGAATATCATTTGGCTCTAAATCAATTTTAATATTTAATGCTTCTAAAACATCTCCAGATCCACATTTTGAAGATATAGCTTTGTTTCCATGTTTTGCAACTTTCACACCCATACTTGCTAATAATAATGCTGAAGCAGTTGATATATTAAGTGTATTCATACCGTCTCCACCAGTTCCACAAGTATCAATACAATTGTTCACATTAACTCTCTTAGATTTTTCTCTTAGAATATATACACCCCCAGCAATTTCATTAGAGGTCTCACCTTTTTTTGATAGTAACGTTAAAAAATCAAATATTTCTTGATCATTTGCCTTACCTTCCATCAATATTTCGAAAGCGGCCTTACTTTCATCAAATGACAAGTCTTGTTTAGCCCTTATTTTATCAACGAAATCCTTCATCATTTTTTGAGTTTTATAAAATTTTTTAAAATTTTAATTCCAATCTTAGTTTTAATACTTTCAGGATGAAATTGCACTCCATGAACATCGTATATTTTGTGATTTACACCCATTATTAATCCATCTTTTGTTTCTGCAGTAATTTCAAGGTCTTTTGAAAGAGTTTTTTTATCAATTATTAAACTATGGTATCTTGTTGCTTCAAAGGTTTTTGGAAGATTTTTTAATATTCCAGTTTTTTTTGAAAAAATAATACTAGTTTTCCCGTGCATAAGTTTTCGAGTCTGAATGATTTTAGAACCAAATACTTGTCCAATTATTTGATGACCTAAGCAAACTCCAAGAATAGGTATTTTTTTATAAAGAGATCTTACTATTTTTAGACAATTTCCAGACTGATTGGGGTTTCCAGGACCTGGTGAAATTACAATTTTATTATATCTTTTTTTGATTATTTCTTTAGAGGTAATTTTATCATTTCTAACAACTTCAACATTGACATTTAAAGATGATAAATAGTGAAATAGATTAAATCTATAATTTTACCAAATTTACCTATACTTATTCGATAGGAGTTTTTGTCATTTATAAATTTATTATTTTTTGAAAAATCAATAATAAAATAATCTTTTCTTAATTTTTTTAATTTT
>JACWEG010000013.1 GCA_014653605.1 Pelagibacterales bacterium SAG-MED37
CTTAAAGATTATTAAGGGGGAGAGCAAAATTAAGACTTATCAATTTAACACTAAAGTAGCCAAGCATCATTTTTGTTCAGAGTGTGGAATTCACACACATAACCTTAGGAGAAGTGACCCAAATACTTTTGGTATTAATGTAGGGTGTATTGACGAAATAGAACCAAATGAATTATTTAAACTTAAGACCTTTGTAAAAGATGGTCAAAACCATATAAAGGATAGAAAATAAAAATGAAAAAATTAGTATGTCATTGTGGAGCCATAGAAGCAGAAATAAATTTAGACGGAGATTTAGCTAAAGTAATAAAATGTAATTGCTCTATTTGTAAAAGAAAAGGAGCCATCATGTCGATGGTAAAAAATGAGGATTTCAAAATTACTAAAGGTGAGGAGAAATTAAAACTTTATCAATTTCATTCAAAAGTTGCGAAACATTACTTTTGCTCTGATTGTGGAATTTATACCCACCATAACCCAAGAATTAATCCTGCAATGACAGGATTTAATGTTGGATGCATAGATGAAATAAATACTTTCGATATTAAAGAAGTTCCAGTAAATGATGGTCAAAATCATCCATTAGATAAAAAATAATTTTCATGCAACAATTTAGTTTATGTTTTGGCAAAGTAAAAAAAGATTGCTTAAAGTTTATTAAATCTCAAGAGACAAAGGCTGACAAATTTAAGAATAAAGAAAAGATGATAAAATCTTTTTTAATTCCCTTATGTTTTTGGATTAGCAAAAAGGCTAATAAGAAAAGACCATATTTTGTAGGTTTAGCAGGAGGCCAAGGAACTGGTAAAACTACAATTAGTTCTTTAATCAGAATTATCCTAACTAAATACTTTAAATTAAATGTTTTTAGGATTTCAATAGATGACTTTTATAAAACAAGAAAAGAGCGAATAAATTTATCAAAAAGAGTTCATCCCATGCTTTTAACAAGAGGGGTACCTGGAACCCATGATATAAATATGATGTTAAATTTCTTTCAAAAATCAAAAATTAAGAAATTTAAAAGGTTAAAACTGCCAACCTTTAATAAAGCTATTGATGACAGATTTAATAAAAAAAAGTGGTATGATTTAAAAAATAAACCTGATGTAATTATTTTTGAGGGTTGGTGTGTTGGGGCCAAGTCAGAAAATAGCATTACTTTAAAGAGAACAATAAATTCTATGGAAAAACTAATGGATCAGCAACAAATTTGGAGAAAGTACGTTAACCAACAATTGAAAACAAAATACAAAAACTTATATTCACAACTGAATTGCTTAATTTATTTAAAAGCGAAAAATTTTAGCTTGTTACAAAAATGGAGGCTTAAACAAGAACGTAAACTTTGGCTTAAAAGTAAAAAAAATTCGAAATTAAAAATTATGAATAGAGGAGATGTAATTAATTTTATGCAGACTTATCAAAGAATTACCCAGAATATGTTTAAGAACATGCCAAAATATGCTTCAATTATATTAAATTTAAATAATAACCATCAAATCAAATCTGCTATATACAAAAACAAATGAAATTATTACTTAAAACCATTTTTATTATAACTTTTTTCATGAGCTCTGTTTTTGCAGAGACTTTTATGATGGCATTAAAAAGAGCATATGACACCAATCCTGAATTAAATGCTGAAAGAGAAAATTTAAATATTTCAAAACAAGAATTAAATATTTCAAAAGGAGCTTACCTTCCAACTGTAACTTTAAGTGGGAGTAAAAGCCAAGAGGATACAGACAAATTAACAAATAGAAATGGAACCGATGCTTCAATTAATGATGTAGACCCAACTACTAAATCAATAACAATTACTCAAACTTTAATTGATTTAGGTAGAGGAGCTGAACTAGCAAAAAGTAAGATTGGAATTGATTTAGCAGATGCAAAACTTTTAAAAAAAGAACAAGAAATTTTATATAAATCTATTGAAGCTTATACAGGACTTATTTCAGCAAATGAAAAACTTAAGATTAATAAATCAAATGTAAACTTGTTAGATAGACAAGTTGAGACAGACAGAATTAGACTTGAGAGGGGTCAAATTTCATTATCAGATGTTGCACAATCTGAGTCTTCTTTAGCAGGAGCTCAAGCGAAACTAATACAAGCAGAAAATGATTTCTTAACAAGCAAACTAAATTATGAAAATGTTATTGGAAGCATAAATGATCCTGAAACGTTAGATAAAAAGTCAATCAAAGAAGTAAGTTTGCCAGAACAATTAAATTCTGCAATTGAAATATCAATAAAAAATAATCCTGATTTAATTATTGCAAAACTAGAATACGAACAAGCCAAAAAAGATACAATAAGTGCTAGATCTGATTTAGCACCATCAGCAACCTTATCTTTTGATAGATCAAAAACTGAAGATTTAAGTTCCACTTATGATGAGAGAGAGAAGGATACTCTTAAAGCAACAGTGTCATGGCCGTTTTTCTCAGGTGGAAAAAATATTGCTTCATTAAAAAAAAATAAAAGTTCTGAAACTAGAAAAAATTTATTACTTGATAATATGACTAAAAAAAACCAAACGGATGTTGCTAGCGCATGGTCTAATTATCAATCAAATAAAAGTTTATTAAATTCAGTTCGAGCACAAGTTAACGCTGCTGAAATTGCCAACGAAGGGATTGTAGCTGAATATAACAGTGGTTCAGATAGGACTACTTTAGAAGTTATCCAATCAAACTCTTTGTTGCTTAATGCTCAAATTTCATTAGCTGATTCTGAAAGAAATTACATTCTTTCTCAATTCAATCTGCTTAAATCTGTTGGATTATTGAATAGTAATCACCTAAAAATCCAGTAATATAAGGCTTTTTAAGCTAAATTAATTAAATCTTGCAAATGAGAACAAAAGTAGTACATAATAATTATATGATTCGAGTGTTAATAATTAATAAAAAAAGAGGCTTAAATGACAAAAAATAATTTAAAGGTAGTTAAATCTACCAAAGATCAAGAAATGGATGTTAAAGAAAAGAATAAAGCATTAGATGCTGCGATCAGCCAGATAACTGACAACTTCGGAAAAGGTTCAGTTATGAAGCTAGGTGAGAAAAGAGCTATGGATATCGAGTCGATATCTACAGGATCTTTAAGTTTAGACTTAGCTTTAGGAATAGGCGGATTACCTAAAGGAAGAATTGTAGAAGTTTATGGACCAGAGTCTTCTGGAAAAACAACATTAGCATTACAAGTTGTTGCTGAAGCTCAAAAGGCTGGTGGTATTTGTGCATTTGTTGATGCAGAACATGCTTTAGATCCAGTTTATGCAAAAAAATTAGGTGTGAACACTGAAGAGCTTTTAATCTCACAACCAGATGCAGGGGAGCAAGCTTTAGAAATAGCTGATACACTAGTAAAATCAGGCTCTATTTCAGTAATTGTAATTGACTCTGTTGCAGCATTAACTCCAAGAGCTGAAATTGAAGGCGAGATGGGTGATCATCATGTTGGTCTTCAATCAAGATTAATGAGTCAGGCTTTAAGAAAGTTAACTGGTTCAATTTCTAACACAAACACAATGATGATTTTCATTAACCAAATTAGAATGAAAATTGGAGTTATGTTTGGAAGTCCTGAAACAACATCAGGTGGAAATGCACTTAAGTTCTACTCATCTGTAAGAATGGACATTAGAAGAATTGGTGCCATCAAAGATAAAGATGAAATTATTGGTAACTCTACAAGAGTGAAAGTAGTTAAAAATAAAGTTGCGCCACCATTTAAAGTTGTTGAGTTTGACTTGATGTATGGAAAAGGAATTAGCAAAATGGGTGAGTTGGTAGACCTTGGTGCTAAAGCCGACATCATTGAAAAATCAGGAGCATGGTATGCTTATAAAGGAGAAAAAATAGGACAAGGAAGAGAAAATGCCAAAGTCTATTTAGCTCAAAATCCACAAGTTGCTGCAGAAATTGAAATGGCAATTAGGGAAAAAGCTGGTGTGATTTCTAAAAAGATTGAAGGAAATCCATTAAGTCCTGAAAAAATTGAAAAAGAGAAGAAAGTAGCTGAAAAAGAAGAAGCTGAAAAAGAAGCTACTCCTCCTAAAAAGAACTAGAATTAAAGGTCATCTTTAAATTATAAAGGCGCTTATTTTAAGCGCCTTTACCCCCTTATCGTTATCTAGACATAGAATAAAAAAGCTGTATTTTAAAAATATGGCTCAGAAATCATTAAATCAGATAAGAGAAACTTTCTTAAAATATTTTGAGAAAAACGATCATAAGATTGTTGAGTCTAGTAATTTAGTTCCCAATAATGATCCAACATTAATGTTTGCTAATTCTGGCATGGTTCAATTTAAAAATGTGTTTACAGGGCTAGAGAAAAGGGACTATCAAAGAGCGACTACCTCACAAAAATGTGTAAGAGCTGGAGGAAAACATAATGATTTAGAAAATGTTGGGTATACACCGAGACATCATACATTTTTTGAAATGTTGGGAAATTTTTCCTTTGGTGATTATTTCAAAGAAAAAGCAATTCATTATGCATGGGATTTAATTACAAAAGATTTTGGAATAGATAAAAATAAACTTTATGTAACAGTTTTTCATGAAGATGATGAAGCATTCAATTTATGGAAGAAAATAGCGGGTTTTAGTGATGATAGAATAATAAGAATTTCTACATCAGATAATTTTTGGTCAATGGGAGAAACGGGACCTTGTGGACCATGTTCAGAAATTTTCTATGATCATGGAGATCATTTAAAAGGAGGTTTGCCGGGCACAAAAAATGAGGATGGAGATCGATTTATTGAGATTTGGAATTTAGTTTTTATGCAATATGAGCAAGTCACAAAAGAAAAAAGAGTAGACCTTCCAAAACCATCTGTTGATACTGGTATGGGTTTAGAAAGAATTGCAGCACTATTACAAGGAACACATGATAATTATCAAACTGATCATTTTAAAAAATTGATTAGTTCCATATCAGATGTAACAAAGGTTGATCAGGTAGATAATAATATTTCAAGTTTTAGAGTTATAGCTGACCATTTAAGAGCTAGCTCATTTCTTTTAGCAGAAGGAGTGTTACCATCAAACGAAGGACGTGGGTATGTGCTCAGAAGAATAATGAGAAGAGGAATGAGACATTCTCATTTATTAGGATCTAAAGAACCAATCTTTTATAAAATATTTGACTCACTCAAAAATGAAATGTCAGGTAGCTACCCTGAACTTAAAAGATCTGAGTCTTTAATTAAAGAAACTCTAAAAATGGAAGAAGAAAAGTTTTTAGTCTTGCTTGATAGAGGTATAAAGATTTTAAATGAAGAAATTTCAAAAATAGATAAAGTTTTACCAGGTGAAGTAGCATTTAAATTATATGATACTTTTGGTTTTCCTTTAGATCTAACTGAGGATATTTTAAAAAATAAATCTTTGAAAGTTGATCACAATAAATTTGATGATCTGATGAAAAAAAGTAAAGAGCTAGCAAAAAAAAACTGGAAAGGATCAGGTGATAGCTCTGAAGAAGCTATTTGGTTTTCAATAAAAGATAAAATAGGACCTACAGAATTTTTAGGTTACAAGTCAAATCAATCTGAGGGAGTAATATTAAATCTTTTAAAAGATAATAAAGAAGTAAAAAAATTATCAACTAATGAAAAAGGTATTATTATAACAAATCAAACACCCTTTTACGGAGAGTCAGGAGGTCAGCTTGGAGATCAGGGTACAATAGTTTCTGGAAACTCTGTATTTGAAGTTGAAGATACACAAAAAAAACTCGGAGATTTATTTGTGCATTATGGATCAGTAAAAAGTGGTGAAGTAAAAATTAAAGATGTAGTAGAAATGAAAATTGATGTTGAAAGAAGAGACAATCTTAAAGCTTACCACTCAGCAACACATTTACTTCATGAGTCTCTTAGAAGAACTTTAGGAAAACATGTTATGCAAAAGGGTTCATTAGTTGCACCTGATAGACTTAGATTTGATTTTAGTCATATGAAACCCATTACTAGTGAAGAGTTACAGAAAATTGATAAACTTGTTAACGAATATGTTGAAGCAAATACCGAGGTTACAACCAGAATTATGACTCCAAAAGCTGCAATTGATAAAGGTGCTTTAGCATTCTTTGGGGAAAAATATGGAGAAGAAGTAAGGGTAGTTTCAATGGGTAAAGAAAAAGAAACTTATTTTTCAACAGAATTGTGTGGTGGAACACATGTCCAAAGCACAGGAAATATTGGTAAATTTAGAACAATTAGTCAGGCTTCTATTGCTGCAGGTGTTAGAAGAGTTGAAGCATTAAGAGATAAGCAGTTAGAGGATTATATTAAAAACAAAGAGAAACTATCAAATTTATCAACTCAAAAAGATGAAGAAAATATAAAAGAATTGTCATCTCAAATAATAAAATTAGGTGGAAAGCCAAACATCGATAATAATGATCTTAAAGAGCTTATAAAAAATCTCACAAAACAACTTGAACAATTAAATGTTAGTTCTGTGCTGAAAGATAAAACCAAAAACATTATCAGTGATGAAAAAATAAATGGTGTAAAAGTTAGATTTCAAAAAGTTCAAGATCTTCCACCTAAAGATTTAAGAAAATTAGTTGATAGTGGAAAAAAAGAATTAGGAGAGGGGATTGTTGTTGTTTTTGTAAGTAGTGATAATAAAGTTGGTCTTGCAGTTGGTATAACAGAAAAATTAATTAGCAAATATGATGCAGTTAAATTTGCTAAATTAGGATCAGAGATAATTGGTGGCAAGGGCGGGGGTGGAAGGAAAGATTTTGCTCAAGCTGGAGGTCAAGACCAAAATAAAATTGATGAAGCTTTTGAAAAAATAAAGGCTTTAATTTAATTTCTTTTTTAAATTACCATCTATTACATCTAAAAATTGATTGGTCGTAAGGTATTTACTAGATGGACCAACTAATATTGCTAAGTCTTTTGTCATTGATCCGCTCTCAACACAACCAATACAAACTTCTTCTATAGTATTAGCAAACTTTATAAGTTCTTGATTTCCATCCAGCTTACCCCTATGCGCTAATCCTCTAGTCCAAGCAAAAATAGATGCTATTGGGTTAGTTGATGTCTCTTTACCTTGCTGGTGCATTCGATAGTGTCTAGTTACTGTACCATGTGCTGCTTCAGCTTCCATTATTTTTCCATCTGGAGTTAGTAGTGTACTAGTCATTAACCCTAACGATCCATATCCTTGAGCCATTGTATCTGATTGAACATCACCATCATAGTTCTTACACGCCCATATATATTTACCACTCCACTTCATTGCACATGCTACCATGTCATCAATTAATCTATGTTCATAAGTCAATTTATGTTTCTCAAAATCTTTTTTGTACTCTTTATCAAAAACCTCTTGAAATATATCTTTAAATCTTCCATCGTATTTCTTTAAAATAGTATTTTTAGTTGACATATAGACTGGCCATTTTTTTATAAGTCCATAACTAAAACAAGATCTGGCAAAATCCTCTATTGATTTGTCTAAATTATACATTGAAAGAGCAACTCCAGGTCCAGTAAAATTAAAAACTTCATACTTAATTTCATCTTTACCATCTTCTGAAGTCCATTTAACTTCCATTTTACCTTTACCAGGAACTTTAAAGTCTGTAGCACGATATTGATCACCAAACGCATGTCTTCCAATCACAACGGGATCTGTCCATGAAGGAACTAATTTTGGAATATTTGAACAAATTATTGGCTCTCTAAAAACAGTACCACCAATAATATTTCTTATTGTACCGTTTGGAGACCTCCACATTTTTTTTAAATCAAATTCCTCAACTCTTGCTTCATCTGGTGTAATGGTTGCACATTTTATACCAACCCCAATTTTTTTAATTGCATTTGCAGAGTCAATTGTTATTTGATCGTCAGTATTATCTCTACTTTTCATTCCAAGGTCATAGTATTCAATACCGAGATCCAGATACGGGAGAATTAATTTGTTTTTAATGAAATCCCAGATGATCCTGGTCATTTCATCCCCGTCTAACTCAACAACAGGGTTTTTTACGTTAATTTTGCTCACTTATTTTATATATATCTTATTAATTGAATTTCGCGATTTTATATACATATTAATGAAAAATTATCAAATAGAAGAATATGTTTAGTAAAATATTTCCAAAAATTCACGTAGAAGGATACAAGTTTTTAGTTATAGCTGGGATTATAACTATAATATTTTATATTTTTAGTGATTTTCTTGGATTAGTAGGTTTTGTTTTAACTATATGGGTTTACTATTTTTTTAGAGATCCTGAGAGAGTTATTATTAATGATGATAACTTCCTTGTCAGTCCTGCTGATGGAGAAGTGATAAAAGTTGAAGAAGTAGATGGCCCTAAAGAATTGAATTTAGAGAATAAAAGATTTAAAAAAATTAGTATTTTCATGAATGTTTTTGATTGTCATGTAAATAGAAGTCCTTGTGGTGGAAAGATTGAAGAAATTTTATACAAACCTGGTAAATTTTTTAATGCTTCACTTGATAAAGCGAGTGAAGATAATGAGAGAAACTATTTTAAGATAAAAGATCATCAAAATAACGATATCGTATTAGTCCAAATTGCAGGTTTAGTTGCTCGAAGAATAGTTTGTGAAGCAAACAAAGATCAAGAATTAAATCAAGGTGATAGAGTTGGAATGATAAGATTTGGAAGTAGAGCCGATGTTTATTATGAAAATTATGAACCATTAGTTAAAGTAGGTCAAATAGCTGTTTCAGGAGAAACATTGTTAGCTAAAAAGTAAAATGGAACAACCAAAGAATAATTTAAAAATTGTAGCAGATAAAAAAAGCGCCAGGATGCTTTTGCCAAATATGCTAACTTTAATTGGTGTTTGTATTGGCTTAACTTCAATCAGATTTGCTTTAGATGGAAGGTTTGAATTAGCAATTATAGCAATAATGTTTGCTGCGTTGATTGATGGTCTAGATGGAAGAATTGCCAGATTAATTAAAGGTACATCTAAAGTTGGTAAAGAATTAGATTCACTCACTGACATGATAAGTTTTGGAGTAGCCCCAGCATTTATAATGTATTTTTGGAAATTAAATACGTTAGGAAGGTTTGGATGGTTACTGTGTTTAGTATTTGTGATTTGTGTAGCATTACGTCTAGCAAGATTTAATATTAATTCAAATCAAGAACCTTCTTGGAGAGACAACTTTTTTGAAGGTGTCCCATCTCCAGCAGGTGGTATATTAGTATTAACTCCATTAATTATAAGTTTAAGTGGATTTGATTTTTTTCAATTAAACTATGATATAATTGTACCCATATTTTTTGTAACAACTTCTTTTCTATTAATTAGTAAATTTCCAAGCTATTCATTTAAAAAGATAGTCATACGAAGAAGAACTACAATATTTCTGTTATTTGGAATTGTTTTATTTTTTGGTCTATTGTTAGTTTACACATTTAACGTGATTGCAATAAGCGCAATAGTTTATCTATTATTATTACCTATAAGCTATGTTCATTATCAAAAAATTAAGAATAAACATGAAAAAGACAAAATTCAGGACGAAGATGATCTTGAAGACGTACTTTAATGAAAAAAAATGTAATTGTTTCTTTGGCTGATGCCAACTATTTTCCATTATTAGAAGAGCTAATTAATTCAATTAAGCAATTTAAAGATAGTGAAAGTGTTGCAATCTGTATTCTAGATGCAGGACTTACTGAACAGCAAAAGGAAAAACTATCAAACAAAGTAGATGAAATAAAATCTGCAGAATGGGATATTGAGGTTCCAGAATTTAAAGTAAAAGGAAAAGAGTGGCTAAAAAGTCAGGTCTCAAGAGCCTTTTTACCAAAATATTTTCCTAACTACGAAAAATATCTCTGGATTGATTGTGATGCTTGGGTCAACGATTGGAATTGTATAGAATTATATTTTAGAGCTTGTGAAAATGGAAAATTAGGAATTACGCAAACAATTGGCCCAGGATATAAAGTTCTATCAAAAGTTAGTTGGTTACTAGGAAAGTTAGCAATTATAAAATCGCAAAATTTTAAACATGCTGTTAAATCGAGGATTGGTTATAACAATGCAAGAAAATTAGCTTTTGCACCTCATATAAATATTGGAGTATTTTCATTAGAAAAAAATTCTGAAGCTTGGGGTTCTTGGCAAAAAAATTTAGTTAAAACTCTAAAAGCTGGTAATATTTTTGGATCAGAAGGGTTAGCAATAAATATGTCAGTTTATATTGATAATTTAGAGACAGAATTCTTACCTTTAAATTGTAATTGGATTACAAGTAATTTGCTTCCAAAATATGATCAACAACAAAAAACATTTGTTGAACCATATTTACCAAACTATAAAATTGGAATAATGCATCTTGCTGCTGGAATATGGAAAGATGGTAAAGATATGAGGGTTGATAAAACTATACAAATAGAGATTGAGACTTTAAGTAAAAATAAAATCTTCAAAAGCCTTAGATACGATAATTAATTGAAAAAAAATAAAATTTCAAAAAATTGGGTAAATAAACAAAGAAGAGATATATATGTACGTCAGTCTAAAGTTGATGGCTATCGTGCAAGATCAGCATACAAACTGATTGAATTAGATGAAAAATTTAAAATTTTTAAGGGAGGTATCAATGTTATTGATATAGGTGCGGCCCCGGGTAGCTGGTCTCAATATGCCTCAAAAGTTATTAAAAATGGAAAATTAATTTCTATAGATCTTAAACCTATGGACAAAATTGAACACACTATTCAGATAAAAGGAGATTTTACTGAACTCAGTACTCAAAATCAAATTAAAGAAATTCTTACAAAAAAAATAGACGTTATCATGTCTGACATGGCTGTTAATACGACAGGTATAAAAAATATAGATGCAATTCAAACTGGAGAATTGTGTATAGAAGCTATGCTTTTTTCGAAAGATATAATCTCTGAAAAAGGTTTTTTTATTTCAAAAATTTTTATGGGAAGTTCATTTAATGAAATTGTCGCACTTGGAAAAAAAATTTATAAAGAAGTTAAGGTTTTTAAACCTAAATCAAGTCGTAAAGACTCAAAAGAAAGTTTTATCATTTGTAAAAATCTAAGATAGACACTTTAAATTTTAAAGGAATCGTATATAAATGATTATGGTTCCTATAAAAGAAGCACTCACCTTTGATGACGTTACACTTGTACCTAAGTATTCTGAAATACTTCCTTCTGAAGTAGACACTAGCATCAAATTAACTAACAATTTAAAATTAAGAATTCCTCTTTTATCTTCTGCAATGGATACTGTTACTGAAAGTAAAATGGCAATTGCCATAGCAAAAGCTGGAGGATTGGGTGTAATACATAGAAATTTAGATATTAAGACTCAAATATCAGAAATTAAAAAAGTAAAAATTAAAAAACTTTTAGTTGGTGCAGCCGTAGGTGCAGGTCCAAGTGAATTTAAGAGAGCTGACGCTATTTTAAAAGAAAATATAGACATGATTGTTGTTGATACTGCCCATGGTCATACAAAGAAAGTTTCAGAAATAATCAAATTCATTAAAAAAAGAAAAAATAAAAAAACAGCACTGTGTGCAGGAAATATAGCTACACCAGAAGCTGCAAAATTTCTTTTAAAATTAGGGGTAGATATAATTAAAGTCGGTATAGGACCTGGATCTATTTGCACCACACGATTGGTTGCAGGTATTGGAGTTCCTCAGTTAAGTGCAATTTTAGCAGTTAGAAATGGAGTTAAAAATAAAAATGTTAAGATTATCTCTGATGGAGGTATTAAATACTCTGGTGATTTAGCAAAAGCTTTTGCTGCAGGAGCAGATGCAGTTATGGTAGGTTCACTATTTGCAGGCACCGATGAGACCCCAGGTAAATTAATTAGAAGAGGTGGAAAGCTATTTAAAAGTTTTAGAGGTATGGGATCAGTGGGTGCTATGAACAAAGGTTCAGCTGATAGATATTTTCAATCAAAACAAAAAGATATCTCAAAATACGTACCCGAAGGTGTAGAAGGATTTGCTAAATATAAAGGTAAGGTTGAAAAAATAATTTTCAAACTTATTGGTGGTTTGAAATCATCGATGGGTTATCTTGGTTCTAAACAAATTAAATATTTAAGAAATAAACCACAATTTGTAAAGATTACAAAGGCAGGATTTTATGAAAGTATGGTACATAACGTTGATATAGTAAAAAGTGATGATTGATAATAATGATTAAAATTTTAAAAAAAACTGTATTAATTTATTTTTTTATAAATTTAGTGAGTACTTCTTTTGGTAATGAGAATTTTTTTGATAAAGGCTTAGAACTTTATAAAAATAAGAAATATGATGATGCAAGATTTATGTTTGAAAGAAGTATCGTTTTTAATCCTAAAGATACAAATTCATATTTGTACTTGGCAAAGATTTATAATTTTGAAGAGGATCAAAAAAAAGAAAAAAAAAATTTAGAAACAACATTATTAATCGAACCTGATAACGAAGAAGCTATACTAATGTTAATGAAAATTGCTTTAGAAAAATCAAATTATTCAAAAGTAAAAGATCTATCAAATACTTTTACAAAAGTTTGTAAAAAACTATGTGAAGATAATAAAGATATTTTGGAGACTCTAGAGAATATAGAGCCAAAAAAATGATTCTTGATCAAAGTTTAAATAAAATATTAATCATAGATTTTGGTTCTCAATTTACACAATTGATTGCCAGAAGAATAAGAGAACTAGGGGTATTCTCAGAAATTATAAGTCATAAAAAGATTAAAAATAAAAATATTGATACTAGTATTAAAGGTATCATTTTATCAGGAGGTCCTCTTAATGTTTATGAAATTAATAGATATTCTTTTGATAAAGAAATACTTAAAAACAATATACCAATATTAGGTATTTGTTTTGGTCACCAAATCTTGTCAAAATTAAATGGCGGTAAGGTCAAACAATCAAAACATCGAGAGTTTGGTCTAGCTAATGTCTATAAAAAAAAAGATAGTCTTTTAATAAAAAATTTCTTTAATCAAAAAAAAATTCATAAAGTATGGATGAGTCATGCTGATCAAGTTTCAAAATTACCTAAAAATTTTAGAGTAATTGCATCAAGTCAAAATTCAAAATTTGCGATTGTTGAGGACAAGACAAATAAATTTTATGGTGTTCAGTTTCATCCTGAAGTTACGCATACAGAAAATGGTAAAAAAATTATAAAAAATTTTATTTTCTTAATATGTAAAATTAAAAAAAACTGGTCATCAAAAGATCAAAAGATGAAATTAATTAAAGAGGTTAGAAATCAAGTTGGCGAAAATAAAGTTATTTGTGCCCTTTCAGGAGGAGTTGATAGTAGTGTAGTTGCTCAATTATTAAATAAAGCCATTGGTAAAAAGCTATATTGTATTTTTGTTAACACTGGTCTTCTTAGAAAAAATGAGGAAAAACAAGTAGTTGATACTTTTAAGAAAAGGCTAAAGATGAATTTAATATATGTTAATGCTGAAAAAGAATTTTTAAAAAAGTTAACAAACGTTTCAGATCCAGAAAAAAAAAGAAAAATAATTGGAAATTTATTTATTAAAATTTTTGAAAGATATGCAAAAAAAATTAAGAATGTAAAATTTTTAGCTCAAGGAACTCTTTATCCAGATCTTATTGAAAGCAGATCAGTAACAGGAAGCCAAACGTCAAAAATCAAATCTCATCATAATGTAGGGGGATTACCAAAAAAAATGAAATTAAAATTAGTCGAACCTCTTAAATTTTTATTTAAAGATGAAGTAAGAAGTTTAGGTTTAGAGCTTAATTTGAATAAAGAAATTATCTCAAGACACCCATTTCCAGGCCCAGGTTTAGCAATTAGAATGCCTGGTATTATAACTAAAGAAAAAATTAACATTTTAAAAGAAGCTGATTATTATTTTATACAGGGTCTTAAAGAATATGGTCTTTATAATAAAATTTGGCAAGCTTATGCAGCCTTACTTCCAGTAAAAACTGTTGGGGTAATGGGTGATAATCGAACCTATGAATATTTGTGCTTACTAAGAGCCATAACCTCAGAAGATGGTATGACTGCAGATTTTTATGAGTTTAAAAAATCATTTGCACAAATGATTTCAAATAAAATAGTAAATAGCATAAGAGGAATAAATAGGGTAGTTTACGATATAACTTCAAAACCACCGAGCACTATTGAATTAGAGTAGTTTAATAAAATGAATACTAAGATTAAAAATATTCTTAACAAAAAAAATAAATCCAAAATTTTGTGTCTCACAGCATATTCAAAAAATTTTGCTGAGCTAATAGATAAATATGTTGATATCACTTTAATCGGAGATTCATTGGGATCTGTTTTATATAATTACGATACTACAAAAAAAGTAACTTTGGCTAATATGATTGATCATTCAAAAAGTGTTAGGCTTGGTGTCAAGAAAAGTTTAATGGTTGTAGATATGCCTTTCAATACATATAGGTCTAATTTATCTGCTTATAAAAATGCGAAAAGAGTTATTAAAGAAACAAAATGTGATGCAGTTAAATTAGAGGGTGGAAAAAAAATTATTACACAGATTAAATATCTTATTAAAAAAAAGATACCAGTTATGGGCCATTTAGGTCTTCTTCCCCAATCCGCTAAAAGATTTAAGTCAAAAGGTAAATCAACTAGGGAAACAAAACAATTAATAAAAGATGCTCTTCTACTTCAAAGTAGTGGGGTATTCGCTATAGTCATAGAATGTGTAAAAGAAGCTACTGCTAAAAAAATTACACAATCCTTAAAAATTCCAACAATAGGTATTGGATCGTCAGTTCATTGTGATGGCCAAGTACTCGTTACAGATGATTTAATTGGATTAAATAGTACCAAAATAAGATTTGTTAAAAAATTTATTAATATTAAAAAATATATAAATATAGGTTTAAAAAAATTTTCTAAAGACGTTAAACTTAAGAAATATCCAACAAAAAAACACTCTTATTAGAAATATTTTTTAAATTGTTCATTGATAGATAAAATATCTAGGTCAGCTAATCCACCTATAACTAATTGAATTGCCACTATTAATATGAAGCCTAATCCAATATATGCAATCCATAAATGTTTTTGAATATAATTAGCAAGATATGTAGCCATCGCCCCTGTAAGAATTACAGAAAGTACTAGACCAAAAATCATAAAACTAAAATTACCTTTAGCAGCTCCCACAACACCTATGACATTATCAAAACTAATTGTAATATCGGCAAATAAAACTTTATATACACTTTGAATATATGATGGTTCTTTTGATTTTTTTGTTGGAGATTTTACTTTCTTGATTTCAAAAAGATCTTTTCTTAAATCGTTTACAATCCAAATTAAAAGTAATCCTCCTAAGATTTTGATGAAATAGAATTCAAACAAGTATGTGGCAAATACTGCAAAAATAACTTTAAATATTAAAGCTCCAGCAACGCCCCATAATATGATCTGTTTTCTATTTTTTGGCGCAAAATTTGCTGCGATTAGACCAATAATTATTGCATTATCGGCTGCTAAGATTATGTCTATGAAAATAATCTGAAGTAATATGAGTGACTGTTCTAACAAAGTGGAAACATAATATTAGATATTAATAATAATTCAATCAAAAGTAGTATTATTTTTTTATTGATAATCTTTTTAATACATAATGAAATGCATTTAAACAAATTGGAGGAAAAATGAAATTCATAAAATACTTAATAACTGTTTTAGTTTCATTAATTTTGTCAATTAATCTTGCGATTGCGGAGAAATGGGACATGGCTCTTGCTTATGGAGCTGGGAACTTTCATTCTGCAAACGCAACTGAATTTGCAAAAAATGTAACTGAAAAAAGTGGTGGCAAACTAACAATCGTTACTCATCCAGGTGGATCACTATTTAAAGGTGGAGAAATTTTTAGAGCTGTGAGAACTGGACAAGCACAAATCGGTGAAAGATTTATGTCAGCTTTAGGAAAAGAAGATCCATTATTGGAAATAGACTCACAACCATTCCTGGCATCATCTTACTCAGATGCTATGAAATTATATAAAGCATCAAAAGATGAAATCATAAAAGGTTTGGATGCTAAAGGACTTGTCTTCCTATATGCTGTACCGTGGCCAGCACAAGGCTTGTATAGCAAGAAAGAAATTAATTCAGTTAATGATTTAAAAGGCTTAAAATTTAGAGCATACAATTCTGCTACAATAAGAATTGCTGAATTAACTGGAATGGCTCCTACCAAAATAGAAGCAGCAGAAATAAGTCAAGCGTTTTCAACAGGTGCTGTTGAAAGTATGATTACATCTCCAACAACTGGAAAAAATTCTAAGATTTGGGAAAATGGTGTGAAATATTTTTATGACATTGCAGCTTGGTTTCCAAAAAATATGGTGATCGTTAATAAAGAGTCTTGGAATAAATTGGATAAAGCAACTAAGGATTTAGTAATGAAGCAAGCAGCCTTAGCAGAAAGAAAAGGTTGGCAATTATCAAAACAAGGAAATGTTGGAGATAAAAAAGCTCTAGCAGATGCCGGTATGGTAGTTGGAAAAGTTAATGCATCTTTACAATCTCATTTTGAAAAAGTTGGAGAGACAATGGCTAAAGAATGGTCTCAAAAAGCTGGATCAAGAGGAGCGTCTGTTTTATCAGCTTATAAATAATTAAATTAAATATATCTTAAGGCCACTTAAAAATTTTGAGTGGCCTTAAATTATTATGTTAAGTTCAATCGATAAAAGTCTAAATAAACTTTATAAATTTTCTGGTTATATTGCTGCAATTTTTTTAATATTAGTTGCAGTTTTTATTCTTATAGGTATTTCGTCAAGAATATTTGGCTTCTATATAAGAGGTTTAGCAGAATATTCTGGTTATTGTATGGCTTCAGCATCTTTCTTTGCACTAGCTTATACTTTTGTAGAGGGTGGACATATACGAATTACTCTTTTTTTAGAAAAACTTTCAGGTAGTAAAAGATGGTTAGTTGAAATTTGGTGTTTGAGTTTGGCCAGTTTTTTTTCAGGATATTTAGCATTCTATTTTATTAAAATGTTAATTATATCTTACAAATTTCAGGAAAGAAGTGAGGGGGCAGATGAAATATTAATATGGATACCTCAAACAAGTGTAGCAATAGGTTCAACAATATTTTTTATATGCGTTTTTCATCAATTCATCCTAAATATTAAAAAAAGATAAATGGCTGAGATATTTTTAACAATTTTTTTTATTAGTGTTTTATTATTTTTTTTAGGCTCTGGTATCTGGGTTGCATTGAGTATGATAGGGGTATCAGCAATTGGTATGATGCTGTTTACTTCAAGACCAGTAGGTGATGCAATGGCTACTACAATATGGGGAACTGCATCGTCATGGACTTTGACTGCATTGCCCTTATTTGTTTGGATGGGTGAAATTCTTTTTAGAACTAAGCTCTCAGAAAATTTATTTAAAGGGTTATCTCCTTGGATGCAAAAGCTCCCAGGAGGCTTAATTCATGTAAATGTTGTTGGATGTGCTCTATTTGCTGCAATATCAGGATCATCAGCAGCAACTGTAGCTACAGTTGGAAAAATGTCTATCCCTGAGTTAAGAAAAAGAAATTATCCAGAAAAAATCTTATTAGGTAGTTTAGCTGGCTCAGGTACTTTGGGATTACTAATACCTCCATCAATTATTCTAATTATTTATGGTGTAGCTGTTCAAGAGTCCATAGCAAAATTATTTATAGCAGGAATTATTCCAGGGATAATGATTGCACTAATATTTATGTCATATGTTATTATATGGTCTTTAATTAATAAGAAAGAAATGCCAAAAATTCTTGAGGAATATTCTTTTTTAGAAAAAATCAAGAGATCAAAACAACTTTTACCAGTAATATTACTTATCTCTGCAGTTATAGGTTCTATATATACTGGAGTAGCAACCGCAACTGAAGCTGCTTCATTAGGTGTCGTGGGTGCTTTAATTCTATCTTACTTCCAAAAAAGTTTAACTTTAGAAACATTTAAATCATCTTTATTAGGTGCAACTAAAACCTCATGCATGATTGCTTTTATTTTAGCTGGTTCTACTTTTTTATCTTTAGCAATGGGTTTTACAGGATTACCAAGAAATTTAGCAATATGGATACAGGGCATGGAGCTTTCTCCTTATGTTTTAATTTTGGTTTTAATGATTTTTTATATTATTTTAGGAATGTTTCTTGATGGTATATCTGCCGTCGTACTAACAATGGCAATAATAGAGCCAATGATAAGACAAGCTGGTTTTGATATGATTTGGTTTGGTATTTTTTTAGTCATTGTTGTTGAAATGGCACAAATTACCCCTCCTGTTGGATTTAATTTATTTGTACTTCAAGGAATGGCAAATAAAGATATGGGTTATATTGCTAGAAGTGCTTTTCCACTATTTTTATTAATGGTTTTAGCAGTAATACTTGTAGTTATATTTCCTGAAATCGCTTTATGGATGCCAGAACAAATGGTAAAAAATTTAAATTAATACTTAGAAGGTTGCCCAGCAATTACTGCTTTTAATTGTTCATACTCTTCACAATTACAACCTTTTAAAACTTCTAATCTTTCAACAGCTAGGTTATGCCTTTTTGTTGCTACATATAGTTCACCAAGATATTCATTAATACCTTTGTGATTAGGATCAATAGCTAAACCCTGAAGATAATATTTTTCTCCATTTTCAAAATCACCAAGTTTTCTAGTAGTAAAACCCAAATAATTTAAAGTATCAGCATCGTTAGGTTTTTTATTGTTTGATTTTATCAGTAGGTTTTACGTATCTTTTATTTGCTTTTTCTAGTTTTCCTTTTTTTTCATGTTTTTTTGCGACTTTTATGTGAGCAACAGCTTTTTCATAATTTGATTTAGTTTTAGCATTATCATCACTGCTACTAGAGCCTGCTGAAAATACATTTCCAGTAATTAAAAATAATATAGACAAAGATAAGATTATTTTTTTCATATTAAATAAATTTTTTCATTTTGTTTAAAGTTTTAAGTTCTAAGCCATTTTCAATCAAATTTTCTCTTATTGATTTAGCTGTAGCTAATGAACTTAGATTATCTCCATGTATACACACAGAATCGATTTCACAAGGTATTTGCTTCCCGCTGTGACAATTAAGCGACTGAGTCTGAACCATTTTTAATACATGTTTTTTTGCTTGCTCAGGGTCCGTAATTAATGCATGAGATTTTTTTCTTGATACAAGATTACCATCATCCTCATAATTTCTGTCAGCAAATATTTCACAAGCAAATTTCATATCAAATTTTTTTGCTGCTTCTTGCATTTTTGATCCTGTAGGCACTAGATATATTATATCTTTATTAATATCCTTAATAGTTTTGGCTAGTATTGTGGCCAATTCAATATCTTCACAAGCCATATTATTTAACGCCCCATGAGGTTTTACATGAGATACCTTTTCATCGTAGGTTAAGGCTATTTTTTGGAGAATTTCGTATTGATCAATTATTAGTTTTTTTATTTCACTTTCAGAAAGATTCATTCTTTCTCTGCCAAAATTTTCTGGGTCTTTAAAAGAAGGATGTGCACCAATGCTTACTCCATTATTTTTTGAAATTTTTACCACTTGATTCATTGTTTCCTCATCCCCAGCATGGTAACCACAAGCTACATTAGCTGAATTGACGATTTCTAATAAATCTGGATCATATTTATTTGAGTGATGTTTTGATTTTTCACCTAAATCACAATTTATATTAATTTCCATACTCATTATTTGTAAGTATAACATGGCATGATAAAAAATATATCAAATCTTGGTGACGCAGCTTTATATTGTGATTTTGGTACTGAGGTAAATAAAGAAGTAAATAATAAAGTAATACGTTATTTTAAAAGTATTCAAAAAGAAAATATTGATGGCATTAACAATTTAACTCCATCTTATAATAAATTAATAGTTTCATTTGATTTACGTAAAAAAAATTTTCAAACTATTAAAAAATTAATCGAAAATTTAAATGTTATTAATGATGACAAGTTAGAGAGTAACAAAATTAAGATTCCAGTTTGTTGCGATGAAAAATTTTCACTGGATATTAAAAGACTAGAGGAAAAATTAAAAATAAGTCGTGATAAAATTTATGAAAAATTTTTTAATAAAGAATTTTTTTGTTACATGACGGGCTTTATTGCAGGGATGCCTTTTTTGGGTGATCTAGAAACTGAATTACGAGCAAAACGATTAGAGACACCAAGGGTAAAAGTACCAAAAGGTTCAGTTGGACTTACAGAACAATTCGCAAATGTTTATACTTTTGAAAGTCCAGGTGGATGGAATATTATCGGCAATACACCAAGTGTTATTTTTGATAGCTCTAAAGAGAATAATCCAAATTTAATTAATCCAGGTGATGCAGTCACTTTTGAGCAAATTACAAAAGATCAATACAATAATTATAATGAA
>JACWEG010000014.1 GCA_014653605.1 Pelagibacterales bacterium SAG-MED37
CCGTTATTTATCTTAGGCAAACTATCTGCACTTGAAAAAATTCTTCTACCAGGTTTTGAAACTCTCTCAAAATTACTTATAACAGGATTGCCAGAATGATATTTAAGTTCTAAAGATAAAATATTTTTATTTTGTTCATTTAAAACTTTAAAATCTCTGATAAAACCCTCGTTTTTAAGAATATCAGCAATTTTACTTTTAAAATTTGAAGAGGGTAAATTTACTTTTTTGTGATTTCTAGCTTGAGCGTTTTTAACTCTCGCTATCATATCTCCTATTGGGTCGCTTAAACTCATAATAATTCCTTTCTACCAACTCGATTTAATTAAACCTGGGATTTTTCCTTGTAGTCCAAGTTGTCTTAGTGCAATTCTTGATATTCTTAATTTTCTATAAACACCATGAGGTCTCCCAGTTATTTGACATCTATTCATTACTCTATTTTTTGCTGAATTACGTGGTAACTTGGAAAGTTTTTGTTGTGCCTTAAATCGTTCTTCTAATGAAATTTTTTTATCCATAATTATTTTTTTAAGTTTGGCTCTTTTTTTATAAAATTTGTCTGAAAGTTTAATTCTTCTGTTATTTTTGTTAATTGAGCTTAATTTAGCCATCTTAGTTATCTCCTTTTTTTATGAATGGAAAATTCATCTTTTTGAGTAATGAAAAACTATGTTCTTTGCTATTAGATGATATTACTATTACAACATCAATACCTCTTACTTTATCTGCTCTATCAAAACTCACTTCTGGGAATATTATATGTTCTTTAATACCAAATGTATAATTACCAAATTTATCAAAACCATTAACAGACAAGCCTCTAAAATCTTTGACTCTTGGAAGTGCTATATTTACAAGTCTGTCTAAAAATTCATACATCTTATTTTTTCTCAAAGTAACCTTTAAACCTGCATTTGACCCTTTACGAGTTTTAAAATTAGCAACAGATTTTTTAAATTTAGTTATTACGGGTTTTTGACCAGTTATTTTTGCTAAATCTTCTTCGCAAGATTTCAAAATTTTTGTGTCATTTCCATCAAGACCCAATCCCATATTTAAAACTACTTTTTCAATTTTAGGGCCCATGTTTAAATTTTTAAAACCAAATTCAGTCTTTAAATCTGGTTGTATCTGTTTAAAATAAAGCTCCTTCAATCTCGGTATCATTATTTTTTAACCTCTGTTTTTTTTACTTTTTTTTGGTTATCTATTAATCTTAAGTTAGACATATGAATAAAGTTTTCTTTTGAAAAAATTCCACCTTTTTTTTCTTTTGTAGTTTTAATGTGTTTTTTTATCATATTAATTTCTTTGACCTTTGCTCTATTATTAACTCTATCAATTTCGATAACTTCACCTTCTTTTGATTTATCTTTTCCTGTCAAGATTTTTACTTTTAATCCTTTTTTAATCATTATAAGACCTCAGGTGCTAAAGAGATTATTTTCATTTGCCCTCTAGTTCTTAATTCTCTTGTTACTGGACCAAAAATCCTTGTTCCTACTGGTTCACCTTTATCATCAACTAAAACTGCTGCATTATTGTCAAATCTAACTTTCGAGCCATCATCTCTATGAATACCTTTCTTAACCCTCACAACTACTGCTTTGTGGACAGAACCTTTTTTCACTTTACCTTTTGGGATCGCTTCTTTTACTGCTATTACTATAGTATCTCCGATACTCGCATAACGTCTTTTTGATCCACCTAAAACTTTAATACACTCTATTTTCTTTGCACCGGTATTATCTGCTACTTGTAATTCTGTTTGAACCTGTATCATTAGTTTGCACCCTCCATAACTTGAAATCTTTTATTTTTTGAAAAAGGTTTACTCTCAACGATTGAAACTTTATCACCAGTTTTGTATTTATTATTTTCATCGTGTGCATTATATTTTTTTCTTACTTTAACTACTTTTTTTAATACTGGATGTGAATATTTTCTCTCAATTAAAACTGTAATAGTTTTATTTGGTTTATCACTTATGACAATTCCAGTTAAAATTTTTTTAGGCATTTATTTTCCCTTTTAATGAAGTTTTCAGTCTAGCAATCGTTTTCTTGGTTTCACTAATTTTTGAAGGATTAGTTACTTGTGAGTTAATTTTTTGGAATCTAAAATTAAATAAATCTTTCTTAAATTTATCTATATTTTTTAGGATTTCATCCTTTGATAATTTTTTAATTTCCTTTTTTTTCATATTTATAAAAATCTTTTAATTGTTTTTGTTTTTATTGGAAGTTTTGCTGAAGCCTTGTATAGAGCCTCTTTAGCAATTTGCTCAGAAACACCATCAACTTCAAATAGAATCCTTCCTGGTTTAACCCTGCAAGCATAATATTCTGGAGAACCTTTCCCTTTTCCCATTCTTACCTCAATAGGTTTTTTTGATACCGGTATATTAGGAAATATTCTTGTCCAAACTCTTCCCTGTCTTTTCATATGTCTGGTTAAGGCAACTCTAGCAGCCTCAATTTGTTTACCTGTGACTCTCTCCGGTGTTAAAGCTTTTAACGCATAGGCACCATAATTGATAAAGTTTGCTCTTGATGCTTTGCCATGAATTCTTCCTTTGTGGGCCTTCCTCCATTTAGTTCTTACAGGCTGTAACATTATTTTGCACTCACTTTTGAAATTGTTTTATTTGTTTCTTGACTGAATTCTTTGGCAAAAACCTCACCCTTATAAATCCAAACTTTTATTCCTATTATCCCGTATGTTGTCAAAGCTTCAGATTCAGCATAATCAATATCAGCTCTTAAAGTATGTGAAGGAATGCTTCCATCTCTTAACCACTCTGTCCTAGCAATTTCATTTCCTCCTAATCTGCCACTTATGGAGACTTTAATTCCTTTGGCTCCAAGTCTTAAGCAAGATTGCATCGCTCTTTTCATTGCACGTCTATATGAAATTCTTTTTACTAATTGTTGAGCTATATTTTCTGCAACTAAAAAAGCATTAGTTTCTGGTTTTTTGACTTCTTTTATATTTAAAGCTACTTCATTTTTAGTAAATTTTGATAGGTTATTTTTGATTTTATCAATGTCACTACCCTTTTTTCCAATTACAAATCCTGGTCTTGATGTGTAAATTGTTACGTAACACTTATTAGAAGTCCTCTCTATCATAACTTTAGAAACACCTGAGTTTATGACATTTTTTTTTATATATTCTCTTATTTTAAAGTCTTCGATTAAAAAATTACCAAAGTCCTTCTTTTTAGCATACCAAACAGAGTCCCAACCTCTATTAACTCCTAATCTAAAACCTACAGGATTAACTTTTTGTCCCATGTCTTCTTTCCATATTTTTTATTTCAGATAAAATTATTGTTACACTTGAATAAGGTTTTATTATTGGTGCTGCTCTTCCTTTTGCTCTTGGTCTAAATCGTTTCATAATAATTTTTTTACCACAATAAGCTTCTTTAACTATTAATTTATCAATATCATATTGAAAATTATTTTCTGCATTCGCAACAGCTGAACTTATTGTTTTTTTTATATCTTTTGTTATTCTTTTTTCAGAAAATTCTAAATCTCTGATAGCTATATCTACTTTTTTTCCTACAATTCCTCTTAAAATAGGATTTAATTTTCTAACACTTGATCTAATATTGTTATTTATTGATTTCACAGTTTTATCTTTAACATTTTTTTTTTTATTTTTTTTACTCATAACTATTTTTTAGCCTCAGTTTCTGCTGGTTTCGCCTTTTTATCCGCAGGTGTGTGACCGAAGAAAGTTCTTGTTGGAGCAAATTCACCTAACTTATGACCAACCATGTCCTCAGAGACAGTTATAGGAATAAATTTTTTTCCATTGTATATTAAGAAACTTACACCTACAAAATCAGGTAATATTGTAGATTTTCTAGACCAAGTTTTAATTGGAATTTTTTTTGGATCTGTTTTGTATTTGTCTACTTTTTTCATCAAACTTTCTTCAACAAAAGGACCTTTCCAGACTGCTCTAGCCATTATTTATTATCCTTTCTCTTATTTCTTCTTCTTACGATAAATTTATCTGTACGCTTATTATCTCTTGTTTTAAGGCCTTTGGCTGACTGACCTTTAGGTGATACTGGATGTCTTCCACCAGCACTCTTGCCCTCACCACCACCGTGGGGGTGATCAACTGGATTTTTAACAACTCCTCTTGTGTGTGGTCTTCTACCCAACCATCTTGATCTACCAGCTTTCCCTATTTTGATATTTTTTTGATCTGGATTGCTCAAAACTCCTATTGTTGCTAAAGATCTTGAGTCAATTTTTCTAACTTCACCTGATGCTAATTTTATTAAACTATAATTACCGTCCAAACCACTTATTGTCACAGATGTACCAGCCGATCTTGCAATTTTACCTCCAGCACCTGGTTGAATTTCAACATTATGTATATCTATACCGACAGGAATATCCTGTAACGGCATACAATTTCCAATTTTAATCTCTTTTTTTGAACCATTTTCAACTTGGTCACCAACCTTAATTTTTTGTGGAGCCAAATAATATGCGTGAGAATTATCATTAAATTTAACTAACATAATGTAACAAGATCTATTTGGATCGTATTCTATTCTTTCAACAGTTGCAGGTGAGTCAAATTTCTTTCTATAAAAATCTACCTGCCTGTACATTTTTTTATGCCCGCCAGCTCTATTAATTGAAGTAATATGTCCATTGTTGTTTCGACCTTTCATCGCATTTTTGGGAGAAACTAAAGTCTTGAATGGTTTACCTTTCCATAAGCCAGTTCTATCAACAAGAATTGTACCTCTAGTTGATTTTGTGTAGGGTTTAAAAGTTTTTAGTGCCATTTAAATTCCTGTTGTTAAGTCAATACTTTGACCTTTTTTAAGAGTGATTATTGCTTTTTTAAAACCAGAAATTTTAACTTTTCTACCTCTGGTGAACTTTGTTCTTTTCTGTTTATTTATAATATTAATCTTCGTTACATTTACTTTAAAAATTTTCTCTATGTTTTTTTTTAAATTTTTCTTATTAGCGTTTTTACGAACTTTGAAAACTACTTTATTTTGACTCGATAAATTTGTGGTTTTCTCAGTCAACAAAGGTGATAAAATCTTATCGTATAAGTGAATTCTATCCATTTTATGAATACCTTTTTTCTAGTTCTTTAACTGAACTTTCAGTAAAAACGATTTTTTTAAATTTCACAATATCGAATGCACTAAAGTGATTTATATCTGTAACTTTGATATTAGGAATATTTCTTATGGATTTTTCAATTTTACTTTTTGATAATTTATCCAAAATAATTAAGGAATTAAATATTTCAAATTTTTTAAGTATTAAGCTCATTTCTTTAGTCTTTTTAATTTCATTTCCAAAATCATTAAAAATTAATAAGTTTTTACTCTTAATTTTTTCACTTATCAAAGAGGCTATGCTTTGTTTCTTTTCGCTCTTGTTTAACTTTCTTATTTTATAAGATAATTCTCCTTTAGGTCCATGAGCTACACCTCCGCCAACAAATATGGGAGCTTTTTTACTGGCATGTCTAGCGTTACCTGTTCCTTTTTGTGCATAAATTTTTGATGTAGGTCCTGATACTTCATTTTGTTGTTTAGTTTTAGCGTGCCTGCCTTTGTAATTAGCATTAGTCTTATATAATACGTTACTTACTAGCTTATGATTCACCTTGGCTGAAAAAATTTTATCTAAAACTTCTATTGAAGTTTTTTTTCCATCTAGGTTTAATTTTTCTATTTTCATTATTTTTTCTTTTTATCTGGTGTTTTTTTTGCTTGTTCAGATATTAATATTTTTTCATCGATTGTGAGTTTATCAATATTTTTTACAGAACTTTTTACTAAAACTTCAGAGTTTTTTGATCCCGGTATGGAGCCCTTTAAATAAAGTAAATCATTTTCTAAATCTGTCATAATAATCTCAATATTCTGCATAGTTCTTAGCTTGTCTCCCATATGACCAGCCATTTTTTTTCCTTTGAAAACTTTACCTGGATCTTGTCTTTGACCGGTTGAACCATGTGATCTATGAGAAATTGAAACTCCATGAGTGGCTCTTAAACCTCCAAAATTATGTCTTTTCATCGCGCCAGCAAAACCTTTACCAATGCTTTTTGACTTTGTGTCTACGAACTTTATATCCTTAAATATCTCCAAACCGAATTCATTACCTTCTTTATAGTTTTCAATATTTTCTACTCTAAATTCTTTTAATCTCTTTTTTGGTTCTGTATTTTTTTTTGCAAAAAAACCTTTCATTGATTTTATTAATTTTGAACTTTTAATTTTGCCGTATCCTAATTGCACCGCTTTATATCCTCTTTTTTCAGTATCAATTATTTGAATAACACGGGCCTTTTCCATTTTAAGCACAGTTACAGGAACAACCTTTCCAGTTTTATAAAACTGCCTTGTCATACCTAATTTTTTTCCAATTAAAGCAATTTCTGTCATAATTAAATTTTTATCTCCACATCTACACCCGATGCTAAATCTAACTTCATTAAAGCTTCAACAGTTTGTGGTGTTGGTTCTACAATATCTATTAATCTTTTATGGGTTCTTGTCTCAAATTGTTCTCTACTTTTTTTGTCTATGTGAGGTGATCTTAAAACTGTATATCTCTCTATTTTTGTTGGTAGAGGTATCGGACCTTTTATTGTAGCCCCTGTTCTTTTTACTGTATTTACTATCTCCTCTGTAGACGCGTCTAAGATTTTATTATCATATGCTCTCAACTTTATTCTAATATTCTGTTTTTCCATTTTAACCTGCTATTTTTTTTGTAACTTCATCTTGAACATTCTGCGGTACTTTTGAATAATGATCAAAAAACATAGAATATTGTGCTCTCCCTTGAGACATAGATCTTAAACTATTAATATATCCAAACATGTTAGCTAAAGGTACCATTGCTGTGATTACAGTAGCATTACCTCTTTGGTCTTGAGTACTGATTTGACCTCTTCTACTATTTAAATCTCCGATCACATCTCCCATATAGTCCTCAGGTGTAACTACCTCAACTCTCATAACGGGCTCTAAAAGTTTTAATCCGCCTTTAGTACATGCCTCTTTAAAACAAGCTCTACTTGCTAACTCGAAAGCTAATACGCTTGAATCTACATCATGATGTAATCCATCTAAAATGGTTACTTTGTAATCAATCATTGGAAATCCAGCTAAAATTCCACCATCTGAAACAGTCTCTATCCCTTTTTCTACTCCAGGAATAAATTCTTTTGGTATAGCGCCACCTTTTATTTTACTTTCAACTTCTCTGCCTTTACCTGGTTCTTGTGGCTCAACTAATAACTTTACCTTAGCGAATTGGCCAGCACCACCGCTTTGTTTTTTATGTGTGTACTCAACTTCAGATGACGTTTCGATTGTTTCTCTATATGCAACTTGTGGAGCACCAACATTAGCCTCAACTTTAAACTCTCTTTTCATTCTATCAACAATGATATCCAAATGTAACTCACCCATTCCTTTTATAATTGTTTGTCCTGACTCTTCATCTGATGTCACTCTAAATGAGGGATCTTCTTTTGCTAATCTTCCTAGTGCCTCACCCATTTTTTCTTGGTCAGCTTTAGTTTTTGGCTCAACAGCAATCTCTATAACTGGATCGGGAAATTCCATTGGTTCTAAAAGAACTCCATTATCTTCGTCACACAAAGTATGACCAGTTATGGTATTTTTAAGTCCAGCTAAAGCTACAATATCACCTGCATTAGCTTCTTTTATATCTTCTCTTGAATTAGCATGCATTAATAACATTCTACCAACTCTCTCCTCTTTTTCTTTAGATGAATTATATACAGCAGTACCAGTTTTAATTGTCCCAGAGTAAACTCTTATGAAGGTTAGTGATCCTACAAAAGGGTCGTTAGCTACTTTAAAAGCTAAAGCTGAAAATGGTGAATTATCCTCAAATTTCATCTCAACTTCATCATCACTGCCTAACTTGGTTCCTTTAATTGACCCAATGTCAACAGGACTTGGTAAGTAATTTACAACTGCATCAAGCAATGGTTGAACACCTTTATTTTTAAAAGCTGAACCAGTCATTACAGGTACAAAACTAAAATCTAATGTCCCTTTTCTAATACATTTAATTAAATCTTCTTCTTTAATCTCGTCACCATTAAGATAAGACTCCATTAATTTTTCATCCTGTTCAACAGCTGCTTCTACTAGCTCTGTTCTGTATTTTAGAGAAATTTCCTTAAGATTTTCAGGTATATCTTTATATTCCCACTCTGCACCCAAAGCCTCATTTTTCCAAACTTGAGCTTTCATTTTTACTAAATCTACTACTCCGGTTAATGAAGACTCAATACCAATTGGAACTTGAATGACTAAAGGTTTTGCTCCTAACCTTTCCTTGATCATATCCACACATCTAAAAAAATCTGCGCCAGTTCTATCTAATTTATTCACGAAGCAGATTCTTGGAACTTTATATTTATCTGCTTGTCTCCATACAGTTTCAGATTGTGGTTCAACACCAGCTACACCATCAAATACAGCTACAGCCCCATCCAAAACTTTTAAAGATCTCTCCACCTCAATCGTAAAATCAACGTGACCGGGAGTATCAATTATATTTATTCTGTGATCTTGCCAAAAACATGTAGTTGCAGCTGACGTGATAGTAATTCCTCTTTCTTGTTCCTGTTCCATCCAGTCCATTGTTGCTGCACCGTCATGGACTTCACCTATCTTGTGACTTTTACCTGTATAATATAAAATTCTTTCAGTCGTAGTAGTTTTACCAGCATCAATATGTGCCATGATACCAATATTTCTATATTTTTCTAAAGTATGAGTTCTTGGCATAGTATTTACCACCTAAAATGTGCAAAAGCTTTATTAGACTCTGCCATCTTATGTACATCCTCTTTTTTTTTTACTGCAGCACCTTTTTTTTCATAGGCGTCATAAAGTTCATTAAAAATTTTATCTGACATGTGTTTATCTTTTCTTTTTCTAGCTGAGTCTATTAACCATCTAATTGCAAGAGCCTGGGCTCTTTTATTTTTTACTTCAACTGGAACTTGATAAGTTGCACCACCAACTCTTCTAGATCTTACCTCAACAGTGGGTTTTATATTATTGATAGCTTCATTAAATACATTAATAGGTTCATCTTTTGATTTAGATTTAATTTTTTCAATTGCGTCATAAACAATTTTAGATGCGATACCTCTTTTTCCATCATACATTAAATTATTTATTAATTTTGGAATTATTGTTGAATTAAATTTAGGATCAGGAATAATATCTTTTTTGGGTTGAGATTTTTTTCTAGACATAATTATTTACCCTTTTTTGTTCCGTATAAAGATCTTCGTTTTTTTCTATTAGCAACCCCTTGGGTATCAAGATTGCCTCTTAGAATATGATATCTAACTCCAGGTAAATCTTTTACTCTTCCACCTCTAATTAAAACTACAGAATGTTCCTGTAAATTATGTCCTTCCCCAGGTATATAAGCAGTAACTTCAAAACCATTTGACAACCTTACTCTTGCAACCTTTCTTAAAGCTGAGTTTGGTTTTTTTGGCGTAGTTGTATAGACTTTAACACAAACACCACGTTTCAATGGTTGTTTTTGTAAAGCAGGAACTTTGTTCCTCTTTAATTGTTTGACCCTTTTTTTTTTTAACAACTGATTAATTGTTGGCATAATATAATATTTTTTATTTTTGATGAAATAACTGACAGGTTATTCGTGGCAGCGTTTAGTACTCTTAATTGATACTACATTCCAACCAAAAACACCGCCAAAATACTTAATAATCACACTTTGTCAAATTAAAACCTTTGATTTTATGTGTTTTTTTTATTGATTTGCTTGGTTTTCTGAAGCTTCTAACTTCTCCTGCTCTGATAGGAATTTATTATCATCTTCTAACGCTTTTTTATTCCATCTATTCTTAATATTTCCTGTACCTGCAGGCACCAATCTACCTACAATCACATTTTCTTTTAATCCATTTAATGGATCAATTTTTCCTTTAATTGCAGCATCGGTTAAAACTCTAGTAGTTTCCTGGAAGGAGGCTGCAGAAATAAATGACTCAGTCTGTAATGACGCTTTAGTAATTCCCATAAGAACTTTTCACGTTGGAGGAACTGCTTCAGTTAAACAGGACTCACAAATTGTAAGTAAAAATGAAGGAGTTTTAAGAATTATTAA
>JACWEG010000015.1 GCA_014653605.1 Pelagibacterales bacterium SAG-MED37
AAAAGATAACCTTTTTAGGTGTTACTTTTAAAGCTAATACTGATGACATGAGAGACTCTTCCAGTTTAGTTATGATACCTTTTTTGTCAAAAAAAGGTGCTTTAATTAAATATTATGATCCCACAGGAAGTAAAAAAGAGCTTGAAAAAATAAAAAATGTTTCTTATGTGGACTCTATTAAGAAAGCAGTTGAAAACTCAGATCTTGTAATATTACATACTGAATGGAATGATTTTAAATCTATAAATTTTAAAAGTTTATCAAAAAGAAAAAAGTTCATTATTTATGATATGAGAAATATTTACTCTCCTCATAAGATTAAAAATCAAGGATTTAAATATTTCAGTATCGGTAGATAAAAAAATTAATTTAATTCAAATATAGCGTCTACTTCAACAGAAACACCAAGCGGCAAACTATTTGTACTTACTGCAGCTCTAGTATGCATTCCAGCTTCACCAAATATAGATGCTATTAAATCTGAAGCACCATTTATTACTTTTGGTTGGTCTGTGAAATCTTCAGTTGAATTAACAAATCCGGTTAATTTGATGCAAGATTTAACTTTTGATAAATCATTATTACAAGCTTTTTTAACTTGAGCGACTATACTCAATGCACATCTTTTGGCAGCATTATAACCATCATCTGTGCTTAAATCTTTACCTACCTTACCTTTAATCAATTGACCATTTTCATCAATCGATATTTGTCCAGAAATAAAAAGCATATTTCCTGAAACTTTTGTCGCCACATAATTTCCTACAGGGGCTTTAGCTTCTGGTAGTATAATATTAAGTTCTTTTAATTTTTCTTCATAATTCATTTTGACTTCCTTTTTTTAGACTTCTTAGTTTTATCGTATTCTTTTCTTTTCTCAATTAATATTAATGCTTCTTCCATATTTAATTCTGTTGGATCTTTTTCTTCTGGTATTGTTGCATTTAAAGATTTGTATTTAATATATGGACCATACTGTCCTTTCATAACTCTTACTGGTTTTTTATCTTCAGGGTGCTCACCAAGATCTTTTATCATTGAGGAAGACATTCTACCTGGTTTTGCTTCAGCAATTAAAGTAATAGCCCTGTTAAGACCTATTGAAAAAATTTCTTCAATATTTTCAATTCTAGCAGATTTATTTTCACATTTTAAATAGGGACCAAATCTACCAGTGTTTAATGTTATTTCTTTTTGGTTATCTGGATTTATTCCAAGAGATTTTGGTAATGAACATAAAAATTGAGCTTTCTCTAAATCAATATTTTCCAATTCTAAACCTTTAGGGATAGAAACATTTTTTAAAAGTTCATTGACTTCTGATTTTAATTTTTTAGATTTTTTCTTTTTTTTTGTATTCTTTTCAATTTCTAATTCATCTAAAATTTTTTCATATTGGAGATAAGGACCAAATCTTCCATTTTTTAAATATATATCATTTCCATTTTCATGTTTTCCAATAAATTTTGGTTCAGCTAGTTGAGCTTGGGCAGCTGCTTTGGCTTTAGATAATGGTCTTGTAAATTTACACTCAGGGTAATTTGAACAGCCAATAAATGCACCACCTCTAAAGCTATTTTTTAAACTAAGTGTTCCAGAATTACATAATTGACATTTTCTTAAAATATTTCCCTTATCATCTTTATCAAAAACCAAGTCTCCTAGACTATCATTTAAAAGATCCAAAACTTCTCTTGTTCTTTTTTCTTTTACTTCTGCAACATTGTTGTTGAAGTCTTTCCAAAATAATTCCAAGACTTTAATCCAACTCTCTTTTCCTGAGGTAATTTCATCAAGTTGGTCCTCTAAACCTGCAGTAAAATTGTAATCTACATATTTTGAAAATAATTTTTCTAAAAAAGCGGAAATTAATTTTCCTCTATCAGTAGGAAAAAATCTTTTATTTAATATCTCTGCGTATCCTCTATTAGCAATTGTAGAAATAATACTTGCATAGGTAGAAGGTCTACCAATACCAAGCTCCTCAAGTTTTTTAACCAAACTAGCTTCGGAATATCTTGGTGGTGGCTGTGTAAAATGTTGTTCGTCTAATAAAGCTTCAATATTGACAGGACCTTTTGACATTGGAGGAAGTATATTTTCATCATCATCTTTATTAGGATTATTGTAGATTTTTAAAAAACCATCAAATTTAAGAACCGAGCCACTAGCTTTACAGATAGTATCTTCATTATCTGACATTATAGTAATAGTATTTCTATCAAACTTAGCAGACTCCATTTGAGACGATAGAGCTCTACTCCAAATTAAATCATAAAGTTTATTTTGATCTGTACTTAAATATTTTTTAACACTCTGAGGAGATCTAATGATATCAGTAGGTCTTATTGCTTCATGAGCTTCCTGAGCATTTTTTGCTTTTTTTCCAGAGTAATTTAAAGAATTTTCAGGTAGATATTCATTACCGATTTCTTTTTTAATATAATCTCTGAATGCTGAAACTGCATCTTTAGACAAGTTAGTTCCATCAGTTCTCATATAAGTGATTAATCCTATTGTTTCACCTTCTATTTCTATGCCTTGATAAAGTTTTTGAGCAATTTGCATTGTTCTAGACGCTCCAAATCCTAATCTACTTGAAGCAGTTTGTTGAAGAGTAGAGGTAGTAAAAGGTCCAGAGGGATTCCGATTTATCACTTTGCTAGATATATCGTTGATACTGAATTTCTTTTTATTTATGTTTGATATAGCTTTATTTATTTCATCTTTATTTCTAAAAGAAAATTTTTCGATTTTTTTGCCATCTAATTGACTTATACTAGCAGTTATATTTTGCTTTTTTTCATCACCAAATTTTACGCTCAAAGTCCAAAACTCTTCAGGCACAAAAGACTCTATCTCATGTTCTCTTTCTGTAATTAGTTTTAAAGCGACTGATTGTACTCTTCCAGCTGATTTAGAACCTGGTAATTTTGTCCAAAGTATTGGAGAGATATTAAAACCAACTAAATAATCCAAAGCTCTTCTAGCCATATAAGCATCAACTAATAAAGGCTCTATTTGTCTTGGATTTTCAATTCCATGTATTACTGCTTTTTTTGTAATCTCATTAAATACAACTCTTTCAATTTCTTTATCTTTTAAAAGTTTTTTTTCATTTAAATATTCTTTTACATGCCAAGCAATTGCTTCACCTTCACGGTCCGGATCTGTAGCTAGTATAATTTTTGAGGAGTCTTTTGCGGCATCAGTAATTTCCTTTAAATATTTCTTTGAAAAACTGTCAACTTCCCATTCCATTTTAAAATCTTGATCTGGATCTACAGACCCATTTTTAGATGGAAGATCTCTTATGTGGCCATAACTAGCTAAAACTTTATATTTATCACCCAAGTATTTATTGATGGTTTTAGCTTTAGCAGGACTTTCTACGATAACCAAATTCATAGCCTACAAACTACCCAAATGACTTCGATAGTCAAATTAATAAATTTTTGTCTTTGTTTCCTCTTTATTTTTCAATCTTTTAATATTTTCCCTATGTGTAAAAAATATTAAGACAAACATAATTGAAAAAAATAATACGTCATTAAATTGAGATAAAAATAAGAAATAAATCGGAATTGATATCGATCCTATTAATGATGATAATGAAGAAAATTTTGAAATAATAAAAATAAAAAACCAAACAAAAGTAAAAAGAAGTCCTAAATAAATATCTATAACAAACAAAATTCCAACATAAGTTGCAACTCCCTTACCACCATGAAATTTAAGCCATATAGGAAATACATGTCCTAAAAAAACACAAAGTGATGAAATATATATAAATTCTGAAAAATAAAATTTAATATATAATACTGGAATAATAGCTTTTAAAATATCTAAAATTAATGTTGAATAACCTAAAACTTTATTACCCGTTCTTAATGCATTTGTGGCACCTATGTTACCCGAGCCAATTTCTCTTATGTCTTTCTTTAAAAAAATTTTTGTTAAAATGAAACCAAAGGGAATAGAACCCATTAGATACGAAATCAAACATATTATAATAATATCCATATTAAAGTTTAAATAATTCTTTTCCTTTTACAAAAGTATTTGTTACTTTTCCTTGAAGTTTTTTATCTTCAATAGAGGTATTTTTTGATTTAGATATTAATTTTTCTTTTTTAACAATCCAAGGTTTCTCAATATCAACAATGCAAAAATCTGCATCATTTCCAATTGAAAGATTGCCTTTATTTATTTTAAGTATTTTTGCTGGATTACATGTGAGTGCTCTAATTATGGTTTCTAATTTGAGTGACTCATTATGATATAATTCTAAACTTAGAGATAAAAGAGTTTCAATACCTGATGCTCCAGTAGCAGCCTGTGAAAAGGTAAGTCTTTTAGACTCCTCATCTTCAGGTTTATGATCTGAAACAATGACATCAATTAAATTATCTTTCAATCCTTGAACTAATGCAATCCTATCTTCTTCTCTTCTAAGAGGAGGGGAGAGTTTTAAAAAAGTTTTGAAATCACCAATGTCGTTTTCATTTAATGAAAGATTATTTATTGAAACCCCCGAAGTAAATTTTACCATTTCTTTTCTATATTTTATTACTTCAAGAGACTTTTGTGATGAAATTTGAGATATATGATATCTACATTTAACTTTTTCTAATAATGTTAAATCTCTTTCTATTAAAATTCTTTCTGCTATTTCAGGTATGCCAGACAAACCAAGTTTAGTTGCAATTATTCCAGAATTAATCATTCCATTTTTTGCAAGCTCATAATCTTCAGCATGTTGCATAATTAAGCAGCCAATATCTTTTGCTGAGTTCATTATTCTTGACATTAATCTTGGATTTTGGATTGTCCTAACACCATCAGTAAATGCAATTATTCCCTTACCTTGTAATAGGCCAAACTCTGTCATATTAGTGCCTTCGATATTTTTTGTTAAAGAAGCACAGGGAAAAATATTAATTTTTGATTTATCTCTTCCTCTTCTCCTTAAAAAATCTACAATTGAAACATTATCTATTACTGGATCAGTATTTGGCATGGTTACAACAGATGTAACACCTCCAGATAAGGCTGCATTACTAAGAGTTCTAAAGTTTTCTTTATATTCGTAACCTGGCTCTCCAACAAAAACTCTCATGTCTACTAATCCTGGAAAAATGTATTTACCTTTTAAATCGATTGGTTTCTCTCTGGTAGGAAGGTTATTAGTATTTACTTTTTTTCCTATAGCTTCAATTTTACCATCTTCACTGATTATTAAGCCACCAACCTCGTTTATTGAATTATGAGGATCTAAAATATTAGCATTTATAAAATATTGTTTTTTCATTTATACACAAAACATTTTTAAGCAAGCCATTCTTACAGCAACACCTAGTTCTACTTGTTCTTTAATTACACTTTTATTAATGTCGTCTGCTAATATCGTATCAATTTCTATTCCTCTATTCATTGGTCCTGGATGCATTATCAAAGCATCACTTTTAGCAAACTCAAGTTTGTCAGGTGTTAGTCCATAATATTCATAATATTCTCTATTTGATGAAAGAAAAGAACTTGTCATTCTTTCATTTTGTAATCTTAACATCATAACGATATCACAATCTTTTAAACCTTTTTTCATATCAGTGAAAATGTTAACTCCAAATTTTTCAATTTCTTTTGGCATTAGATTTGTTGGTGCAATTATATTTACTTCGGCTCCCAACATATTTAGTAAATAAATATTCGATCTAGCTACTCTTGAATGAAGTATATCACCACAAATAGCAATCTTTAGTCCTTCGATTTTTTTTTTCCGGTTTATAATTGTTAAAGCATCTAACAATGCTTGAGTGGGGTGTTCTCTTCTTCCATCTCCTGCATTCAAAACAGCACAATTAACTTTTTGTGAAAGCAAATTACAGGCACCAGAGTCCTGGTGTCTAACCACAATTATATCTGGGTGCATTGCATTCAAAGTCATTGCAGTATCAATTAATGTTTCACCTTTTTTAATTGCTGAGTTACTAATGTTCATAGACATTACATCAGCCCCTAATCTTTTACCTGCTAATTCAAAAGAGCTTTGAGTTCTTGTAGAAGGTTCAAAAAAGAGATTTATTTGAGTTTTACCTCTTAAAACATCTATCTTTTTATTTTTACTCTGATTTACTTTTATAAATGTGTGAGCTTCGTCGAGTATTAAGTTAACATCATTGATCGATAGATCTTGGATACCTAACAAATGTTTTTGGGAAATTTTAATAGCTTTATCTGTTTTAATTGCCATTAAAACCAACTCTATAACTATAAACCTCTATAATAGCAAGCTTTAATTGTTTAAAAAATCTATAGCACCTTGTAATATAAAAGCAGCAGCATTTTCATCAATTTTTTTTTCTCTTTTACTTACATTTACATCTAATTGACTTGATAAATTAAATGCTCCAACTGTTGATAATCTTTCATCCCATAAGCAAACTGGGATATCAATATTATTTTTAATATAATTAGTAGTATCTTTGATCGATTGAGCAGATCTACCAGAAGATCCGTCCATATTTAAGGGATTTCCAACAATTATTCCTTTTATATTGTTTTCATTAATTAAACTTTTTATCTCATTTATGAGCTCATCAGCACTTGATCTAATTATTGTTTTAAAAGGTGTAGCAATTAATTGCTTTTCGTCACAAATAGACACACCTATTCTTTTAGATCCAAGATCTAAACCTAATAATCTCGACTTAACTGACTGTTTTTTTTTGAATTCCTCTAAGGTCATCATATTGTATATTTTAAACTTAAGTGGTAGTTTGCGACATATTTAAATAGCATATGAGTATAGATCTTAAAACAATAAAACATATATCAAAACTATCAAGAATATCTGTAGATGATCAAAAAGCTGAGAAATTGGCTAATGATTTAAATTCTATTTTCAAATTTATTGAAAAACTTAACGAACTAAAAACTGATAAAGTTGAGCCTCTTACATCTGTAACTGAAACATCACTAAAATTAAGATCTGATGAAGTAAAAAGTAAAAATATACGAGAGCAAATAGTCAAAAATTCTCCTCAAGATAATGAAGACTATTTTGTTGTTCCAAAGGTTATTGAATAATGTCAGATATAACAAAGCAATCTCTCTCAGAATTAGTAAAAAATATAAAAAATAAAAAAGTTTCTTCAGAGGAAATTACAAAAGAATTTGTAAATAGATCTGAAAAATCAAAAGAACTTAATGCTTATATTACAGAAGATTATTCATCTGCCTTAGATAAAGCCAAAAAATTTGATCAAAAACCAAATTTAGATCTGAAATTACCTGGTATACCAATAGCAGTCAAAGATTTATTCTGTACAAAAGATATTCAAACTACTGCAGGAAGTAAAATCCTAAATAATTTTGTACCAACTTATGAGTCTACTGTGACCCAGAATATTTGGAATGAAGGGGCTATTCTTCTTGGAAAATTAAATTGTGATGAATTTGCTATGGGCTCCTCGAATGAGACAAGTTTTTTTGGAAATGTACAGAACCCAATTGATAAAAATTTAGTTCCCGGAGGGTCCTCTGGCGGTTCTGCATCAGCAGTAGCTGGTCAATTAACTCCAATTACTATCGGTACTGACACAGGTGGTTCTATTCGACAGCCTGCTTCATTTACTGGAACAGTAGGTTTAAAACCAACATATGGAAGTTGTTCACGTTATGGAATTGTTGCATTCGCTTCATCTTTAGATCAGGCAGGTCCTATGGCGCAGAATGTAAAAGATTGTGCATTGCTTCAAGAAGTTATTAGCACATATGACTCAAAAGACTCCACTTCAATAAATTTTAAAAGAAATGAATATAGTAAAGAATTAACCAATAATATTAAGAATAAAAAAATTGGAATACCTAAAGAATATAGAGTTGATGGTATGCCTAAAGAAATTGAAGACCTTTGGCAAAAAGGAATTAACTATGCTAAAGATTGTGGTGCTGAGATAATTGATATATCACTTCCTCATACTAGTTATGCTTTACCTACTTACTATATTGTAGCTCCAGCTGAGGCTTCATCTAATTTAGCCAGATATGATGGTGTTAAATATGGATTTAGAGCTAAGGGAGAAAATTTAATAGATATGTACGAAAAAACAAGGTCAGAAGGCTTTGGTGCTGAAGTTCAAAGAAGAATTATGATTGGAACTTACGTTCTGTCATCAGGTTATTATGATGCGTATTACCTTAAAGCTCAAAAAGTTAGAAAATTAATTAAAAATGACTTCGATGAAGCATACAAAAAAGTGGATGCAATATTAACTCCTTCAACCCCAAGCGCTGCATTTAAAATTGGTGAAAAGAAAGATGATCCAGTTTCAATGTATTTAAATGATATTTTCACAGTACCTGTTAATTTGGCAGGTCTTCCAGGTATTTCTATTCCAGCAGGTCACGATTCTAAAGGTTATCCTTTAGGACTTCAAATAATTGGCAAAGCTTTTGATGAGCAAAACATACTTAATATAGCCTACGCAATGGAAGAAAAAATTAATTTTAAAAATAAAATTACTGATTGGTGGATAAAATGAGTAAAAATAAATCAGAATATTTGATTTCTAGAAAAGATAATCAATATGAAGTAATTATTGGACTAGAAGTTCATGCTCAAGTTACTTCTGAGTCAAAACTATTTTCAACTTCATCAACAAAATTTGGAGCAGAACCAAATACACAAGTAAGTTTAGTTGATGCAGCTTTTCCGGGAATGCTACCTGTTATTAATGAGTTCTGCGTAAAACAAGCAATTAAAACTGGTATTGGTCTTAATGCAAAAATAAATAAGCGTTCAGTATTTGATAGAAAAAACTATTTTTATGCAGATTTGCCTCAAGGATATCAAATTTCTCAATTCAAAGATCCAATAGTAGGTGAGGGTAATGTTATTTTAGATATGCCAGATGGACAAAAAGAAGTTGGTATAGAAAGATTACATTTAGAACAAGATGCTGGAAAAAGTATTCATGATCTTGACCCACAAAATACTTTTGTAGACTTAAATAGATCTGGAGTAGCTTTAATGGAAATTGTAAGTAAACCAGACCTTAGATCTCCAGAGGAAGTCAGTGTTTATATAAAAAAATTAAGATCAATTATGAGATATCTGGGAACATGTGATGGCAATATGCAGGAAGGGTCATTAAGAGCTGATGTTAACGTATCAGTGAGAATAAAAGGCTCTAAAGATTTAGGGACAAGATGTGAGATTAAGAATGTTAACTCAATAAAATTTATGCAAATGGCTATTGAATATGAAGCTAATAGACAGGTTGATTTAATAGAGGAAGGTAATTCAATTGACCAAGAAACTAGATTATTTGATACTAAAAAAAATGAGACAAGATCTATGAGATCAAAAGAGGATGCACATGATTATAGATACTTTCCAGATCCAGATTTATTACCTTTAGAAGTTTCTGATGAATTTATTAATAAACTTAAGTCTGATATTCCCGAGTTACCAGATGATAAAAAGAAAAGATTTATTGATGAATTTAAACTGTCTCCTTACGAAGCTAATATACTAGTTTCAGATATTGATACAGCAAAATACTTTGAAGAAGTTGTTGCTAAGATGGGCAAAAATAAAGATATAAAACTAGCAGTTAATTGGATTACTGGTGAGTTATTTGCCGTATTAAATAGCAAAAATATAGAAATTTCTCAAAGCCCAATAAGCGCTAAGAATTTAGCAATACTGATTAATCTAATTAAGAATGGGACAATTTCAGGAAAAATTGCAAAAACAGTATTTGAATTAATGATGGATGGAAATAAAGATCCACAAAAAATTGTTGAGGAAAAAGGATTAAAACAACAGAGCGATCCTAAAGCACTTGAGGCTCTAATAGATAAAATAATAAATGATAATAGGGAAAAGGCAGTTGAATACAAACAAGGTAAAGAAAAATTATTTGGATTTTTTGTCGGACAAGCAATGAAGGCTTCTGGCGGTAAGGCCAATCCTCAATTAATAAACGAGATATTAAAGAAAAAGCTTTAATTCAATGGGTGCAAACCTTGATATCACTGAAAAATTACAAAATTATATTAATGATTTTGGTTTAAAGCTTGATC
>JACWEG010000016.1 GCA_014653605.1 Pelagibacterales bacterium SAG-MED37
CTATAGACTTTAATCATAATCCAGCCTCATCAATTATTGACTCCAGTTTGACTAATGTTGTAGGAAAAAACATGGGTAAAATTTCTGCTTGGTATGATAATGAATGGGGGTTTTCTAATAGAATGTGTGATATAGCAGAATATCTTCATAAAATTTCTTAATGAATTACATCAAAGACCATGAAAATCTAAATGATAAGAAGATTTTATTAAGATTAGATTTGAATGTCCCGTTAAAAAATGGAGTAATTACAGATCAAACAAGAATTGATAAAATTTTGCCTGTAATTAAATTTTTACTAAAAAAAAAACTCTAAAATCATTATAATTTCTCATGTTGGTCGCCCCAAAGGGAAAGTAAATAAAGAACTGTCTATGAAGCCAATTTGTGAAAATTTAGAAAAAAAAATTAATAGAAAAATTAAAATTATTGATAGTGATATTTTTAAATTGAAGCAAGAAGACTTATTCAAAGACCCTAATGATCAAATAGTTTTTTTAGAAAATATAAGATTTTATGGTGAAGAAGAGAAAAATGATTTTAATTTTTCAAAACATTTAGCCGGACTGGCTGACCTATTCGTAAATGATGCTTTTTCTTGTTCTCATAGAACTCATGCTTCTGTATCTAAAATTACAGAATTTTTACCCTCGTTTGCTGGATTGCAGTTAGAAATTGAAATAAATGCCTTAAAAAAGGTTACTACAGATATTAAAAAACCAATTACTTGCATAATTGGTGGTTCAAAAATATCAACAAAAATTGGAATAATTAAAAATTTAATACCAAAATTTAATAATATTATCATTGTAGGTGGGATGGCTAATAATATTTTAAATCATAAAGGAATTTCAATAGGAAAATCAATTAAAGAAGATAACTGCAAAACAATAATTAATGAAATCTTTGAAACTTCAAAAAATTACTCTTGTGAAATAACCTACCCAGAAGATGTAATGGTTGGAAAAAATTTTGAAGATAAATCTCAAGTCAAAGAATTAAATGAAATTTCTGAAGACGATTTAATCTTAGATATTGGGCCAAAAACAATAAATAAAATTAAAGATATTATTAAAATTAGTGAAACAGTTCTTTGGAATGGTCCGGCAGGTTTTTTTGAGAATCCAAATTTTGCAAATGGTAGTCATGAAATTGCTAAAGCAATTATTAAAAACAATCAAAACAATTCAATCTACTCAGTTGCTGGGGGTGGAGATACAATAGCTCTTATAAACCAAATTAATGCAGTTGAAGATTTCAATTTTGTTTCAACTGCTGGTGGTGCATTTTTAGAATATCTTGAAGGTAAAGAACTTCCTGGTATAAAAGCTCTTAATTAAAATGTCGGAACTAAATAACATTGCTCTTAAAATTTTAGAAAAAGGAAAAGGTATTTTGGCTGCAGATGAAAGTACCGGAACAATGACCAAAAGACTGGAAGATGTTAATGTTGCTTCAACTCCAAAAAATAGATTGTTGTTTAGAGAAACTCTATTTAGCTCATCATGTATGACCAAATGTATTGGGGGTGTAATTTTATATGATGAAACTATAAAACAAAAAAGTTCTGAAAAAAATATGATCCCAGAACTAATTTCAAAGATGGGCTCATATCCAGGTATTAAAGTAGATACAGGAGCTAAAGTTTTATCAGGATCACCAGATGAAAAAATTACTGAGGGCTTAGATGGGTTGAGAGAAAGATTACAGGAGTATTATCAATTAGGGGCAAAATTTACAAAATGGAGAGGTGTTTATAATATATCTAAAAATTTTCCTAGCAAACTTTCAATACATGCCAATGCAAATGCATTAGCAAGATATTCTGCGTTAGTTCAAGAATGTAATATGGTTCCAATAGTTGAACCAGAGGTCTTAATGGATGGTGAACATTCTGCGGATGAATGTTATCAAAAAACTTCAGAAGTAATTAAAAAGTGCTTTGAAGAACTAATTTTACATAAAGTTGATTTGAAAGGAATCATATTAAAACCTAATATGATTCTAGCTGGAAATAAATCTAATGATAAAATTTCTAGTGAAGAGGTAGCAAAATTAACTTTAAAATGTTTAAAAAATTCCGTACCATCTGAAGTTCCTGGGATTGCTTTTTTGTCTGGAGGCCAATCAGAAATAGAAGCAACTGAAAATTTAAATTTTATAAATAAATATAATAATACTAATTTTATAATGAGTTATTCTTATGGAAGAGCTCTTCAACAAAGTGCTTTAAAATTTTGGTCAAAAGACATACAAAATATTGAAGGCACTCAAAAGGTTTTTAACCACCGAGCAAAAATGAATACATTAGCTGCTCAAGGAAAATGGTCTAAAGATCTTGAGATTTAATAATAAAAAATTTATTTATCTCATTTCACCAATAAAAATAAAAAAATCTTTCTATAATGATTTAATTGAAGTTTTGAAGTACAAAAAAGTTGGTTTTTTTCAACTTAGATTAAAAAAAGAAAATTTCAAAAAAAAATTATTGATTGGTAAAAAAATAAAAAAAATATGTAAAAAATATAATGTTAAGTTTTTAATAAATGATGATGTTGTCCTTTCAAAAAAACTTAATGCAGATGGTTGTCATTTAGGTCAAAAAGATATGAACATTTTTGAGGCAAGAAAATTAATCGGTAAAAAAATAATAGGAATTACTTGTCACAATTCAATCAAATTAGCAAATATTGCTGCAAATAATAAAGCTGACTACATAGCATTAGGAGCATTCTATTCTTCAAAAACTAAAAAAGTAAAGTATATAGCACCTATTCGAATATTAAAAAAAGTAAGAAAGATCATAAAAACTCCAATTGTTGCTATTGGCGGTATTAATTCAAGTAACTATAAAAAACTCTTGTTGAATAAAGCAAACTTTTTAGCTATCTCAGGCTACATTTGGAAAAATAAAAAACTAAAACCATTAGATGCAATAAAAAAAATAATATGAAAATAAACGCAAGTGAAATAAGAGTGGGTATGTTGCTAGAATACAAAAATGATTTATGGCAAGTTCTTAAGACTCAACACGTAAAACCTGGAAAAGGAGGTGCATTTGCCCAAGTTGAGATGAAAAGTGTGAACAAAAATACCAAGTTGAATGAAAGATTTAGATCTAGTGAAACAGTTGAAAAAGCTTCTCTGGAAGAAACTAATTATAATTATTTGTACGAAGATGAACAAAACTACTTCTTCATGAACCCTAAAACTTTTGAACAAATAGAAATTAAAAAAAACTTAATTGGTGAAAAAGGTAAGCTATTAACTGAAAATCTTATGGTTACAGTCAGTTTTTATAATGAAAATCCGATTTTAATAGATTTACCGAACCAAGTTACATGCAAGATTGAAAGTACAGATGCTGCTTTAAAAGGTCAAACTATTTCATCTTCTTACAAGCCTGCAATTTTAAATAACGGACTAAATATCCAGGTTCCACCTTTTATTGAAGCTGGTGATGATATTATCGTAGATACCAGAAATTTAGAATATATTAAAAAAGTCTAAATTTATGAAATCTATATCTGCAAATCTAAACATAATGATAAAAGCTAGTGAGAAAGCTTCAAAAATTTTAATAAGAGATTTTGGGGAATTAGAAAATTTGCAAGTATCAAAAAAAGGTCCTAAAGATTTTGTCACTAATGCTGATATCAAAGCTGAAAAAATTATTATTGAAGAACTTAAAAAAGCACGACCAAATTATTCAATAATAAGTGAAGAAAATGGAGTAGAAAAAAATAAAGATGAGTCAAACTTTTGGATAATTGATCCAATTGATGGAACAACTAATTTTTTACATGGAGTGCCACATTTTGCGATATCTATAGCTCTTCAATCAAATCATGAAATAGTTTGTGGTCTAATTTATGATCCGATTAAAGATGAACTTTTTTATGCTGAAAAAAATCATGGAGCTTATTTCAACAATCAACGAATAAGAGTTTCTAAAAAAAGAGATATTGACGAATGCTTATTTGCTGTTGGAAAAGGTAAATATAATCAAGATTTAATATACAGAAGATCTGGCAGTGCTGCTCTAGATCTAGCATACGTAGCATCTGGACGTTTTGACGGATATTTTCAAAATAATTTGAATTTATGGGATATTGCTGCTGGAATTATAATTGTAAAAGAAGCAGGAGGAATTGTTAATGAAATTGATCTTTCTAGCTTAAAAAATATAAAAGTTTTAGCATCAAGTGCCGAAATCAATACAAAATTTATTGAAAAAATAGATAACTTTAGATTGTTTTAAAAAATTCTTTTGTTATAAGACTTGAAATGAAAAAAAAAATACACCCTAACTACCATTCAATAAAAGTAGAAATGACCGATGGCTCACAGTTTGAAACAAGATCTACATGGGGTGCTGAAGGTGATGTTCTGAAATTGGAAATCGATCCAAAATCTCATGCTGCCTGGACAGGTGGAAAACAAAAATTGATGGATAAAGGCAGAATAAGTAAATTTAATAAAAAATTCCAAAACTTTAGATCAGAAAATAAAAATTAAATGTCAAATGCTCCCTTAATGCCAATGGCGACAGCTGTATGGCTAGTTGAAAACACAACTTTAACTTTTAAACAAATATCTGATTTTTGTAAACTACATGAAGTTGAAGTTCAGGGGATTGCGGATGGTGAAGTTGCAAAAGGTATCAAAGCATATAACCCAATAATTTCAGGACAACTATCAAGAGAAGAGATAGAGCTGTCATCAAAAGATCAGTCAAGACCCTTAGAAATTAAAAATACTGATATTGAAATATCAAATTCAGAAAAAAAAATTAAAAAATATGTTCCATTATCAAAAAGACAGGATAAACCTGACTCAGCTTTATGGTTAATTAAACATCATAATATTTTAAAAGACTCTCAAATTGCAAAACTTGTTGGAATTACAAAAAATTCTGTAACATCAATTAGAAATAAAAGTTATTGGAATTATAATAATTTGAACCCTAAAGATCCTGTAGCTTTAAATTTATTTTCTCAAAAAGATTTAATTAATGCAACTGAAAAAGCAGAAAGAAGAATAAAAAGAGAAAAAAAAGATAAAGAAAAACTTAAACAATCAATATAGTTTAAAAATATGAATAAAATTTATAGACATAAAAATATAAAGATGATATTTACCTCTCTTTTCGGAGGTAGTTATTAAAATAGAGGTTAAAGATAATAATATTGAACAAGCTCTAAGAGTTTTAAAAAGAAAACTCCAGAGAGATGGTTTCTTTAAAGTCATTAAATTAAAAAATACTTATGAAAAACCATCTGAAAAAAAAAAGAGAATTCTTCAAGAAAATATAAAAAGAGTAAAAAAATTAAACAAATTAAAAAATAGAATTTAAATATATCGCGGGGTGGAGCAGTCTGGTAGCTCGTCAGGCTCATAACCTGAAGGTCGGCGGTTCAAATCCGTCCCCCGCAACCAAACTTCATGCTTGAAATAATTATAGATTTTATAGACTTTTATAAACTATCAAGAATTAATAGATTTTTGAGAAAATTTAAAATTTACACAATAATCGATGTTGTTGCTCATAAAGGAGATTTTATAAAATATTCATTAAAATATTTAAAACCAAAAAAAATATATGCATTTGAGCCTCAAAAAGAAATTAGCTTTATTTTAAAAAAAAGATTAAAAAAAAAAAATTTTTATAAGTGTCATGAGCTTCTTTTAAAAAGTAATTTTATTCACTTCAAAATCTTCCTTTTTCCATTAATGCACTTTGAAGATAGACTGTACGTTAAAAAAGAATTGATATAAGGTAACTGAATTATGACTGAAAAACTTCAAATTCTATTACCTGTGTATAATGAAGCTTCATCCATAAAAAAAACTCTTTTTGACATTTATGAAGCTTTAAAAGATAAAGTAAACTTTGAGTTTATAATTACTGAAGATGGGAGTACAGATAATACAAAAGAGATTTTAAATGATCTCAAACAAAAACTACCAATGACTTTGATTTCAGATGATAAAAGAAAATATTACTCGTTAGCAGTTTTAGATGGAATAAAAAAAGCCTCATCAGATTTCCTTTTAATAATGGACTCAGATGGTCAATGTGACCCAAAAGACATAATGAGTTTTTGGCATAAAAGAAAAGAAACGGACTTGGTATGTGGCTACAGATCTCCTAGATATGATTTTGCTTATCGAAGATTTATTTCAAAAATTTTTTATTTAATTTATAATATTTTATTTAAAGTTCCTTTAAGAGATCCAAGTTTTGCATTTGTTTTTATGAATAAAAAAACTTATACAAATTTAAATAATTTTACACCTTATTTACCAGATGGTTTTTTTTGGGAGTTTAATGCTCGAGCAAATAAACTTAATTTTTTATTTAGTGAGATCAGAATAAATCACAGAAAAAGAAGTGCTGGTGATACAAAAATTTATACTTTTAATAAACTACCGAGAATTGCCTATAACAATCTTTTAGGTCTTTTCAGATTAAAAAAAGAAATAGGATAGTGATACTTATTATTGGTGCTAACGGTTTTTTTGGTAATCAACTACAAAAATTATTTTTAACAAAAAAATTAATTTTTTTTCCAACTGATATTTCGTTAGATGGTGAAAATTATTTAGATATTAGAAACCTATTTTCAATTAAAGAAGTAATAAAAAGAAATAATATAAAAACTATTATCAATTGCTCTTGTGAGCCCGCAACAAGCAAATCAAAAAAGAAATTGTGGAACACAAATGTTGAAGGAAATTTAAATTTAATTAAAGCTTGCTTGGAATTTAATATCAAAAAATATATTTATATATCAACATCAGCAATTTGGGTAAAAAATTATAAAATACCTGTAGAAGAAAATGAGAAATATTGTCCAATAGAAAATTATGGTAAATCGAAAGTACAAGCAGAAATAAATATTAAAAATTCAAAATTAAATAATTGGACTATTTTTAGAGTTCCAATGATAGTTTCTCGAGAAAGGTTAGGTATATTAAGTCTATTATTCGATTTAATTAGATTAAATAAAAAAATTCCGTTGTTGGGTACAGGAGAAAATATTTTACAGTTTATTCATGCGGAGGACTTAAGTCATTATATTTATTTATCTTTATATAAAGATGAAAAAAATGTTTACAATGTTGGTAGTGAAGAAAAAATTTCTTTAAAAGCATTAGTTGAAAAACTAATTATTTTATCAAGTTCAAAATCAAAAATAATTTTAATAAAAGACTTTGGGATCACTATGATTTTAAATTTCTTAAATAAATTAAATCTATCACCACTTAATATTTATCATTTAAATATGTTAAAATATTCATTCACTATGAATTCAAGTAAAATCCATAGAAATTATGGTTTCAAGCCTAGATTCAAAACAAGTGATATGATTTTAGAAGCTTTTATTAATTATAAAAAGAACTTAGGTAAGAATAATATAAACACAGAAATTACAAATCCAATTAAACCTGGAATTTTAAAACTTATAAAATTGTTATTCTAAAAAGTGTAAAATAAAGGAATATTTTTTACTCCATGATAATAAACCAATGCGATTATTAAAACAACAACCTCCCAAACAAAAAACAGTTTAATAGTAATATTTTTATTTAATCTCAAATATTGAATATGATCTTTTGAAAAAAAGATGAAATAAACAAATAAATAAAGTGGGTCAAACCATTCTTGATATACAGAATTAACAAATCCATAATTTAGGTATATTAATGGTAAAATTAAAAAATATTTATAATTACTTGAGTTTATAACTGAGATTACGAAAGCAAAAAAAGCCGAGGAAATTAAAATTAGTAGTAGAGGGTCATTATACAAAAAAAATTGAGTAAATTTAACGATGTAACCACCACTTTTTAAAGCGTAAGTAATATCATTAAATAAGAGAAATTTGATAATTAAAATTATAATAAAAATAAATATACACTTTTTTGAAAAAAAAATTTTTATAAATTTCAAAAAGTTAATCAATATTAGAGGTATAGAATAAAAAAAAAATAAAGATGATATTTTAGGTATATTTAAAAATATATTTTTTAAATCTAAGCTACCACCTGCTGCAGTAATTTGTGATAAATTGCTAAATGCACCCCAATTGAATAAAACATAAAACCCAGGTAGTGACAAAAGAGAGTAAATTATCATCGTAAAAATTAATTCTTTCTTGTTGTTATTTAGTAATAATATAAAAATATGAAATACAGCTAAAAATATAAATTGTTGTCTAGCATACAAAGTTAAAGAAATTAAAACTGTCAGTAACAAATTTTTTTTAAAAGATAATTTTCTATTAATCAATAAATCAAGAAAATAAAATGATGGTATCAAAAAGATAAATGAAAAATTTTCTGTCATTCCCCAGTACGAAGAAGACCTAAACCATGGACTTAATAATATGATGAATGGTAAAAATTTAATTATAAAGTTATTTTCAAATTCAATTTTTTTTAACTTTAAAAATTTATAAAAAATGAATATTATTAATAAATTAAAGATTGTATTATTTAAACAATATAAAATATTTTTTTCTGCTGGATTAAAAAAAGATTGAAAACTATGGAAAAATGGAAATGTTGCCTCACCATAACTAAGATAGTTTATAATTGTGGCATAATAATCCTCTCTTAAATCATTAATAACTATCCAAATATGTAGCTCTAAATCTATATGACCAGCTCCATTTGAAATTTCTCGAACATAAAATCCCAAAAAATAGGTCGATAAGATAAATAAAATTAGTAGGAAATTTAATTTGTTTTTTTCAAACTTGAACATATTAAAATAACTTATACTTTTTTTTATTGGAAAAATAAAAAGTTTATTAATTATTATAATGTTGATAATCTATTTAAATCTTAAAATTAGACTTTTTACTATCAATCAGAAAATTTTTAACTGTTTCTTGAGTTAATTGTTTAAAAGATTTACCAAATTTTTGTATTTTTTCAATAATAGCCGGTGGAATAGTTATTATATGACAACCAAGTTGATTTGCCTGAATATAATTATAAGGTTCTCTTACACTGGCCCACAAAATTTCAACATTTCTAAATTTTTTTGCAATTTTGATACTCTTCACAAACTCTGGCACAGGGTCTTTGCCAGTGTCTGCTGCTCTTCCTGCAAATATAGAGATTATAACTTTTGTTTTTTTATTTACTTTTTTTAAAATTTTTGCTGTCTGACTAGCTGTATATACTGCTGTTATGTTAAGTTTAATATTTTTATTATTTAGTTTGTCTATCACTTTTCCCATAAATTTATTTTTTGAATTTACAAATGGAACCTTTACATAAACATTTTTAGCCCATTCACTAATTTTAATACCTTGTTTTATCATTGATTGAGGATTGTCAGCAAAAACTTCAAATGAAATTGGTTTTTTTTTACAAATCTTTAATA
>JACWEG010000017.1 GCA_014653605.1 Pelagibacterales bacterium SAG-MED37
TTTGTTTTGAGTAAGCTTCATAATCTTTCGCTCCTGCTTTTCTCATTAAACTAGGATTTGTTGTAAACCCTTTTACTATCTTAAGTTTATTAAACTTTTTGATGCTATCTATATCTGCAATGTCACAAAAAACTTTAATAGTCATTATTTATAGATTTTTTGTAATATCTTCTGTCATTTTTTTTGCATCAGCAAAAAGCATTAATGTATTCTCCTTATAAAAAAGATCATTGTCAATCCCTGCATACCCAGGTGAAAGGCTTCTTTTAACAAATAAAACAGATTTACATTTTTCAACATCTAATACTGGCATTCCATATATTGGACTTTGCGGATCAGTTTTAGCAACTGGATTAGTTACATCATTTGCACCTATTACAAAAGCCACATCTGCATTTGCAAAATCATTGTTAATCTCTTCTAATTCAAAAACTTCATCATATGGTACATTTGCCTCTGCTAATAATACATTCATATGACCTGGCATCCTTCCTGCAACAGGATGAATAGCATAAGATACTTTAATATCATTTTTTTTTAAGGTATCTACCATTTCTCTTAAGGCATGTTGGGCTTGGGCAACTGCCATACCATAGCCTGGTACAATAATGACTGATGAAGCATTTTTCATTAAAAAAGCAGCGTCATCTGCATTGCCACTTTTTACTGGTCGTTGTTCTTTGTTTTGTGCTGAAGTTGATTGTTCAGTTGCACCAAACCCGCCTAAGATTACATTAAAGAAAGATCTATTCATTCCTTTACACATTATGTATGATAGAATTGCTCCTGAAGAGCCAACTAAAGCTCCGGTAATTATTAAAGCAGTATTTTCTAAAGTAAATCCAATTCCTGCAGCTGCCCAACCTGAGTAAGAGTTAAGCATAGAAATTACCACTGGCATATCTGCACCACCAATTGGAATTATTAAAAGAAAACCAATCAAGAAAGAAATAGCTAATAATATCCAAAATAGATTTGATGATTGAGTAGAGCAAAGCAAATAAGTAATTATTATTATTGAAATTAGTATTAAAGCATTAAGTGGATGTTGTCCTTTAAATGTTATAGGTGATCCTGACATTATTCCTTGGAGTTTTAAAAAAGCAATAATTGAACCTGAAAAAGTTATTGCACCAACTGCTGCTCCAATCGACATTTCGATTAGGCTTCCAAGTTTAATGTTACCAGGAGATCCTAGATTAAACGCTTCTGGATTTAAAAAAGCAGCTATTGCAACAAATACAGCAGCAAGTCCAACTAAACTATGAAAACCAGCTACTAATTCTGGCATCGCTGTCATTGGAATTTTATAAGCTATAAAAGCACCAATTAGTCCTCCTAATAGAAGAAAGATTAAAACAACTACTAGTCCAGTTGAAAAATTACCAATCGATAAAAAGGTAACTGTAACTGCAATAATCATTCCTAAAATTCCAAAAAAATTTCCTTGCCTAGAAGTCTCAGGTGAAGAAAGTCCCCTTAAAGCTAAAATAAATAATACTCCTGAAATTAAATAAAAAATTGCTGATAAATTTGCTGATAACATTATTTATCCTTTTTCTTTTTTTTATACATTGCAAGCATTCTTTGAGTTACTAGAAAACCACCAAAAATATTTATTGCTGCTAAAGATATTGCTAAAAAACCAAAGATACTTGAAGTGTTAAATATAGTTTCAGAGTTTCCAGCTAATCCAGCAATAATTGCCCCAACAATAATCACAGATGAAATAGCATTAGTAACAGACATTAAAGGTGTGTGTAATGATGGAGTTACACTCCAAACTACATAGTACCCAATAAAAATTGAAAGGATAAAAATACTTAATCTGAATATAAAAGGATCTATTTCCATATCTTTATTTTATTAAAGTTTTCTCAATTATTTCATCATCTAAATTTATATTTATCTTTTTATTTTCTTTATCATATAAATTTGAGACAAAGTTAAATACATTTTTTGCATATAAATTTGATGCTGAGGTTGGAAGTTTGTTTAAAATATTACTCTCCCCCATTATTTTAACACCATTTTTATCTATAACTTTATCAACTTTGGTATAGGCAGTGTTTCCACCTTGAATAGCTGCTAGATCATAAATGATTGAACCAGACTGCATATTATTAATCATATCTTCTTTAATAATTATTGGTGCTTTTTTTCCTGGAATTAAAGCTGTACAAATCACTATATCTATTTTTTTTAATGTTTCTGATAATAATTCCTCTTGTTTTTTTTTAAAATCATCTGATGCTTCTTTAGCATAACCTCCCTCAGTCTCTAAGTTTTCTGCGCCTTCAACTGTTAAAAATTTTCCCCCTAAACTTTCAACTTGTTCTTTTGATGCCATTCTAACATCTGTTGCAAACACAATTGCTCCCATTCGTTTTGCTGTTGCGATTGCTTGTAGACCCGCAACCCCAGCACCAACCACCAATACTTTTGCAGCTGGAATTGTACCTGCTGCGGTCATCATCATAGGAATTGCTTTTTCAAAATTAGCAAAAGACTCTATTACTGCTTTGTAACCTGCAAGATTTGCCTGTGAAGATAATATATCCATAGACTGAGCTCTCGTTATTCTTGGAAGTAATTCTAGTGAAAAAATATTAATATTTTTTTTTACTAAATTACTTATTTTATCTTTATTATCATATGGATTTAAGACACCAATAAAGGTTTGATTTTCTTTTAATAAAGAACTTTTGTCTTCATCTAATAAAGTTAATTGAGCAAGAATATTTGTATTCGCTATTATTTCTTTTTCATCTTTTAAAATTGATGCTCCTAATTTTTTATATTCCTCATCTTTAATTCCAAGATGACTTCCATAATTTTCAGGCAAAGAAACTTCGAGACCAAGTGAAATATATTTTTTTGCAATCTCAGGAGTAATTGCTATTCTTTTTTCAATCTTTTGATTTTCTGAAATAGATGCAATTTTCATACATCGATCTTACAGTAAGAATATTGCCATTAAAACTAAAACACCAATAACTGCGACGGTTCCCCACAATACAAACTTTGTAAAATTATTCCATGTGTTTTTATGGTTTTCGTTATCCATAAAAATTATTTTTGTCTTGCTTTAAACTTAGGGTTAGTTTTATTTATAATATAAATTCTACCTCTTCTTCTAACGAGCTTAGAATTAAGATCTCTTTTTTTGATAGATTTAAGTGAGCTTTTTATTTTCATAAGTTTAGAATTTAGCCTGGCAAAGTCCTACTCTTCCATGTCTTAAGACAAAGTACCATCGGCGCTGAAAAGCTTGACTTCCGAGTTCGGGATGGGATCGGGTATTACCTCTTCGCTATAATTACCAGGCTGGATAGTTATACCCAAAGAAACATTTTAGTCAAAGATAAATTTAAAAGAGCACCTAAGACTTTAGTGAATACAAAATTATGGTTTTTAGAGCAATAAAAGCATCTTTAAGTCCTATTTTTTTTCCTTCTTGGTACGATCTTCCATTATAAGTGATTGGAACCTCAAAAAACTTATACTTTTTTTTTGATAATTTAATAGTTACCTCCGGCTCAAATGAAAAAGTTTTCTCTTTAAGAGAAATATCTTTTAAAGCAACTGTTTTAAAGACTTTATACCCAGTTTCCATATCAGTTAAATTCAGGTTTATAAATAAATTACAAATAAAGGTCAAAATTTTGTTTGCTATATAATGCCAAAAAAAATGTATTCTAACATATTTGCCTCCACCTAAAAATCTAGAACCATAAACAACATCTGCATTCGTTTCAAAAAAAGGAAGTAGTAATTTATTATAATCAAAGGGGTCGTATTCCAGATCTGCATCTTGAATAATGATTAAATCACCAGTAACGTAATGAAGAGCTGTTTGAATAGCTGCACCTTTACCTAAATTTCTTTCATGAAAATAAACGTTAATTTTTTCTTCTTGACTTATATTTTTTAATATTTCAACTGTTCCATCTTTAGAATGGTCATCAATAATAAGAATTTCATAATTTAAAAATTTATAATTTTGCAAACTTTGAATTACTTTTTTCAAAATAATACCAATTGTTTGTTTTTCATTATAACAAGGAATTATCACTGAAAGTTTAAATGTATCTTTATCTATCATGATCAATTTTTTAATTTATTCACAATTAAATATCCATTCTTTTTACTAACATCTAGTTTATTATATGAACAAATAAATGGAGTATTCCAACAAAGTATTCCTTGCCAGCCATTTTTTTTATTTTTTTCAACATCTGGATAATAAATATTAGCATATTTGTTACTAATTTTATTATTTAGAATATAATCATTCTCTATTTTTATTATTCCCAAGAAAAGATTTTCGGTATTATTTATTCTTAAAACATTTTTTGAAAAATTAAAGATTAAAAAAACTGAAATAAAAATTAGAAATTTTTTTTTTGAGAATTCTTTTGAAATTAAAGTACTTGAAAAAAATAAAAATACCAAAGTTACAAAAATATGTATTGCAAATCTAAAAACTGGAGAATAATTAAGCCAAAAAAGTAAGCTCAACAAGATAAGTGTATAAAGTGTCAGTTTATTTTGAAGTACTAAATAATTTTTTTTTCTTTTTTTTAAAACAAAAATAAATAATAATAATGGTAAGATCATTGTCATTAAATGTTCTATTATTTCAATAAAATTTCTTTTAATCCAAAATGAAAACCATGTAAAATTACTCAGGTAATCTTCGGGTAAATAAATATCTCTTGCTAAAGAATAACTTTTATTAACCAATTCTAAACCTTTAGATAAATTAAGCCAATCTGGATTAAACCAACTAACATCAAGACATGTAAATTTTGTAGGAAATATAAAGCATCCAGTATAAACAAATTGTTGAATAAAAAAAATAGTACTTAAAATTAATATAAAAAAAAATTTTAAATCAAATAAAGAAAACTTGAGATACTTAAAATGTTTAAAATAGAGATATAATGAAAGCAAAATAGTTGGGAGTGTGCTTAATTTTATTAGTATAGAAAATATCGAAAAAATTAGAGTTAAAAAAAAATAAGTTTTTTTTTCCTCAATTAAATTTGTCTCAAAAAAATTGAAAAAATAATAAATTCCTAAAACTGAAAAAATTAGTGCAGGTAAATCAACACCAAATTCTGATATTCTAGTGAACTTTAATATGAAATAAAAAATTAAAGTAACTAAATATAAATTACTTAATGATATTTCTTTTTTTGAAATAATTTGATTTATTGAAAATAAAATAAAAGATAAAAATAATATGTAGCCTGGTAAGGTTAGAAAATTAAAATTTTTATCGTTTAAAAAAAATAAAGAAGAGATATTTAACCATATTGAATTATAAACATATGAATTATCAATATTAGCAAAACCAAAAACTATTTTTTCTTCAATAAATCCCAAGGCATAAGGCAAATGATAATATCCAAAATCCTCATGATATTTTTGAGAAAAAAACATGGGTATCAAACAAAAAACTATAATTAAATACGGAATATTTTTTAAATTAAATAATCTTAATAATTCTATATTTTTTTTTTTAAAAAAAATAATTAGTCCTAAAATTAGAATTATTTGACTTATTATTAAATCTATTTTAAAAAAAAAATGTACTAAAGTTACGATAAAAGTAATTATTATAAAACCTATAAAAATATTTAAAAAAAAATTTGTTTTAATGCTCAAGGATAACAAACTTCCATAGCCAGAAACTGATATAGAGAGAACAGCAATACCTGCCAAAAACAT
>JACWEG010000018.1 GCA_014653605.1 Pelagibacterales bacterium SAG-MED37
CATGTCTTTGATATAAGCTGTCAAAAGCTAGATAAGGATTGACCGTTGTAGCTCCTACTCCGATCAAGGTAGCAAATGAGTGCGTATCTAGTGCTTCACCTGATTGAACATTTATTGACACATATCCTCTTAACTTTTTATCAATGAGAAAAGTATTAATTGCTCCAACACACAGAAGCATTGGCATTGGTATTTTTTTTAATGATATATCTTTATCACTTAAAATTATTTGTGATACACCTTGTCTAACAGCGATTTCAGCTTCTTTTTGAATTCTTTTAATAGCATGTGTTAAATTTTCATCATCAGAAAATGTACAATCAATTGATAAAGAGTTTTTTCCAAAATAGTTTATAAATTTATTAAATTGAGAATTTGACAAAATTGGACTATTTAAAACATAAATGTTCTCTTTAGTCAGCGTATCAAAATCCAGAATATTTCCTAAGTTTCCAAATCTAGTTTTCAAACTCATAACTTTATTTTCTCTTAAGGAGTCAATCGGAGGATTAGTTACTTGACTAAAATTTTGTCTAAAAAAATGATAAAGAGGCCTGTATTTGTCTGATAATACTGCTAGTGGTGTGTCATCTCCCATTGAACCAGTTGCCTCTTTTGCATCTTCTGCCATTGGATGTAAGATTAATTCTAAATCTTCTAAACTTATTCCAAAGGTGTGCTGTCTTCTTCTTAAGTCTTCCCCTGCAAAATTATGCTTCTCTTTTGCAATAAAGATTTTTTCATCTAAATCGATAATTTGTGAGTTAAAATGTTTAAATTCTTTTGCTAAAAAATCTTTAATTTGATTGTTTGAAAAAACTTTTCCTTTTTCAATTCTTACTCCAATAATTTCACCCGGCCCTAATCTTCCTTTAGATAAGATCTTTTTTTCATTCAGTTTTATCATCCCAGTTTCTGAGCCAGCAAAAAGTAGTTTATCTTTGGTAATTGCATACCTAAGAGGTCTCAGACCATTTCGATCATTTGCAGCTATAACCCATTCATTGTCAGTAGCTGCGATCGCTGCAGGTCCATCCCAGGGCTCCATAGTACTGTTTAAGAAATTAAATAATTGCTGATGATTTCTTGACAGTGTTTTATTTTTTTTTGACCATGCATCTGGAACTAGCATTAATTTAGCTAGAGGAGCAGGTTGACCTGACTTATTTAATAATTCAAAAACGTTATCTAGTGCAGCTGAGTCTGAAACTCCTTGAGAAATTACAGGTTTTAAATTTTCTACATTCTCAAATAAAGGACTACTCATCTCTTCTTCATGAACTTTCATCCAGTTTTTATTTCCTTTATAAGTGTTTATCTCTCCATTATGAGCTATAGCCCTAAATGGTTGAGCTAAACTCCAGCTAGGAGCAGTATTTGTAGAAAACCTTTGATGAAAAATAGCATATCTTGAAATAAATCTCTCATCTTTTAAATCTAAATAGAAATCTGAAATTGCTTCAGCTAAAAACATTCCTTTATAAATTATTGATTTAGAACTCATAGAACATATATAAAAATTATTTAAAGATAGTCTATTAGCTGAGTTTTCTATTTTTTTTCTAGTTTCATAAATTTTTCTTTCAAGTTCTTTATCAAGTAAATTTGGATTGTTTGATTTAAATAAAACTTGGATAATCTCTGGCATTGTTTGTAAAGCTTTTTCACCTAAAACTTTTGGGTTTACAGGAACTTGTCTCCATCCATAAATATTAAAATCATTTTTGGTTAATTCACTTTCAACTATAGTTTTAGAGTTTTCTTGAGATGAATAATCATTTTTAGGTAAAAAAATCATTCCAACACAAATTTCAGAATTATCATGGTGATGTCCAGTAACTTGAATTTTTTCTATAAAAAAGTCTTTTGGTATTTCTAAATGTATCCCTGCTCCATCACCTGTTTTTCCATCTGCATCTACTGCACCACGATGCCAAACGGCTTTAAGAGCCTCGATTCCATGCTCAACAACTGCTCTTGATTTTTTTCCCTCTGTAGAAGCAATTAGACCTACTCCACAAGCATCATGTTCCATCTCATGAGAATAAACATGATTTTTAGAGAGTAGTTCCAGATTATTTTTATAATTTTTCATTAAGCTACTTGTGTTTTTTTTATTGCAATATTTTCAAGATAATTTTTCATTGATGAAGCCGCATCTCTTCCATCTTTGATAGCCCAAACAACTAATGATGCTCCTCGAACTATGTCTCCTGCAGCGAAAACACCATTTAAATTTGTTTCCATAGTATCAAAATCTATCTTAATAGTTCCCCACTTAGTAACTTGTAATTCTTGCGCATCAAATAATAGTGGTAAATTTTCTGGGTCAAAGCCTAAGGCTTTGATAACCATATCTGCTTTAATTTCAAACTCTGAACCCTCTTTAATTTCTGGTCTTCTTCTTCCAGAATCGTCTGGCTCACCCAATTTGATTTGATCAACTATTAGTTTTTCAATTTTATTTTTTCCTTGAAATTCTTTAGGACTTGATAACCAAACAAATTCAACTCCTTCTTCTTCTGCATTAGCAACTTCTCTAGCAGATCCTGGCATATTTTCTTTATCTCTTCTATAAAGGCACTTAACAGATTTAGCTTTCTGTCTTATTGAAGTTCTAACACAATCCATAGCAGTATCTCCACCACCTATGACTACAACATCTTTACCTTCTGCATTCAATATCCCTTTATCAAAAAGTTCAACTTCATCACCTAAACCTTTTTTATTTGAAGCTGTCAAAAATTCCATTGCAGGGAAAATATGATCTAAATCATTTCCTGGCAACTCAACTTCTCTAGGTTTATAAACTCCAGTTGCAATTAAAATTGAATCATGTTTTTTTCTAAGTTGATCTAGATTGGCGTCTTTTCCTATTTCAAAATTTTGGATAAATTCAATACCCCCATCTTTTAATAATTTTGTTCTTCTTTCAACAACATGTTTCTCTAATTTAAAATTAGGAATTCCATAAATTAATAATCCCCCTGCACGATCATATCGATCATAAACTGTAATTTTATATCCATCTTTTCTTAATTGTTCTGCAGCAGCAAGTCCTGCGGGTCCTGCCCCAATTATACCTACGCTTTGATCTCTTTCATACTTTACTTCAATAGGTTTGACCCATCCTTGTTCCCAGGCATTGTCAGTAATATATTTTTCCATTGAACCAATAGTTACAGTTCCATGGCCTGATTGTTCTATAACACAATTACCCTCACACAATCTGTCTTGTGGGCATATTCTTCCACATACTTCAGGCATATTGTTTGTGCTTTGTGATAACTCATAAGCCTCTTTTAATCTTCCCTCCGCAGTTAACTTTAACCAATCTGGTATATTATTACTAAGTGGACAGTGGACTTGACAGAATGGTACCCCGCATTGTGAACATCTGCTTGATTGTTCTTGAGCCTTTTGATTAATAAATTCATCATAAATTTCATTGAAATCTTCTTTTCTAGTGCCAACCTCTCTTTTAGGTGGAGTTTGTTGACCTATTTTCACAAACTTTAGCATTTTATCAGTCATATTTTTTTATAAATTTAAGGCAAAATATACATTGTTTTTATTAGTAAAAGAATTATTTAGGTCAGTATATATGACCTAAATAAATGAATTAATAGCTATATATATGAGAATTCCAATTTTTGCATACCTATTATGAGTAAATCGAATTGTTTAAAATCAATATTTTTTAAGTTACGACACTTATATGTTTCAAGAATTTATAGAAATCCTTATTCTATCCGTGGTTCAAGGAATATCTGAATTTTTACCAATTAGTTCCTCTGCACACTTAATTTTAGTTTCTAATTTCTATGATTTAAAAACAGGCTCTTTATTAATAGATATCAGTTTACATTTAGGTTCTTTATTTGCGATTATATTTTATTTCAGAAAAGACCTACTAGATTTAAAGAATAATAAAAAACTTTTACAACTCATTTTACTTGGCTCTATACCTTTAATCATTTTTGGATACTTGCTCCACTCAACTGAACTTATTTATCTACTCAGAAATTTAAAAGTTATAGCATGGACAACATTTTTTTTTGGAATAGTTTTATTTTTTGCTGATCAGCAAAAAATCGATAAAAATATATCTACAAATTTAAATATTAAATCTATAATATTTATTGGTCTATTTCAAATCCTGGCATTAATCCCTGGCGTGAGTAGAGCGGGTATTACATTAACAGCAGCACGATTTTTGAAGTTTAATAGAGTTGACTCAAGTAAGATTTCATTTTTATTATCAATCCCAGCTTTAGCAGGTGCAAGTTTTCTTGGCCTCAAAAATGCAGCTAATCAACCTCTTGAAATAAATTATCTTATAATACTTTCAATAATTTTATCATTTTTATTTTCATATGTTACAGTCAAATTTTTTCTAAGTTATATAAATAGGTTCTCATTGAATATTTTTATTATTTATAGAATTTTTATTGCTTCAATATTATTTTTGATAATATATTCTTAGACAGTTTTTTTCATTAAAGGTAAAAGTTGTGATAATAAAACTCCACATAAAATAAAAAAACATCCTAAAATATTATTAATATCCAATATTTGATTAAGCAAAAACCAAGCTGCAATAGTAGCAAATACTCCCTCTAAAGAAAAAATGATTGCAGCAGGAGCTGGTGCAATTCTTCTTTGAGCATAAATCTGAAGAACAAATGCAAATCCTCCAGATAAAATTCCAGCATATAGAATAGAGTCGATTTCTTTTAAAATATTATTTAAAATAAATTCTTCATAAATTGAACCAATTATAAAAGAAAGTACTGCCACAATTAATGTTTGCAGAGCTCCTATTGTAAGAGGAAGATTATACCTGATAACAATCATGCCAGTAAAAATAATATGAGTGCTCCAAAAAAAAGCCCCTAGTAATACTAAACTATCTCCTAATCTTACAGTTGCATCATAAAAATTTGTAAGTAAATATCCTCCAATTAAACATAAAACTACTGATGGCCATACACTCCAATGAATTGATTTTTTTTTAAATAAAAAAACTATAATTGGTACCATTGGAACATAAAAAATTGTGAAGAAAGCTGCATTTGCCACATCTGTATGAAGTAAAGCAACTTGCTGTAAAGCAGAGCCTAAA
>JACWEG010000019.1 GCA_014653605.1 Pelagibacterales bacterium SAG-MED37
CCTTATTATCTACATAAAGCAGGCGCTGGTTTTCCCTCTCCTGCAACCGATTATATCGAAGAAGATATCGATTTGAATATGCATTTAATAAGAAATGTTCCAGCAACTTTCATCATCAGAGTGCAAGGAAAATCAATGGTCGATGTTGGGATTAATGATGGAGATTTATTGGTTGTTGATAAAAGTTTAAAACCAAAAAATTTTTCAACAGTTATTGCAAATGTTCACGATGAACTTGTAGTTAAAACTTTAGTTCAAGAAAGAGATAAAAAATTTCTAACCTCAGGTTCTAAAGAGTTTTCTAATAGAATTTTAATTAATGAAGAACAAGATATTTTTATTTGGGGGGTTGTTACTTATGTCATCCATTCAACGTACTAGAAAATTAGCTTTAGTTGATTGTAATTCTTTTTATGTTTCTTGTGAGAGACTATTCAATCCTAGAATAAGAAGAAAACCTGTTGTTGTTCTATCTAATAATGATGGCTGTATCATCTCTAGATCTAATGAAGCAAAGGCTTTGGGGATTAAAATGGGTGAACCTTACTTTAAAGCTAAAGATATTATTGTTAAAAATAAAGTTGAAGTTTTTTCATCAAATTATTCTTTATATGGAGACTTATCTAGAAGAGTCATGAGAACACTTAAAAGATTTAATTCAGAGATAGAAGTTTATTCAATTGATGAAGCATTTTTAGATTTATCAAACTTTCCTGATAGTGAAGTAGAAAAAGTTGGAAAAGAAATCAGAGAAACTGTTTTGCAGTGGACTGGTATCCCTACTAGTATCGGTATTGCTAAAACAAAAACTTTGAGTAAAATTGCAAATCATATTGCAAAGAAAAAACAATCAGGTGTTACTAGTTTGATCGGTATAGAAAATTTAGATCCTGTTCTTGAAAAAATTGAAATTAGTGATGTATGGGGCGTTGGTAGACAACTGACAAAATTTTATCAAAAAAATGGAATTTATAATGCCAAGCAACTTAAAAATAAATCTAATACATGGATCAAAAAATCTTCTAATGTTTTGGGTTCAAGAACTGCAATGGAATTGAGAGGTATCCCGTGCATCAATTTAGAAACAACTCAGACAAAAAGAAAAAGTTGTGTTGTCTCAAGATCTTTTGGAAAAAGAATTGAAAAATTTCAAGAATTAAAAGAAGCAGTTGCAAACTATTGCTTAAATGCATCTGAGAAAATTAGATCTGAATCTTTAGTTGCAAAAGCTATAACTGTATTTGTTAGAACTAGTCCTTTTCAAAGAAACTTTGGTTATTATTCAAATGCAAAAACAATTGATTTTCCAATTGCAACAAATAATAGTATTGAGACTGTTAAGACTGCAGTTAACATTTTAGAAAAGATTTTTAAAAATGGTTATCAATATCAAAAAGCAGGTGTCATGCTTACAGGATTACGTAGTGATGATGGTAGAAAAAATTTATTTTCATCTGAAAAAGATGAAAAGATAGATAGTTTAATGAGATCAATTGATAATACCAATTATAGATATGGTAGATCAACTTTAAGTCTTGCCAGTGCAGGAGTTCAAAAAAAATGGAATATGAGAAGGCAATATTCCTCTAAAATAGATACGGCTGATTTTTATTGTCTACCAACGATAAAAGCTACTTAGTAAAATGACAGTTTGGTTCTACAACTGTCCATGATGAAGTGCCGAAATTTCTTTTTAAAATATTTTCAAAGTTAAAAAGTATTTTTCTTTGATAATTATTAAGGGTGCTTTGATTAGCAGACCATTGTTTTAATCTTTGAACATTCTCATGATCTGGAAATCGAGTTACATAAGCATAGAGCCATCCCCAATTACTACTTGATCTAATATCTAAATCTTGAACTTTATAGTTCTTTGCTGGTCCTGGTGATTTCATCTCTTTTGCATATTTAAATACAATTTTATTAGTCTCTGTGAAATCTATAAAAAACTTAACGATGTTATGAAAATTTTTTCCCTTATAATCATATTCCCAAATGTTATAGCCTTGGTTTTCAGCAATAATTGCTATTACTGACAATGCGTTCATAGCTCTACCTTGGTAAAACATTGCCCTTCCTCCTCTTCTTGTTTCAATAGGTAAGCTACCATCTTTTCTTTGATATCTAATTGCTGCCTCATAGTTTAAAAAGGCTTTTCTAAAAAGCTTGTCATCATTTAACAAAACACCTAGCTGCATATGGCTTATTGCAGATGATAATGCATGATTATGTGCTCTCTTTGGAACACCATTTGCTTGAGTTCCTTCTTTGTATTTCATGTCATACATAAGATGTTTATTTTTCTTTACTATCTTTTGGAACCAATCTTTAATTATCTTATCCTCATCTTCAGGGACATTGATCACTTGCTTAACAAATGAATATCCTGCGATCATTGGTGATGCTACCCAAAGATTAACTGTTAAAGTATCATTCCAATGTCTGCCTTCATGGTTAGAAGGTCCTATTCTTTTTGCAGCATCAGTTTTTGCCCAATCTAAAATTACTCTTTTTACATTCTCACAAGCTTCAATATTTCCTCCACCACAAGGACGTTTAAAATTTTCAAAACTATCTAGAGCAGACATGAATCTATTATCCAGGCCATATCCTGATGGAGCCTCAACTTTTGCTAGTGGCAAAACAGGATTGGTTGTTTGATTTACATACATACTAGTAATGCATCTATCTAGATTTTGTGGAATTGGAAAAATAATTTCTGGCTTAGTGATTGTTGCCTTTTTTTTTATTTCTTTAAAATCACTATAAGAAGTATTTGAAATAAAAATTGATAAAAAAATAAAAAATAAAATTTTTTTCATTTAATAAGATACGTAAAATTATTTTATATTATCAATATCGTGAATGTTTGTTAAACAATTGTTAAATTCTTCAATATTTTCTCTTAAGGCTAAGCTAGAAATTGAATAAATCATAATCAGCAATAAAACTAAGGGTATAGAGGTAATTACAGAAGCATTACTTTTGATTAGTAAAATATAAAAAACAATAAATAAAGCAGATCGAATTAAGACTGTTTTTCTATAAACACTGATAATTGAAAGTGAGTGTTTTAATAAATTAAAAAAACTCATTTTTGAGGGTCCAAAATACCTATTGCCTCTAACAGAAGGTGAAGGGGTTAAATCTTTTTCAACTTTTCTTAATGAACCTGAAAAACTACTCCAAGTAGCCTTTTCTTTTAACATTTTTTCAATTGTTGATTTTGATAGACAAGTAAAGTTTCCAAATTTAATTGATTGCCCTGTAAATGCTAAAGTTAAAAACTTATGAAATTTGTAACATAATTGAAAAAATATCCCTTCTGAACGCTTCACTCTCTCTCCTACGATTGATTTTTCACTTTTTTGTTCAGAAAGTTCAATGAAGTTTTTTATTTCTTCAGGTCTATCTTCTCCATCACCATCCATAGGAATTACATAATCAAAATCTTCTTTTTCATAAATATATTTAAGTCCTGTAGCAATACACCTTGCATGACCTTGGTTTATTTTCATATTTAAAATTTTAATTGAATCAATATTTTCTAAATCTTTTTCTTCTAAGGGACGATCATGGTTGGATGCATCATTAACAATAATGACTGATATTTCATGGTCTAAGCTTTCTATACTTAAGTTAATATTATCAAGAAGTTTAAGAACTGATTGCCAATCATTATAAACAGGAATTAAAATTTTAAATTTCATAAATTAATTCTTAAGTATTAATATCTTCCCAAACATACATCATCTATACAAATAAATTCAGATGAATTATTTAGCATATCATCATTTGTATACCCTTCCCACTTTGGTCTTGATTTAAGGTGGTACGAAAGATTTCCAGCTTTCCATTCATCTCCTGTTACAAATTGAATTTCTTGATTAAAATTTTGATCCCAAGTAATTTGAGTCTTTATTGCTATTTCTTTTCCAGGATAGTCTGTTCGTTTATCGGGTTGAGAAATTGATATATATGAATAAATAATTGGTGATAGAAAAAATAAAAATAAAAATCCCACCAAGAAAGAATTAATTTTTTTTAAATTTATTTGAGATCTTAGTAGGTAGACAAAAAATACTCCAAAAAATAAATAAAATGGAGTCATCCACATTGTTCTTATTTTTGATCCCATAACCATCGAGGTTGCAAAAATTAAAGCTATAGGTGCTAGATTTATAAAAAACAAAAAGAGAAGTTTTTTATCTTTAAAATTGAACTTAAACTTAAATTTTTTTGTTAAAAGAAAAACTAAAAAGAAAAAAGGAATTAATATTCCAATTTGTTTAGCTAAGAAAATTAATGGGTATTTAATATGATCGAAAATTACAGACTCTTCTAAACCTGTTCTTTTAAGTCCATAAAAAATAGTTATGAATTCATTATCATAAAGCCAAATAAAATGAGGTACCAATAAAACTAAAAAAACTTCAAGAGTAATTAAATACTTAAAGTCAAACTTTTTGGTCTTCTTGAAAAAAATTAAATATATAAATAATAAATCCACCGATATTAAAAGATAAATAAATAAGTATTTTGATAAAAAACCGATTGCTGCAAATATTCCAACCAACAAGCAATCTGATAATTTTATTTCTTTAGAGTCATATATTCTCCAAGAATAATAAACTACCATAGACCAGAAAGGTAATTGGCAGACATTCACATTAAATTCAGGAGTGGTAAAATTGTAAAAATATATTGATGTTGAAAGAAGAGACAATCTTAAAG
>JACWEG010000002.1 GCA_014653605.1 Pelagibacterales bacterium SAG-MED37
ATTTCTTTTTAGATATAAACCTAAAACTTCCTGAACACCTCCTCCTATATTGGTAATTATAAAATTTGGTTTTATTTTTCTAATTACTTTTAAAAGCTTCTTATCAACTAAATTATCTTTATCATATACGGGTGCCAAGAAATTATAAGTTTTTTTAAGGCCTAATTTTTTAAGATATATTTTATTCGATTTAGAAAAATTTAAATTTGGATCTATACAAAAAACTTTTTTTTTTTTGTTTTTTTTTAAATAATTAAAAAAAAGATTTAAGAATTTATATCCTGAAAATTTAGAAACTTTTATATTTTTAAAAATTCTAAGCAATAAAACAAAAAAACCACTATCAAAAAAAACTAAATCAGCCTTTTGAATTGATTTATGATACATATCATAATTTCTGATTGAAGCCAAACCTGGTGCTGCAGGAAATACGAAAAAACCCTTTTTAGATATAATCTTATTAAATTTTTTATAATCTAAGTTATTAAATGTAATTTTATTGAAGATTATTTTACTAATCATAAATAATAAATTTAAGATTTAGTAAATCTGCTTAAATTTGACCCTTTTTTATTTGTTTCACTGCTGATCCAATCGTATGTGTTTTTAAGACCTTCTTTTAATTTTACTCTAAAACTCCAGTTCAAAACTTTTTTAGATAAATCATTATTGCTTGATCTTCCTCTTACTCCTTTTGGTTTATCAAGTTGATAAACTCTCTCTAGTTTTTCTATTCCCGAAATATCTTCAATTATTTCTATCATTTGATTTATAGAGACTTGTTCATCACTTCCAATATTTACTGGATTAGAATAATCCGACTCAAATAATCTTAATGTCCCATCAACACAGTCATCAACATACAAAAATGATCTTGTTTGTAAGCCATCACCCCAAACTTCTATTTTGTTATCCTTATTTTTTTTAGCTTTTATCACTTTCCTACATAATGCTGCAGGAGCTTTTTCCCTACCTCCATCATAAGTTCCATATGGTCCATAGATATTATGATATCTTGCCACTCTTACTTCTATTCCATAATCTTCCATAAAATGTCTACACATTCTTTCACTAAATAATTTTTCCCAACCATAACCATCTTCAGGATCTGCAGGGTATGCATCTTCCTCTTTTAAACCTTCTATAAAAACTTTTTCCTGTTTAGTTTTATTGTAAGCACACGCACTTGATGAAAAGAAATATTTTTTTATTCCATTTTCTTTGCAGGCAATTAATAAATTGGTATTTATTAATACGGATTGCATGCATTCAGCTTTATTGTTCTCAATAAATCCCATACCACCCATATTGCAAGCCATATTAAAAACATAATCAATGTTTTTTGTAACTTTCATACAATTATTGATATCTTTCATATCCATTGAATAATAATTTTCGGCAGTTTCAAAATCTTGAAACCAATATTCTTTTGGTTTTATATCTGTGGCTACAATGAAATTTCCATCATTCAATAACCTTTCAACTAAATGGCCACCAATGAAACCACCAGCTCCTACAATTAATATTCTTTTTTTTTTTATCATAATTTTTTTTATAATTAATTTATTGATTTGTCACTTTTTTATACCAATTTAATGATGATTTAACTAAATAACCTAAAGAATGATATTTTGGTTGCCATTTAATAATTTTTTTTAATTTTGAAGAATTTGATATAGAAACAACAATATCACCTTTTCTTTTTTTTACAAATTGATAATTAATTTTTTTTTTCGACACCCTAATAAATTCTTGTAAAACCTCTAACACAGAATAACCAAATCCATATCCACAATTTAATTTTAAGAATACTTTTTTTTTAATTATTAGTTTTGACAACTTGTAATGAACCTCAGATAAATCACTTACATGAATAAAATCTCTTATTGTAGTTCCATCTTTAGAATCATAAGTTTTTCCGTTGATATTAAATCTTTTATTTTTACTTACTGAACGACAGAGATTTAAAAATAAATTACTACCTTTATTAATATTAAATCCACATCTCAACCTAGAGTCTGCACCTACAACATTAAAATATCTTAAAACTATACAGCTTAGATTTTTTTTATTTTTTTCCAAATATTCTTCAAGAAGTACTTTAGATGAAGAGTAAGGTGTTAAAGGTTTCAAAATATCTTTTTCATTTATTTTTTTTTTTTTATTTCCATAAACGGCTGCTGTTGAAGAATAAATTATTTTATTTATTCCATTATTAATACAATTAGAAAAAAATATTCTTCCATTATAATAATTATTTTTAAAATATTTTTTTGACTTCAAAATAGACTCTGCATTATCAACATAAGCTGCAAAATGCATAACTATATCAATTTTATTTTTTTCAAATATTCTATTAATTTTTTTTGTGTCTTGAATATTGCATTTATAAAATTTACATTTTTTAGGAATATTTTTTTTTAGACCTGTTGAAAGATTATCAATTACTATTAAATTATTTCCTTTATCTATTAGATATTGTGATACACAACTTCCGATATATCCAGCACCACCCGTAACTAAAACATTCATAATTAACTCAATAAATTAAACATTTGTATGGTTTTTTTTTATCAAAAAAAACCAAAACTTTTTACTAAGATCCATATTTATTTAACTTTAAGATTATAACCGAATAAAAAATTAGAAAAATGAAGATAACTAAAAAAAAATTTAATTTTAAAATATTAAAGAATAAGATTGGCACAATTGCTAGTATAAATAAAATAATATTAGTTTTTATTAAAGAATATTTCTTTATTAATAAGTGATGTATATGATTTCTATCTCCGTAAAAAGGATTATTTTTTTTCATCAATCTTAAAATAGTTAATCTCAACAAATCTAAACCTGGTAAAAAAAGAAGTAAAAAAATTTCATCTGCAAAAGTTATGCTGCCATAAAAATTATGTTCATATATAAGTGATGTGGATAATATAATAGTTAAGGTATAAATCCCATTATCTCCAAGAAATAAACGATTTCTTAAATTTAAGAATAATAAAAAAAATAAAATTGATATTATAAATAAATAAAATTCAATTTTTTCTGATACAATTAATAAATATGAAAAAGTAATCAAAAAGAAAATTAGTGATTGACCATTAATTCCATCATAAAAATTCATAGCATTAATGAGAATTAAAATACAAAATACTGAAAAAATAAATGAGTAATTGTCTAAAAATATTTTACTTTTATAAAAAGACAATGAAAATTTTTGAATTAAAAGATTTTGATCTAATACAATAAATAAAACTGATATTATGATTAAAAAAAAGAATTTCTTATTTGGATTAATGTTAAATTTATCGTCTAGAAAACCAAGCATAAAAAATATAGAGAGCATAGCTAGGAAAATTAGCTCATTTTTAAAACTGGGAAAAAAACTTAAAAATTCACTTTTAAACAATAAATTTAAAAAAAAAACTAAAAAAATATTAATTATAATAATAGAACCTCCAATTAAAGAAGTTTTAGTTTTATGAATTTTTAATTTTTTATTAGGAAAATCATATAAGTTAACAATTTCAGAAATCTTATTAAAATAGTAAAATATAAAAATGTTAACTAATATAATTACAAAAAGTATAATATTTATCATAATGAAAAACAAAACATGGATTATAAGAATACCTTTTTATAAGAATATAAATAAATACCAATATAATAAAAGTTTATAATTGAAATCCAGTTATTAAAAAAATTACCATTTGGTATAAATGGAAAAAAAATTAAAATTAATCCTATTGAAATTATTAAAAAATTATTTTTTTCATTTGTTAATGTATTTTTTGAAAATACTTTATAAATATTCATAATTACAAAAAAAAGACCATAAAAATAAAATATTAATCCAACAAAGCCTGTTTCAGTTAAAATTTGCATTAAAAAATTATGTGGATGTGTAGAACAGACACCTATTTTAGGATTATATTCTACACTTCTACAAAAATATCTAAAACCTTTTGGACCGATGCCAAATATTGGGTTTTCTTTAAATAAGTTATACGCAAGGACATAATGACCATTATGGTCATAAGAAAATATTCTAAAATTCTTTAGATTTTCACCCTTGTTAGTCTTATTAATTTCTTTTTTAAAGGATATATTATCTTGCTTATCAAGATAAATATTATTGGTTATTTGATTAAATGTTTTAATAAACACTCTGTTAAACGGATCTGATTTACCCATATCAAATATGGATGTGAAAAAAATAAATATTGTTAAAAACAAAATACTTATACTAAAAATTTTTCTAAGATTATTAATAAAAAAAATTATAAAAAAAATAAACATTAACATCAAAAAAAAAGCTGTTCTACCTCCAGCAATATAAATCACCGTAAAATATAAACATAAAAAAAATGTTAAAATTTTAGAGTATTTCTCTAATTCTTTATTTGTGCAAACAAATAAGAGAAGAAATAAACATAAAGGTAGCAATTTAAATAAAAAAGTACCCAGTATTAATTCGGAACCAAACAAACTAGAAATTCTTTTTTGTATAATTTGATAACCAAATAAATTTTCTCCAGTAAAAAATTGTAAATAACTATCAAAAAAAATACCTAAAAAAATAAATCCAATTATGAGTAATATTTTTTTATTATCTTTATTTAAATTTTCATTTAGATAATTTAAAGTAAAATAAATTGATAATGATAACAAAGTGTATCTAAAGAAAAAAAAAGATGATATCTTTAAGTTATCATGAATTTGAAAAAAAGCATTTACTGCAACATAAATCGAGAAAAAAAATAAAAATAAAACTTTTTTATCTTTATATAAATCTAGATTTCTATTCTTATAAAGAAAAAATAAAATCAAAAATAAGACTGATAATTCTAAAACTGCAATTCCAATAGTAAATAAAAAAGGTGTTAAAAAAAGTAAGTATAAGAAAAATTGATTTTTAATTTTATTAGACATTTAAAATTTTTATTAGATTACTTTGAAATATTTCTTTTGTTGTTAAGTCATTTTTTTTCATTTCACTTTGAATGGCGGAAAAATTTTTTAAAATAAATTTTATTGTTTTTTCTAAACTAAATACGTTTCTATCACATACAAAAATACCCTTAAAATTTGATTTTATATGACTTATTTCATTAAAAACAATGACAGGTCTCATTCTTGCTAAACTTTCAATAACTACTTTTGGCGCTCCCTCTGTAAAAGAAGGTAAGATAAATATATTGTGACTGTCATATAAATTAAATATTTTTTTTTTATTTGTAATTTTATCTAAGACGCTAATATTTTTTCTTTTGGTTAGTATACTCTTATCATCACCAGCAACAGTGAGTTTAAATTTAATATTTAATTTTTCAATTAAATCTATAAGAGAATAAATCCCTTTTTCTTTTCTAAATCTTCCAAAGTATAAAAGAAGAGGAATTTTTGTTTTCACCTTTTTTTTATTTTTGAACCAACTATTATCTAATTCAGATGGAAACAAATATTTATTATTTTTTTTATTATTTATATTTTTTGAAACAGAAATAATTTTTAATTTTTTAATTACATATTTAAACATATAATTATATATATAGACTCCAAATATTCCAAATTTTGAATAATATTCTTTATGACCGTTGCTTCTTAAAATTACATAACCTCTAATATCTTTTAAAATGAAATTTGAAAATACAAGAAAAATAAAATTCCTTGGAGTAATCGAAATCATAAAGATATTTATTTTTTTTAATTGAAATAAGTCTGTTAAATTTACCCTTATTATTTTTTTTTTTATAAATGAAGAAAAACTATTTTTTGATTTTGATATTCTTGAATATAAAAATATTTGAAATTTCTTTTCTACTGCACTTATTATATTTACGGTATCATTAAAATCTGAAGATATTTTTTGGTTTTTAATATGTATTAAATCATTCGAAATTATTAAATATTTTTTCATTTTTTTAAAATTTTATAAAACCTTTTTGGAATAATAAACAATATAATAAATTTAATAAGTTCTAAAAAATTTTTGTGTTTTAAAATTTTTTTGAATAAAAAAATATTTTTATTTTTTTCATATAATAAATAATCTAGTTCTAAATAATTTAATCTTTTTTTAAAATTAGGATTATTCACTTTAAATTCTATATTATTTTGTTGTAATTGATGATTATACCATTCTTTATATTCTTCATAAAAATTTTTTTTGTGAAGCTTTGAGTAATTTTTTTCATGTACCCTATAATTGATTAATGCAGAATTTATTGAATGTGCATTAGCATGTTGTGAAATTCTCATGAAAAAATCATAATCTCCTAAAATATTAAAATTTTCATTAAACATTCCATATTTTAAAAAAATTTCTTTTTTAAATATTACTCCACTTATAATTAAAAAATAGTCTTTAGATAATTCAGAAAAAATTTTTCCAGATGGTAAAAAATACTTTTTATAAATTTTTTTTTTATTTTTGTTTTCATAAAAAAAATATGTATTACAATAAAAATAATCATAATTATCTACTGAAAAAAAATTTTCTCTTGAAGAAATATAATTTTTTTCCCACCAATCGTCACAATCAACAAAAGCAATTAAATCACCAGTCGACACTTTTATCGCTTGGTTTCTAGCTTTATACAATGGTACTTTTATATTATTTCTGTAATACTTAATTCTATCATCTTTAAATTTCTCAATTATTTTGACTGAATTATCATTTGAATTATTATCCCATAATATTACTTCTAAATTTGTATAATCTTGATCTAGAATACTTTGAATACAATTTTTGATATAACTTTCACCATTATGGAAATTTACAATCACGCTTACTTTTTTATTAACCATAATGTTTTTTATAGAAATATATAGTTTTTTTTAATCCATCCTCGATATTAATTTGTTTATCTATTTTAATATTTTTTTTTAATTTTTTTAAATTAGGATATAAATTTAAAGGCTCATCATTTCTTAACTTTATTTTTCCGTATTGTGGAAAACCTTTTCCAATTAACCTATTTATCTTGTTAATCAGATAACTAACTTTATAACTTTTTGGAGAACCAACATTTAATATATCTCCAGAAACTTTAGCAAAAAGACACTTGTAAACAATTTTTACAAAATCATTCACATATATAAAATTTCTAATTTGTCTGCCAGAAGAACAATTAAATGAATTATTTTTTAAGCAATTTAATATTGTTATTGGAATTAATCTATCTATATTTTGCCCTGGTCCATATATTAAATATGGTCTTAAAACAATTACTGGAAAATTTTTTTTTAAAAATAGTTTCATCAAGTAGTTTGTTGATCTCAACTTTGATTTACCATAAACAGATTTAAGTTTTTTTACATCAGTATTACTCTCTTCATTTTGTGGTGATTTTAAGAAACCATACTCAACACTACTACCTATTTGTACGAATTTTTTAATCTTTTTATTGCAAAAGATATCAGATAAATTTTTCAAACCTAAATAATGAGTCTCATAGGTTTTTTTAGACTCATAATGATTTATATGTCCTGCAAAATTTACAATATAATGTAACTTAAAATCTAATCTTTTTTTAAGTTGATTTTTATCTTTTAAATTACAAAAAATATATTTTACTTTTCTATTTTGTTGTTCTTTTTTAATTTTTTTATTGGATAATGAATAAATATTAAAATTTTTTTTTTTTAATAAATATAATATAAAATTTTTACCGATAAATCCTGTTCCTCCGGCAACAAGGATATTTTCTTTCATTTTAAAACTTGATCCTTTTTTTTTTTAAAAGTTGCTCAAGGTAATCTTTGTCCCTTTTGGTATCCATACATTGCCAAAAGCCTTTATGCTTAAATGCAAAAAGCTGATTTTTTTTTGCAATTTTTTCTAAAGGAGATTTTTCTAAATATGTTGATGACTTTTCAATATTATCAATGAATTTTGGATTAATTATAAAAAAACCACCATTAATCCAACCTTCATCTATTTTTGATTTTTCTCTAAAAATTTTTACTTTATCACCTTTTATCTTAATTGAGCCAAATCTTGCTGGAGGTCTTACTGCAGTCATGGTTACTAATGCCTTTTTATTTTTTTTGTGAAAACTAACTAATTTTTTTAAATTTACATCTGATAACCCATCTCCATATGTCATTAAAAAATCTTCATCTCCTAAATACTTTTTCAATTTTTTAACTCGTCCACCTGTCATTGTTTTTAGACCTGTATCAATTAAGTTAATTTTCCAATTTGAATTTTTAAAATCCTTTTTGAAATATTCTTTGATAATTTTACCTTTATATCCAAGAGCAATATAAAATTCATTATGTCCATAATTAGCATAATGTTTCATTATATAATGTAAGATTGGTTTTCCTGACAATTTTACCATTGGTTTAGGAATAGTTTTGGTATATTCAGATAATCTGGTTCCTAATCCACCAGCTAATATTACAACTTTCATTTTTCTTTGTTAATTACAGAGCAATAATCTAATAAAATTTTTTTTGAATTATAAAAAGTACTATTTCTTTTTTGTGCATAATTTTTGTACCATAAAATAGTAAATTTAATTGTATCTTTAAAATTTATAAAGGGATACCAATTTAACATATTTTTAGCCTTATTAGAGTTTAATTTTAGTAATTTACTTTCTTTTAATGTTTGCTTAACTTTACTTTTGTGCCAACTAATACTTTTCCAATTTTTTTTAATTTCAACTATCAAAGAAATTACACTTTTATTTTGTTTAGAATTAGGCCCAAAATTAAAAGCTTCACCAAATAGTTTTTTTTTTGTATCTGCATTAAGTTTTATTGCTAATAATAGGTATCCTCTTAATACTTCTAAAACAAATTGCCATGGCCTTGTAGAATAAGGATTTCTTATTAATGCTTTTTTTCCTTTAAACCATGATTTTACACTATCTGGTATTATCCTATCATCAGACCAATCACCACCACCAATTACATTTCCAGCTCTTGCTATTGCAACGTTTATATTTTTTTTATTAATGAAATTATTTAAATAGGTTTTAATAATTAACTCTGCACAAGCTTTAGAAGAACTATATGGGTCTTCTCCCCCCAAAATATCATCTTCTTTATATCCACGATTTATTTCAAAGTTTTTATAACTTTTATCACTTGTGATTAAAACTACGTTACATTTATTTTTCAAATATCGTATTGATTCTAGCAAATTTAAAGTTCCAATTGCATTAGTATTAAAAGTTCTCATAGGAAAATTATATGATTTTTTTACTAATGATTGTGCTGCTAAATGAAAGATATATTCAGGTTTTGTTTTTAAAACAATTTTTTTTAATTTGTTTAGATCACAGATATCAATTTTATAATTTTTAATATTTTTACTTAATTTTAAATCAAAAAAATGGTTATTTTTTTTTGGATAATTATCTGAAATACCGTAAACTTTAGCTCCCATCTGATTTAACCATAATGTTAACCAAGAACCTTTAAAACCTGTGTGACCAGTAATTAAGACTTTTTTATTTTTAAAATGCTTTTGAAATATAATCATTAATTAATAAAAAGTTATATTTTCATCTTTGCAATCTTTATTGCAAGGTTTATCTATATCTAATGGGTATCTGCTTTTATTATGGTTATTTGTATCTATAAATTCTTTTTTAGCAAATGAGATCTCAACAACTGAAGGAACTGAATTTTTATTGATCAAACCAAAATTATTCACATGCAAATGAACTATTTCTAAATCTAATTGATCTATAAAATTCCTAATTAAATTTAAATGGATATCAAAATCGTGAAACTCTATCGAAATTCCATCTATTTTTGATTGATTAAAAATTATTTGATCTAAAATCCTATATTCAGCACCTTCTATATCTATTTTTAAATAGCAACTTTCTTTAATAATCTTTAAAATCTCATTTAAATCCGTAATGTTTTCCTTTTTGTAAAAATTTTTTTTATTGTTCAGAGGAAAAATATATTTTTTTATGTGGAAATTATTTTTGTTTCCAAAAAAAATTTTGTATCTAAGATAAGAAATTAAATTTTTAAAATTTTCTTTTACATCTCTTAAAAATAAAATATTTAATACAGATTTAATAAAATTTTTAATCCAAAAAAAATTATTTACACTTAAATCATAACAATAAACTTTTTTATCGGTCATATTTGTATATGCTTCTTCAAATGACCAATCATTAGATAAGCCAAAACTTATTAATAGTTTTGAATTTTGAACACTTTTTTTTGATATTACATAACCTCCATCTGAGTCATTACCAAGTCTAATCAATTCACAATTAAATTTAGGGAAAAATTGCTCAGGTACTCTAATCATTAAAATTATATTGTTTTCAAATAGTATTTTACAGCTAATTATTAAATTTATAATATTTAAAGATATTATATATATCAAAATTTATTAACTTTAATAGAATATTTTGATAACTAATTACATTATTAAAATTTATATATATAAAAAACTCTTTAAAAAAAATTTGTTGATTTAATTGAATGAATTATGAATAGAAGAAATATAGCTATTGTCTGGGAGTCAATTACTGATGGTGGGGTAAATAGTTATTTAAAATATTTGTTATTATCTAAGATATTTTTAAAATTTAATATCTTTATTATTACAAATTCTACAAATGATGGAGCTAAATATTTACAAAAAGATCTTAAAAATTTTAAAAATATAAAATTTATTTATTTTAAATCTTATTATATCAAAAAAAAAAATTTTTTAGAAAGATTTATAAATTATTTTTTAAAACCAATATTTTTTTTAAAAACAATAAAAACTTTTGATAAAATATTTGAAAATGTAAAAATAGACACTTTAATGTGTCAGTGTGGTAATTATGGAGGATTTAGAAGCGAGCAATCAGCAATATTTGCTGCATATAAAAAAAACATTAAAAAAATATTATTAGTAGTTCATCATAAATGTGATGATTACCCAATATTTTTTAAAACAATTTTGAAATTCATAAATTATAAGATAGGTAATAAAATCAATTATTTGGTTACTGTTTCTAAATCAACTTTAAAATCTATTAAAAAAAATTCTAATCTCTACAACAACAATGTAAATACTAAAATTATACATAATGGTGTTAAAGTTGAAAATTTTAAGAATAAAAATTATCTAAAAAATATTTTTATAAAAAATAAAATAAAACCTTACCATACTAAAATTGGTATACTGGCAAGAATTAGTGAGGATAAAGGACATGATATTTTAATTAAAAGCGTAAGCTTGTTAAAAAAAAATCTTTTAAAAAAAACAAAAATTTTATTCATTGGTCGTGGAAATAAAACTGAAATTTTAAAGTTAAAAAGATTAATAAAAAAATATAATTTAGATGATAATATTATTATTTTAAATTATTTAGATATAAATAGTCAAAAAATACTTTCTAGTTTAGATCTTTTAGTCTCAGCTACTAAAGAATTTGAAGGCTTTGGCTTATCTATTGCTGAGTCAGTAATTGTTGGAACACCTGTAATTGCGACACGCGTTGGTGGTGTCCAAGAATTTTTTAATAATGATTATGGAAAACTTATTGAGTCAAAAAATCATTTTAAACTTAAACTAGCAATCGAAGATTTCGATATCAATAAAAAAAAATGGATATACAATATAAATAAATCTAGAATTAATTTTAAAAAGAATTTTAATAATGAAGTAATGGCGAGAAAATACCTCTCACTAATTAATAATAAAAATGATTATTTGATATGAAGAATAAAATAGATGAAAAAAAATTAAAAACTGAGTTATTAGAAATGATGGATAATATGTCCAAAGTAGATCCAATATATAAACCAGGGAATTATTGGAAATTTTATGAAAAAAAAATTATAAAACAAATTCTAGGGAATAAACTTGATCAATTTAGAAGTTGGAGAGGAGGAGCTGGCACTGGCAGTATTCATTCTTTTGGTGGCGGAGAAATGGAATTACAAAGAAATTTTAATCATTATTTTCATCCTTTTGAAGCTCAATTTAAAAAAATTGATAATAATTTTTTTGTAAAAATTTATAATTCCTTAATAAATAAAATTTCAAGATATTTTAATTTTTTCTCATATTTTGCTATTAGATCAAGTCTCGCTAGAAAAATATTTTTTGATAAAATTAAACTAGAATTTGATACTAAATACGATTTAATAAAATTAATCAATCCTGAATTGCTGAAGGCAAAAGATAGCAGGCTTGGTAAACCAATTGGTTTTGAAAAAGATAAAAAATTTTATACAAATTATTTTTTAAATATTTTAATTGAATATCACCACATAAAAAAAAATTTAAAAAGAAATAATATAAAGAATATAATTGAAATAGGAGCTGGAACTGGAATGTTAGCTAATATTTTTTTACAATTAAACAAAAAAAGTAAATATTTTATCTTAGATATACCTCCCACTCTTTTTATTGCTGAATATAATTTACGTAATTTAGGATATTCAGTTTATGGATTTAAAGAACTTAAGGCTGGCAAAAAAGATTTCAAAAAATATGATATTATCTTACTTCCAACATGGAAACTAGATCTTCTTAAAAATGTAAATTTCGATTTATTTATCAATATAGCAAGTTTTCAAGAAATGGAAAAGCAACAAAGCTTATTGTATTTAAATTTTTTTAAAAAACAGACAAAATATATTTTTTTAAAAAATGCAATAAATGGTCATTCTAGAGCAAAAGATGAGGGCAAATTCGGAGTAATCAATCCAACGAGAATGATGGACTGTGAAAAAGTCTTAAAAAGAACACATAGAATTATATCAAAAGAGATTTTCAATTATAATAAAAATTACCGGTTACTATTAAAAAATAATACTTAATCAATATTTTTTAATTTACTTCCAATTTTAAATAAAAAATTTCCGATACTTTTGAGAATTTTAGTTCCAAATATCCTTTTTAAAATTACTCTTAGATTTTTTTTTGATTTCAAATAAATTACACTATCATCGATTAGTATATCATAAAAACTTTTTTCAATTTTCTTGATACGATTTAATTCTTGAAAAATATTTGCCTCATCGCTATTTTTCACTCTTTGAGTTAATAAAAAATGTATCCAGTTTTGTTTGAAGCTTGGCTGTGAAATTAATACTTTCCAAAGACTATCATAAGGATATTCTGAAATTCTTATTGGATAACCAACAGATTTTTTTTCATATCTATTTATATTTAAAAACAAACTCTCATTTCTTGAATAATTATGAATGAAATCAAAATAAGTCTTGATTACACTTTTGTTCATTTCCATCATTGATCTAGTATTAATAAATAAATCAAATTTTATTTGTTTATCTATATTACAATTAGGGGGCAAAATGATTATATCGTTTTTTTCAAAATCCTCTAATGTTAATTTGTTTTTTTTTTCATAATCACAAAATAAAAAAAAATTTTTTTTAGGAAAGCTCTGTTGAAGATAGTAAGTACTCATTAAATTAGCTTCAGGCAAATCAATTAAAAATACTTTACAGTTATAATTCTTTATAAATAATTCTATGAAACTTCCAAATCCACCCCCTATTTCACAAATACTACTTATTTGATTTATTCTTGATATTTTATTTTCTAAAGTCCAGAACCAATAAATATGTATAAGCTTATTATAATCAATAAATACATCTTTGAATTTAATAAGGTGATTACTATTACCAATATTTTTTTTTGGAGAATTATTAATTATATATTCCTCTGAAATTTCATTCACTATTTCAGAAAATAATTCAAAAGATACTTTATTACTTGCATCATCTAAACCACCACTTAGTTCTCCATTTTTCCTAAAATTTTGAAGATTTTGGGTATTAAATTTCTTCATACTGTATCTCTGCCAGTGCTTTGATTTTTGTTCAATATTATTCTTCTCGTTGTAAAAAAAACTCGAAGATTTTTTATAAATATTTATCAATTCTAAATTTGACATATTTTTTATTATGAAATTATAACATAATTAATATTACTCACCTCCAGCAATATTAATTTTTTGTAAATTTGTGTAAGTATTTTTTTCTGATGCAAAATGGTAAATATAGTCAGCTATTTCTCTTGGTTTTGCTAATCTTTTAATAGGAATTAATTTAGTTCTTTTGTTTAAATTTTTCTTTTTATCTTTTTTATGGATCTTTGTATCTGTTACTCCAATTTGTATACAATTTGTTAATATATCAAATTTAGAAATATCTTTGAAAATAGCAGGAAAAAATTCATTCATATGTTTACTTAGGGAATAAAGATATGTACTTTTGTTTCCACCAAACTTTGTGCCAATACTAGAAGAGGTTAATATTCTCCCCCATTTTTTTTGTTTCATATATTTGATCATTTTTCTTATAAAAAGTTGATTAGCTAAATAATTAACATTTAAGTGTAAATAAAAATCATTAATAGTAAAATTTTCATAAGTACTTAATTTCAAAAAACCAGTTAAACTTAAAAAACTGTCTACTCCTTTTAGAAACTTATTATTTTTTTTTAAAAAATTTTCTACATTTTTAGGATTTGATAAATTTAATTTAAATAATCTTATATTTTTATTTTTTATAGATGCTAATTTTTTTTTATTTTTATTGTAATGAGCTAAAATCTCCCAACCACTATCCAAGAATTTATTAACAACTTCTATTCCAATATCTGAACTTGCTGCTAAGATTAATATCTTTTTTTTATTTTTTTGGTTCTCTAAATTTTTTCCCATGCTTCTACGTGTTTTTTACCTATTAGTGTTCCACCTGCATCACAAACATTACATGGAGAAAACTCTCTATTCCCTTTGGATAAATTTTTTCTACTCATCATTGCATTATTAGACAACCAAACATCCATAATTTTTTCTTTATTTAGATTGCCCAGAATATTTTTTTTACCCCAGTCGTGAGAACACATTAACACGTCTCCATTATAGTCTATAAATAGTGTATAACTTGGATAGAAACATGGGGTATTAAGAGATTTTTTTAAAGATGGAACAGAATGCTCTGCATTTTCCATTAATCCCCCTCTATTTGACATTGTTATGCCAAAGTTTTCCTCCGGTGGTAAATATCTCTTCCTTATTACATATTGATCTTTTTCAAGCTTTACATTGTTGCACATTTTTTCAAATTTAATCATGTCTTCTGGACCATCATACACGCTAATTAATAATGTAGATAATCCTGCTTCAAATAATTTTAATAATCTTTTTTCATTTAAAACATCTCCATTAGTAATTAACTCTATTTTTGCACCCGGTAAGTAAGACCTTGTTTGAGTAATATTTTTGTAAATCTCTTTATTTAAAAGTGGTTCATTAAAACCAGAGTATACTACTATTCCATTATAATTTAAATCTTGTAATTGAGAAACAATACTTTCATGCAATTCAGATTTTATAAATTCCTTATTATCAAATTCATTAATCCAATCTTTATCACTACGTGGACAAAATGAACAAGCGCGATTACATGTTCCAGAATCACTAATTTCTACTAATGAAAATAAAGGTACTTTATTATTTCTATCGTACTGCAAACTATTTTGAATGATTTCAGATTTTCTTTTAATATTAGGATCAATAAATTTTTTATAATTTTCTTTCATACTATAAAATTTCTATCAGTTCATTAAATGATTGTATCGTATTTTTATGTACAATTTTTTTAGGAGAATATCCATATAAAGCATGAATATATTCAACTCCTGCATTTCTTGCTGTTAGTTTATCCACCATCATATCACCAACATAAACAGTGTTTATTTTTTTAATTTTCAATTTATTTATAATACTTAAAATTTTATCTGGTTTTGGTTTTCCATGCATTTTTCCATCACTACATCTCACTTCATCAAATTTTAAAGAAAATTTTCTTAAAATTTTCTTTGTTCTATGGCAATCTTTTGATGTTACTATACCAATCTTAATTTTTTGACTTTTTAATTTATTTAAAATTAATTTTACTTTAGGATAAAGTTTGTATTTGTTAAAATTTTTAATGGATTGATTTTTAAAAATTTTTTCAATTTCATCAAAATTTTTGTTTTTAATTTTTAATTCCCTTAAAATTTCTTGAAAATCTCTTCCAATTAACGAAAAATATTTTTTAAATGAAGTATTCAATTTAAATTTTTTATTTACAAAATTCCAAGTAATTTCCATATTATTCTTTGAGTCTATTATTACACCATCAAGATCAAATAGAAAAAGTGTTTTATCTTCCATCAATTTAAAAGTTTTAATAAAGCTTTCTAATTTTATCAGAGGGCATTAAGTCTATAGCCTTCATTAAATCCTGATTTACGTCTACTGCAAAACCTGAGTTTATTGCTTTAAATGTTCCTAAATTTAAATTATTTTCAATTGCTCTCAAAAGTTCAATTCCTTCGATTTTTTCAATTTTACCCTCTTTAAATTTGTTATATTTTTTCAATGCTTCATATTTAAATGAAACAATTGAAAGATCTCTATAGAATTTATTCTTAATATTTTTATAATCATAAGGAACAGCTGCTCGACTAAAATATAAAATCTTGCCATTATTACTAAAAACAACTTTAACCAAATTTCTGCTAGAAGCATTGTGCTCAGCCATCATACTAGGAACAACAATATCAAATTTAGTTTTTTTTTTATGAAAATCAATAACTCTATCTATATCTTTAGGGTCTACAAATGGTTCATCACCTTGAACATCAACTACAAACTTGGGTTTAAATTTTTTTGCAACCTCAAAGATTCTTTCTGTACCATTTTTATGTTTCTTAGACGTCAATATTGCTTCGCCACCATGTTTAATAACTTCATCAAGAATTCTTTTATCATCACAGCAAACAATTACGCGATCAAGTTTTTTTGATAACATTGCTCTTTTAAATGTGTGAACTATTATTGATAATCCATCAATTTTTAATAATGGTTTATGTTTTAATCTTTTTGAATTTAACCTTGAGGGAATTAAGCCTAGAATCATAAACAGTCTTATATACTTATTTATTTTTAATAAAAGAACTATTATGAAATTTAGATATAATCATTCTTAATATTTTTTAAATTATTCCAAAATCTTTTATAACTTTTTTTATCAAGTTTATAATAATAAAAATCAATATATTTGTTTCTCGATGTTTTATCTTTCTCTTTTTTAAAATTTTTTAAATACGTAGAAAAACTTTTATAGCTTTTAATTACTTTTATAGGTTCATTGATTTCAAAATAATAGGGATGATTAGAACTTACTAATCTTATAGCATCTTTAGATAATATTTTAGCATCTACTGCAATTGATGAAAGGCTACAAATAACTAAATCAGATTTTATTAATAAATTTTGAGTTGAAATATTTCTAAAAGAATTAAATTCAAAATTGGTCTCTTTTAACTCTTTAAATTTGATTAAAGACGTATCATAATTGGTAGGATGTGGACTTAAAATAAAATTATAATCATAAGAGTTTTTAATTTTTTTTAAATAATCAGAAATCAAATATTCATCTCCTATAGATGGAGCTATTAATATGTTCAATTTTTTTTTATTACCTATAAATACTTTATCTTTTTTTATTTTATTACCTAAATCTGTTCTAAGCGAACCCGTAAAAATAACTTTTTTTTTGTAGTAATTGTTTAATAAATTTTTTAAATTTTGACTAAAAATAAAGTAATAATCAGGGCTTGGACAATATTTTTTTCCTTCATATTTATTTAATTTTGTAAAATCTTTTGAATAATTATTATAAAATAACATATTTTTGCTAGCATAAGCATGCTGTAAAGATATAACTTTTATTTTTGGGCTAGATTTTCTTACAAAATAATTTGATGCAACAAAACCAGGATTAAACTCAAGATAATTTATAAAAAAATTTAACTTATCATTACCTTTGCAAAAATTATTCAAAGCTTTTGAAAAAATTAACGACCTTTGAGTAGAAACACTAAACGAGTTTAGAAAATAAGGATACAAAACGTTATAGCAATCTTTTTTATTAATTTTGAAAAAAAATTTTTTTGAATAGAATTTGTAAACACAATTTAAAAAAATTTTATAGCTAAATGTATATATCTTAATAATCTCAAATAATGAAATGTAGTGATCCAAAATACAATAATCTAAATTTAAATTATCAAATTTTTTTAAATATTTATTTTTATTAATTAAAAAATCTCTATATTTTTCAACCTTGATAAGATAAAAATTATCTTTTTTTTTATAGCTAATTGGGGTTTTGCCATACAATCTATCAACACTAAGCTTATTGTTAATAGAAATTAAATTATATGAAAATGAGTAAAAACAATTTTTTTTATTTACATTTTTATTTTTTTTAACAAAAATTTTGATAAAAATATTAAACAATAAATCAATGATTAAATTTAGAATAAATTTAATATTAAAGTAAATTAAAAATATTAGAAAGTTGAATTTAATTTTTTTCTTATCAAATAATATTATTTTTAAATCTAAATACCATTTATTATCTACTATGTTGTCTTTTCTAAATAGATTATTTATCCACCAAACTGAAAAACCTTCAAAAAAGTGATTATTGGTTAGATATTTCTTGATAGAATTTTTTTGCAACCAATATAAATAGTGATTATTCAATTTTTCCCAATTTAAATATCCATTTTTCATAAGATTTTTTTAAATTCAGAATATTTATTTTCTACTGTATTAATATATTTATTACAAAATTTATTAATTAATGTTTGTATACTTTTTGAATACCACCAGTTCTCTACATCTTTATTTTTTTTTAAAAAATTAATTAATTTTGAATAATCAAAAAAAATAATATTATTTTTTATAAAACTTTTATGAAATAGATTAAAACTTTTTCTTGTTTTTTGAACATCCTTATCAACAAGTAATATAGAAGGTTTGTTGTAGTAGCATGTTTCTAGAAAAGTCGTTGAATTTGCATCAAAAATTATTAGGTCGTATAAATTTACGATCTCATTAAACGGCAACGATCCGTCATCAAATTTTAAATTTTTTGGAAATAATGATTTATCAAACTTATTATCCCAATACTCTTCTACTTTATGTCTATATCTTATTGTGACATCAAAGTCATTTTGTAACTTCTCAGTGAGTCTAGATAGTGAATAGATTTTGTTTATTCTCTCATAATTTGTATTCGGTTGAGAACTAATTCTATGTAAAGTTTTATCAAAATAATGAAATATAATTAAAACTTTTTTTTTAGCAGTTTTATTTCCACCAACTATATGTAGTTTATTTTCTCTATTTGGAAGATTTGTGTTAAAAAATTTAAGACATCTTTTATCATCAGACCATCCCCATGTAAGAAATTTATCAGCAATTATCTTTACATAATCCTCTTCGTTCATTATTTCGTCAATTCCAAAATTACCACCGTGTTGAAGAATATAATATTTTCCTTTTGATAATGAATTTTCAGCAACCCAAATTTTAAAAATGTCATCTTTTTTATAATTAAATGCTGTAAAAAATTTATATTTTTTTCCTACAGGATAATATTTATGAATTAATTTTCTTATATTTTCAAAATCCTCTATATATGACTTTGGAGTAATTAAATAAAGATTTTCATAAAAAAAATTTAAAAATTCATCTTTTTTATTTAATTTATTATTAAAAATTTTTTTACGTAAATTTAAATCAATTTTATTTTGTTTATAATTTAGTTTTTTATAAAAAAATGGAAGTTTAAAACTTCTTAAATATATATACAATAATTCTTTTATTTTTATCGAGGTGTTTATTAAAAAAAAACTTTTGTTTTTGTAGAAAATCTTAATTAAGTAAAAAAAAATTTTTAACAACATATCTGATAAAAAATTATTTTTTTTATGTATATTACGATTAATTTTTTTTATTTGGATTTTTTTTATTTCGGAATTATTATTTTCAAGTGCCTTATTTGTATAAAATAAACTCTCATCTTCATCAAATTTAAAATTTTCTAAGCTACTAATTATAAAATCTTCATCATTATAACCAAATGTTAAAAATATATTTTTTTTGTTTTTTTTAACTATTTTAGACGACTTCCATTTTAAATATAAAAAAGGGACGTATAAATTTAACCACGGATATAAAACAATTTTCCAATATTTATTGTTTAAGTTGACTTGATGATATGTGTTTAGAATTGTAGAAACTTTTTCAAAGATAACATCAATATATTTTTTTATTAATTGATATTCCTCTTTTCTTTTTTTCAATCTTAATCTTGTATAAACATTGAAGTTTTTTTTTTTTATAATAAATTTTATTACATCTTTATTTTTAAAGCACCAGTCTGTATATGGAATAGATTTAAAATTTTTAAAAAATAATTTACCGCTCAAATGTATTCTGTTCATTTTGTAATGACAGCTTTTTTTGAACTAATATAAATTTTTTTATCACAAAGTTGAACTAATTCACTATTGTGAGAAATCATAATTATTGTGTGAGTTTTTTTTAAATCAATTATAGTTTTCATTATTTTTTGCTCGTTTTTTTTATCTAATGAACTTGTGAATTCGTCTAAAATTAATATTTCTGAATTTTTATAAAGTGCCCTAGCTATTCCAATTCTTTGGATTTGTCCCGAAGAAAGTCTTACACCACTCTCACCTACCATTGTTTTACCACCTTTATAAAACATAGTATCTAGATCTAATCCAGATTTTTTTGCTGATATTTTCAACTTCTTTCTATCAATAATGTCATTTTCTTCTCCTAAAGCGATATTGTTCTCTATAGTATCATCAACTAAGAATATTTTTTGTGGAACATATGCAATTATATTTTGCCAAGACTTAATTTTTGATTTTATATCAATTTTATCAACTAAGATATTTCCTCTGTCTGGATTTAATAATCCCATTATTAAAGATATTAAAGTTGTTTTTCCTGATCCACTAGATCCATAAATTCCAACTAAACTATTTTTTTTGATAGTTAAATTTAGTTTGTTTAAAGTCTTTTTACTTGCACCATTATATGAAAAATCAAGATTTTTGATAATTATATTTTTTTTAAAAATTAAATTTTTATTTTTTTTTAAATTTATATTTTTTATATTTACGGAAGATTTTAAAAAACTTTTTTTAATTGTATTTTTAATAACTGCATTATTAAATGCAATATTTTGCCTTGCATTTACAATTTTCATTAATGAGGGTGCTATTCTCAAAGATGCAACAATAAATACTGTTAATACAGGAATATAATCATAAAAATTCGATGAAAATATATTAATTGAAATTATTGCAGCAATAATAACTATTATTAATAAATATTCTACAATTAGTCTAGGTAATGTTAAGATAAACGAATGCCATAACTCTAAACTTGATCCGTGTTCAATAAGTTTTTTAAATTTGTAATAAAAATAATTTTCTAAACCAAAAAGTTTTATTTCTTTAATACCATCAAAACCCTCCTTTAAGTTTTTAAGTTTATTCCTGTCATTCAATAACCTTTGCTCTCCAAAATATTTAGATTTTCTATAAATAAAAAAATTTATTACAATACTAATACAAAATAAAAACAAAAAAGCCATAACTGTTAAATACGGATCGTAGATAAATAAAAATATTGTTAGGGTTGCTAATATTAATAACTCAGAGATAAATGTTATTTCAGAGGCAGAATATTTAGTCATTAAGCCTATGTCATTTAAATCTTGAATTAATCTAGTAGAGTGATTTTTTATAAAAAATGAATAAGGCTTTGTTAAAAAATATTTTAATAGCTTTTTAGAAATAGTATTTTTGAATATTCTCAAAAAATCTACCTGATAATATGAAGAATAAGTTAAAAAAATTAATTTAAGTGTATAGGCGATTACAATAAATATAATTATTGAATTAAAGTCTATTGAAATATTATTTATATTTAAAAATTCAATATTTAAACTACCTGAAAACATAATTGTTAATAAGGGTATTAAAAGTGCAATACTTAATAATTCTGAGAATGTAGTTAAGAAAATAATAAAAATTATTACAAGTAATTTTAATTTTAAAAAATTTGGTAATAAGCTATAATAAGGAAATAGTTTCATTTAATTTTAATCTACAGAATTTATAATTTTTTTTAACTGAGAATTATCTAAATCTCTTGTTATTAAATCTGGTACATATTTTTTTACAATAAGTCTCCATTTTAAATCATTCATTTTACTAACTTCATATATTAATTTACATATACTTGTAATATCTATTTTTGAACTCCAAAACGGTCCTTCATTTAAAAATTTTTTTGGCCAACCAAATTTTAAACTTTTACAATGTAGATGTTGTCTAAAATTTAAAAAAATTGTTTTATTTCCTCTAGAAAGTGACTCATAACCTAATGTTGAATTGAAAGTTATGACTAAATTTGAAGTATCTGTTAATTTTATTGGATCAATTTTATAATTAGGAATAAATGTATAATTTTTCTTTCCAAGTTTTTCATCATAGTATTTTTTTTCATCATTAAAAAACTTGGTTTTACCATAAACAAAAAGTTTGCGATTATTTTTTTTAGAGAAAATCAATAAATGACTTAAAATTTTTTCAGTAACTTTAATTAATTTTGGATGTGTTAATTTTAATATATTTCCATCTCCTCCTGAGATAAATGAAATATCAATTTTTTTTTTATTTTTTTTTGATTTTATCAAATTATTAGATTTCAATGATCCTAAAAGAAAAAAATTACCATCAATAATTTGATTATATTTCTTTTTAATATGTTTATTAAAGCAAAAAATGTAATCAACTTTATATCTATCTTCGTTATGTTTAAAATATGAATTTTTTAAAAAAGAGTCATCATATTTAGTTTTCCATGATTGTTGGATTAATATTTTTTTTGTATTTTTAAGTTTTAATTTAAAAAAACCTACGTCATTATCCCTTAAAGTTATTACGAAATTAGGTTTTGAAAAATTTATATAGGTTTCAAAGTAACTTTTTAAAGAGAACTTAAGATTAAAAAAATTAAATATTAAGATGATTATATAAAATTTTTCTCCCCTTACATCCAGAACATCAATTTTTTTTTTAGTATTAAGGCTATTAATAATTAATTGAGATATATTTCTATCATAAATTATAATATCTGACTTTGGAGGTAAATTGAAAGATAACTTTGCATTTAAAAAGTAATTGATAATTTTTTTAATATAGTTAGACATTTCTTAACAATGAAATTTATAAATGAAATGTGGGCCGTGATACCAGCAAGATATGGCTCGAAAGGTCTTAGAAACAAAAATATTAAGAAAATTAATGGAATTCATTTAATTGGTTATAGTATTCTAATATCGCACAAAATTAAAGATATCAAAAAAATAATATTTTCATCCGATTCAAATAAATATCTTAATATTGCAAAAAAATATGGATGTGATTATCTGCATAAGAGATCAAAAGTAAATTCATCTAGTAAAGCATCCGAGCTTTCTGTGTTCCAAGAATTATTGAATGAATTTATCATAAAGGACCAACCTATTCCCAAATATATTGTTCACTTTAGACCCACTACTCCCCTAAGAAAGAAAGCTACAATAGAAAAAGCAATTAATTATTTTAAAAAAATTAAAAATGATTGCACTTCTTTTAGAACTGTTAGTGAACTTTCAAACCCTGCCTTCAGGTATAATAGAATTATTAATGGAAAATTATCAGCTTTAACCAAAAAAGATTTTGCACTTGATAAGTGGTTTAAAAATAGACAATTTTTCCAAAAAACATATGTGTGCAACTGTGTAGTTGATATTTATAAAAGTCAAAATATCCTTAAGGGAACTTTATTTGGTAACAATGTTAAACCTTATATTATTAAAGATTATAAAAATGATGTTGATGAATTGGATGATTTTAAATTAATTGAACATTATATAAAAATGAAGAATTTTAAAATTTAGCCTTAATTAAATTATCTTCTACTTTTTCCAATATAAAGTGTAATAAAAATTTCTGACATTCTTGTATTCTGGCAGTATTAGATATATTTGTTGAAATATCATAATCGCAGTATTTTGAAGCAAGTCCCCCTCTATTACCAAAAAAACCAATTTTGCTTATTTTCATTTTATTGGCTTCTTTTAAAACTTTGATAATATTTTTTGACTTTCCAGAAGTTGATAAAACAATTAGTAGATCACCTTTTTGACCAAAAGCTTGCAGATTTCTAGAGAAAACTTTTTCAAAACTATAGTCATTAGCACATGCTGTTATAGTTGATATATCTTGTGCAAGAGATATTAGAGGGTAACTTTTTCTATTTACGTTTCCTCTTAACCTTACAATAAATTCGGTTGCAAAATGTTGAGAGTCTGCAGCTGAACCCCCATTACCACAAATATAAACTTTTTTATTATCTAAAATTGTGTTTCCAATAACATTAATTATTTCAGAAATCTTTTTATCTTTTTTTTTTAATAAATTTAACTCTTTTGTTAAAAAATTTATTGATTGATTTAAATCCATTTTTTTAAATGTGACCTTAATTTTTTTGCAACTGGTTTTTCTATTTCAAGGATATTTTTTTCTGTATTTCCTTGCAAAGATTTTTCAATTTTCCTTACTCCATTAACTAATTTTAATAGTCCCTCAGGTGTAATTGAGGCTGCTTGATCACTGCCATACATAGCCCTATCCAAAGTAAAATGTCTTTCAAGAGATGTTGATCCCAGTGCTACTGCAGCATAAGATATTGCTACACCACCTTTTTCATGACCACTATATCCAACATTACATCTAAATTTCTCTCTCAGAATTTTTATCATGTTTAAATTAGCTTGATGATCATCAAATGGATAAGCTGAAATACAATGCATTAATTCAAAATCACAATTATTTGCTTTAAAAATTTTTACTGCTTGTTCTATATGTTTAATAGTTGACATGCCAACACTTATAAAAGTATATTTTTTTTGTTTAGCAACATTCATTAAAAACTCTTCATCTACAATCATTGCAGAAGCTATCTTGTTATATTTTAGATCATATTTTTGTAAAAAATTGAGACTATTTAAGTCCCAAGCAGATGCAAACCATTCTATTTTTAAATTTTTGCAAAACTTATCTATATCTTCATACTCCTTATGTCCAAATTCGAGACCTTCTTTTTGTTGTCTTGTGGTTGTACCCCAAGGACTTTCACGGGAAGCATCTAGAGTTTCTTTATCATAAACCAAATTAATATCTCTTTTTTGAAACTTTACTAAATCAACCCCACAATCATGTGCTGACTTAATTAGTTTTTTTGCTAACTCTAAATCTCCATTATGATTTATACCAATCTCTGCAATTATTTTTGTTTTCATGCGGTATTACTATATTAGCGTCCTTCCACCATCAACCACTAAATTATGACCCGTCATATAACTACTCTCTTCACTGCAAAGATATTTTATTGAACCCTTGTATTCATCTACTGCCGCCATTCTTCCTAATGGAATTTCTTTCTTTAATTTATTTACAAAAACTTTATCTTGAAAATTATAAATACCCCCTGGTGACAGTGAGTTAACTCTAATATTTTTTTTTGCCCAGTAAGCTGCTAAATATTTCGTCAGCCCAACTATACCAAATTTGATTACAGAATAAGTGACTGGTTTAAATGATTTAAGATGACTATAAAGTTTTTGATTTGGGGCTATTACTGATAAATCTGAGGAAATATTAACAATCACATTCTTTTCATTCTTACGCATAAGTTGACCAAAATATTTTGACATTAAAAATGTTCCTGTTAAACCTACAGATAATTCTTTGTTCCATCTAGTATGGGAAAAATCTTCGAAACTATTTGAAAATTTATTTTTTTTTAATTTCACTTTTGCTTTTGGAATATAATCTATTGCAGCATTATTAATTAAGATATTAATTTTTTTAAATTTTTTTTTTATTTTTGAAGCTAAATTCTTAACATCCTTTTCTTTTGAAATATCAACTTTATAAGAAAAAATTTTTTTTGAGTGCTTTTTATTTAATAAGGAAAAATTTTTTTTTAAAGAATAATTATTAACATCGACTAAGATTACCTCATTTCCCATTTCTAATAACGCTGAAGCATGCTGTAAACCAAGCATCCCTCCTGCTCCTGTTACTAGACTAATTTTTTTTGTTTTCATCATAATATTTTCTAACCAAATCTATTGCTAAAGTATGCGATAAAAATGAATTTTGTAATGTATATTTTTTTAGGAATTTTTGACCATTTTTGGCACAATTTAGAGCATATTTAATTTCAGATACATAGACATCATTTCTATTAAAATTAAATTTTATTCTTTTGGTACCTCTATTATTATGAATAAAGACAGTATTTAAGGAAAAATCTGCAAATAAAGTTCTATTTTTAAATATGATTTCAATAAAATTTTTTTTAGGTAATTGAAAAATATTTACATCGATTTTACATGAAATATTTTTTCTATTTTTTGTTATTTTATACATAGATACAGAAGAATCTTCAGTATCAATTTTTAAATCTGAAAACTTACCAGAATAGGAAGATAATAAATCAATTTTTAAACCTTCAAACAAGAATTGCATTTTATCTAATTCGTGTATTTTTTGGGTTAAAATTGCCCCTCCCCCTAATTTTTTTTTTGCAGCATAACTAATCTTGTAATCTTCATATTTATGAAAATTTGAAATTGCCTCACCATTGAAAAAATTGATTGCTATTATTTCTTTAAATTGTTTTCTTATTATATTTTTCAAATATTTGATTATCGGATTAAACTTACTTTGAAAACCTACCATAATGTTGGTTTTATTTGGTTTTTGAAAAAAATTTTTTAATTTTTTAAGTTGTTTTAAATTTATACAAATTGGTTTTTCTACAAAAGTATAAATTCCTAACTTTGCAAAAAAAATTATTTGATCACAGTGTTGGGATGACGGACCACAAATTAATGCCATATCTATGTTTATTTTATTTTTTTCTATAGCTTTGAGATTTTGAATAATTTTTATCTTATTATAGTTTATTAAATCTCTTTTAATTACTTTATTTTGTGAATTGAGTGTCGGAGATTTTTTTACTCTTTTTAAAGCAAAAAAATTTACTTTAGGATAAATCTTTCTAATGTTTCTTAAATGTCTTTGACCTATAGATCCAAGGCCAATTATTAAAATATTCATTTTTCTTTGATAATCGATTTAATTAGTTATTATATATATCATGGATTTAAATTTTCTCAAAGACAACTTCAAAACTGCAATTGATGATGCAAAAAACTTAAATCATAATTCTAATTATAATAGTAAAATCTTAAATTTATTTTATGATTATGGAGAACTCTGTCATTTAGAATACTTTAAAATATTTAAAAAAAATAATGATTTTTTTACAATCTGTGTATCAATCAAAGCTCTAAAATAAATTACTTTGCTTTATCAAAAATAATTTTTTTATAACTTTTTAAAATTGATAAATTTTTCTGATAGAGAGGGTATTCTCTCATATTTTCAAAAGTTAATAAAACCTTTTTAAAATTTTTTTTTCTTAACAATTTATTAATATCGATCAATCCCTTTGATAATTTTACAGATTTATTAAATTTATTTTTATTTTTAATATGTAAAATCAACATATCTTTTTCGAACTTTTTTAAATCATTTTGTAAATTTTTAGTTACCGAGATTCTATTTCCAATATCAAAACAAAAAAAAATCTTTTTAGATGAAAGTTTTTGAATAGATCTAAATTCTTCACGATTACAATTACTTTCAATGACAGCGTTCATATTATTTTTTTGAATAAATAAAATAATTTTTTTAAGTTTTTGAAAATACAGATTTGTTTGCTTAAAGTTACTTTTTTTAAATAGCGGTAATATGATATTTTTTACATCTAAACTTTTAAAAAAAGAAATCTGTTTTTTTAAATATAAAAATACATTTTCAGATGTTAAAGAATTACTTATAATATATGCTAAAGTAAAAGTTGGAGTTTTAATATAATATTTTTTTTTTAATAATTGTATATTTTTACATTTATTTTCATCTAAACTTAAGCTGCATTTTTTGTTTTCATCACTATGAAGCTCAATATAGTCGTATCCAATTTTTTTTGCTAAAAAGAATTCTTTTTCAATATTTTTAGGTATAATTTGAATATTCTTTTTATTTGAAGTTCTTGAAAGTCTCCCTAAAGTAATACCGATCATACTTTTGAAATTTGTAAATTTTTTTCAAAAATATTACATATCTTATTTAATAAATTGTCAGATATCTTATTAAATGGAATCCCGATAAAAAAACCGTTATCATTTATTTTATCTGCATTTAAAAGTTTATATTTTTTATAGATTAAGTATTTTTTAACAGCAGGTTGTTTTGCAAAATTTCCACTTATAATTGGCCTTGTTTCCAGACCTTGTTTGTTTATTAAATTAATGAACTTCATTCGATTAATCTTGTCTGATAAAATCATTGGTATTCCAAACCAAAAGGGATCACTGTTATGTGTGGGATCAATTATTTTAAGATAATTATTGATTACATTGTTGCTTCTAAATTTTTTTACAATTTGGTTTCTAATAAAATTTTTTGTTTTTTTAAATTTATCCAAATCCCTAAATTGACTAGCTGCGATTACCGCAGATACCTCTGTTGGCCTTAAGTTGTAACCTGAATTATAAAAAATAAATTTTTCATCTAAATGTTTATTTTGTTTTATTATTTTTTTATGAATAGATAGATCTCTACTCCAACCATGTGATCTTAGGGATTTAATTATTTCATAATCCTCTCTCGATTTACAACTTATCATACCACCCTCTCCTGAGGAAATTTGATGTGAAGAGTAAAATGAAAATGTTGAAAATTCACCAAATGTTCCAAGAAATTTTTTGTTAAACATTGTGCCTAATGACTCACAGGTATCTTCTATAAGTATTAAATTATATTTCTTTTTTAATTTAATTAATAATTTCATATTTGGACAATTTCCCAATACATGCACAAGCATTATAGCTTTTGTTTTTTTTGAAATTTTTCTTTCCATGTCATTTAAATCTATATTTAAATTATTAATATCTACATCTACAAAAACAGGTTTTAAACCTGATTGTATAATTGGCCATAAGGATGTTGACCAACATAGTGCTGGGATAAGAACTTCATCACCTTTCTTTAGTTTTTTTTTTCTATATGGATTAATCAAACACTGTAGTGCTAGTAAATTTGCGGATGACCCTGAATTAGTCATTATTGAAAAATTATTCTTAATTTTGTTTGAAAATTGATTTTCAAAAGCAGCAACGTTTTTTGACATGGTAATTCTTCCAGTTTTAATTACCTCAATTGCACTCTTTAAGTCTTTTTTTCTAAAAGGATTATCTACTAATGGATAAATATATTTATTCATTTCTATGAGTTTTTAATCTCATATTCAATCATATCATCAATTAACGACTTAATGTTATGCTTTGGTTTCCATTTTAAAAGATTTTTTGCTTTTTTAAAATTTCCTTTTAAGTATTCAACCTCAGAAGGCCTAAAGAATTTTTTATTAATATCTATTATAATTTTTTTACTTCTTTTATCAATTGCTACCTCTTTAATGCCTTGTCCTTTCCATTGCAAATTGAACTTAAGTTTCTTTGCTACTATATTTGCAAATGACTTAACACTCATTTCTTTATTTGTTGCAATTATCCAATCATCTGGCTTTTTAAATTGCAAAATTTTCCACATCGACTCAACATAATCCTCTGCATGTCCCCAGTCCCTAATTGCATACAAATTTCCCAGCGACAATTTTTTTTGTTTTCCTTTTTTAATTCTTACTAAACCTTGAACTATTTTTTTTGTAACAAAATTTAGACCTCTTCTTGGCGACTCATGATTAAATAAAATACCATTACTTGCATATAATCCATATGCTTCTCTATAATGGACAGTCGTGTGGTAAGCAAAGACTTTTGCTGCTCCATACATAGACCTTGGATGAAATGGAGTCATTTCATTAATTGATTTTTTCTTTAAAACTTTTCCAAACATTTCAGAGCTTGATGCTTGATAATATTTAGTTTTTTTTAAACCCGAGGATCTTATTGACTCCAATATTCTAAGTGTTCCTAAACCAGTTATATCAGATGTATATTCTGGGATATCAAAAGAAATTTTTACGTGACTTTGTGCAGCTAAATTATAAACTTCATCTGGTTTAATCGAATTGATTAATTTAAAAATATTTGATCCATCGGCGAGATCTCCATAATAAAGATTAAAATTATCATTTTTAAAATTTATACTATCAAAGATATGATCAATTCTATCTGTATTTGGACTTGAAGATCTTCTTTTAACGCCATGAACCATATAGCCCTTTTTAATTAAGAATTCTGTTAAATAAGACCCGTCCTGACCCGTAACACCAAATATTAAAGCAATTTTTTTTTTCACAACAAATAATTATTTAAATTTTTTTTTACTTTTCTTTAAATAGATTAATAAAAATATAGCAATAAAAAAGCAACACAAAGATATGGATTTCAAAATAAATCTAGTTATATCATTATAATAGATAGTTTTCATGCTTTTAGGTTTTAAATTAATCAACATTAGGGAATTTTCTAAATTTTTTATATCAGAATTTTTAATTTTCCAATTTTTGTCATATAAAAATGGAAGCACAAAAACAATGTTTTCTTCAGACTTATTTGATATTTCATAGTGGTTTTGATCAAGTCTTTTTATATCTATATTATTTGATTTATAAAAAAAATTTTCAATTTTTAATAAGCAGAATACAGTTTCAAATTCAGTGCATGTATCAATTAGAGGGGTAATATTTTTTTTAAGATCAGCCACAATATTAAAAATTTTTTTTCTTTCTAAAAAATAAATTTTCTCACTATTACTTATTTTTACTGAAAATATTACTTTAAAATCGTTAAAATTAATCTTTTTTAATTCACTTTCTAAGATTAATAAATATTTTATTAAAAAAAGATCTAAAAATATCTCATTAGAGATTTGTTCGTAGCTTGGCTTTAATTCACTATACATTTTTGAACTTGGCTTAACTAGCTTGTTTTTTTCTACACTTTTAAACAGATAATTATATGGATAGATATTAAATTTATTTAAATCAGATAAATGATAAATTCCCAATTTTTGAAAAGTTTCAAAATTTTTTAACTGACTTTTGTTATGTTTGTTAAAATAATCATATATCATAGGGCTAATATAAGTTTTTTTATATTCAAAATTTTTTATTTTTTTCAATTCCTTATATAAAATTTCTTCCTTAAAATTTTCAAAAGGATTAAGATACGTAAACGTACTTTCTTTTTTTAATAAAGAAATATTTTGCCAATAAAAAGTTAATGAAAATAATAAAGCAAAAAAAATTATCAAATTTTTAAATTTTGAAATCTTAATTCTTTTTACAAAAGATAAAAATAAAAATAGAGATAAAAAAACACATATATCTCTCAAAACATAAGGTCCACTTAATATTTTAATTGATTTTGTAAAGTCAAGAAATGAAAAAAATAAAAAAAATAAAAATATGTAATTTAGATAATAGTATCGTTTTGACTCTTTTAATTTAATCTGAATGAATATTTCTACTATTGAAACATAAATCAACAAACCTGAAAATGGAAAAAATATTGTTTGATTTGTAGAAAAATTATTATTGGGAATAAACGATATATTTTTAATGTAATCATTTAAGAATTGAAGAAAAAAATAAATACTTGATAAAAAATATTTAAATTCAAAAGACCATTGTTGTGGCCTTGGAATATTTTCAAATTTAACAAATTCATTTACTAAATGAAATAAATATTCAGATATAATTAGAAAAAAAATTATTATACAAAAATAAAAAAAAATATTTTTGAAAATATAAAAAAAATTATTAACAATAAAAAAAGATATTAAAAATAGAATTATTATAAAATTATACGCTAAATGACTATTTAATATAATAAATGCTAGAGATATAAAAATAAGTAGTAAATGATAATAATTTTTTTTTTCTAATACATTAATAGAGTAATATAAAAATACTGGTAAAGTTGAAAAACTGACAAACATATCTAAATAATCAAAGTCAAAAAGAAAAGAAAAATTGGAAATAGATAAAATATATAATGAAATTATTAATAAATTATTTTCAAGTTTAAATAATTTTAATAGTTTTTGGATATAAAATACTTGCAAAAATATTCCAAAAACAATCGTACAAAAGAAGAATACACTTTTAAATTTTATTAAAATAGTGGTTGGAAACAAATAATAAAAACCATGACCAATCGGTAATTTAGTACCAGGTCCTAATAAGTCATAATAAAATAGAAAGGGTTTAAATTTATTTTCAGCTAAAAGTTCAAGGGTATAAAAATGGTAAGTATATTCTTCAAAATGATTAATACCGAAGATCTTTAATGGAATTAGAAAAAATAAGCTCATTATCAATGAATATGATAATGATAATAAAAAAAAGTTATTTTTAATTTTTATTATTTGTTTCACGCTTAACTTTTAATATACCAATGCTACCAGAGTCTTCTAATGCCATAAGTATCATTTCATTATTATTGTCAAAATATAAATCTCTAACCCTTTCACCAAGATATATCTTCTCTATAAACAAAATTCTTTTTAAATCGAATTGAAATTTTATTCTATATAAACTTCTTCCAACTAATGAACCAAGTATGTAATTATCATCCCAATATTCAGAAAACTTATTTTTTTCAATTTTAATTATTTCTGTTGGGGCAATTGCAGTTATAAAAGTATAAATAGGTTCTTCAAATCCAAAGTCTTTATGACTTTTTTTATAGTCAATCAGATTGTTACCATCATTATAATATTTTTCTCCGTATGAAGAAATATTCCATCCATAATTTTTACCTTGTTTAATTAGATTAATTTCATCTCCACCTTTTGGACCATTTTCACTTGCTAAAATATTTTTTGACACTTTATCAAAATATATACCTAGTATATTTCTATGTCCTTTTGAGTAAATCTCATGTGTTCCATCTAAAATGTCTATAGAAATAATTTTTCCAAATATAGACTCATTTTTTTGTGCCAAAGACACATAATTTTTTTGGGATTGATAATAAGTTTCATCTGTATTAGTTGAAAGCAATATTTTCTTATTAAAATTTTCATCTACAAAAATTTCAATTCTACCAGCTTGTAAATTAAGATCCTCATCACAAAATTTTTTTGAAAATAGTTCAATAAAATTTAAGTTTTCTAAATTTAGATTTGATTTATAAATTGCAATTTTTTGACAATTATTTTCTTTAATAATCGCGCTTAAAAAAATAAAATTATCATAAATTAAAAAATCTCTTGCTTTATCTATATTAACATTCAAGTTTTTTTTTATTTCAGTAAGATTTACATTTTTATCATTAATTTGATTAAGTTCTGTAAAAAAAAAATTACCTTTGGGATCCATAATGATAATCTTATTATTATGTGCCTCAATATAAAAACTTTTATATTTATTCTTATATGGTGCCCACTTACCAATATTGTTTTTAGATTCATTTTTTTTTTCAAAGTTTTTTATTTTAATTTTTTCAAAATTTAATAAAAGTTGTTCTGTTTCTGGTAAAAATTTAGTTTTTTCATCATTAAAGATTTTTAAAGTTGTTTTTTCATTACTTAATATTGATAATGCTATTGTTTTTTGATTATTATTTAAATTGTTATAAAGATTACTTAAAATTGAATCATATTTTTTTAATGCGAGTGCTAGCAAAATTAAAAAAAAAACGATTAAACTAACTTTAATTTTTTTTTTTATATTTTTGAAAACCATTTTATTGTTTTTTGTAAACCTTTATCTAAACTAGTCGATGATTTATACCCAATTATTTTTTTTGCACGGTTTATATTAAATCTTTTTATTTTTATACCTGTTTCCTTTTTTTTATTCCACTTGATCTTAAAATTTTTCAAATTAAGTATTTTTAATATCTTTTTTGCTACCACTTTAATCTTATAAGATTTTCCTGTTCCGATGTTTAGTGGAAAATTAGTTTTGTAATTCTTAAGTGATAAAACAATAGCTTCTGCAGCATCTTCTACAAACAAGAATTCTCTCTCTTGATTTCCTGAACCAAAAAGAGTTATGAAGTTTTTCTTTTTTTTCTTTGCTAATTTAATTTTTTGCAATATTGCCGGTATTACATGAGATTCTTTAAGGTTGTAGTTATCTCTTGGTCCATAGAGATTCATAAATAATAAATGTGTAGTATTAAAATTATATTGTTTTTTATAAGCTTCGCCCTGCACTATCATCATTTTTTTTGAAAAAGCATAAGCTGAACTTGTCGGTTCTGGATATCCATCCCAAAAATCTTTTTCTTGCCAGGGTAAACTAATTTTTTTTGGATAGGCATCTACTGTTCCTGCACAAAGCATATTTTTAACACCTGAAATCATACTTAAATGCATCAGATGGGTATTCATTAAAATATTTTTATAATAAATAGTAGCTGGATTATTTATATTATAATAAAGACCACCATGGGCTGAAGCAAGATGGACTACAAAATCTATTTTTTTATATTTTAAAAAAAGTCTTTGGATATTTTTTGGATTTGTTAAATCATATGCTTTTGAATTAGGTGTAATTAATTTAATTTGATTTTTATACTGCTTTTTTAATATTTTTACTAAATGTGATCCTAAAAAACCATTTGATCCTGTTATTAAAATTGATTTGTTTTTTAGTGAAATCATGAAAAATTTATACTATATATAAATTAATATTAAATCATTTTAATTTATTTTCATTTATAAAAAATTTTACTATGCATACATCTAATCTCACAATAGTTATTCCTGCTAAAGAAGAGCAGGAGTCTTTGCCTTTAGTTTTAAAAGAATTAGAAAATTATGAATTTAAGAAAAAAGTAGTTGTGGATCAAAATGATAGAGAAACAATTATTGAGGCTGAAAAATTTCCAGACGTCGAGATATTTTATCAAAAAAAATCAGGTGTTGGATCTGCTATAATAGAAGGTGTGGAAAGTTGCACAACCTCTCATTTTTGTATTTTAATGGGTGATGGATCTACAGACTCAAAATATTTAAAAGAAAAATTAAATAAATCTTTAGATGGAAATTTAGACTTTGTATTTTCAAGTCGATACAAAGATGATAAATCTGGAAGTGATGATGACACAATTATAACATCAATTGGTAATTTTTTTTTCACTAAAATTAGTAACATTTTATTTAAACTTGAATTAACTGATATTTTATTTAATTATGTTTTGGGAAAAACTAATTCATTTAGAGATTTAAAGCTTCAATCAATAGATCACAGAATATGTATAGAATTACCTGTTAAGGCTAAAATAAAAAATATGGCTTATACATCAATTTCTTCTTTTGAGAGAAAAAGATTTGGTGGTAAAAAAAAGGTTAATGCTTTAATTGATGGATATCTTATTTTAACAGAAATTATTAAACTTTTTTTAAATAAAAAAAATTTATAAATAATTAATTTTTTGTTTAATTTTTCTATTTGGATTTCCTACAATTCTACTATTATCACCTATATTCTTAGTGATAACAGTTCCAGCTCCAATCACTGACCTCTTTCCTATTTTAATATTGTGAATTATTGTTGCATTTGAGCCGATAAACACATCTTCTTTAGTTTCACAATTGCCTGACAAAACGGCTCCGGGCGATATTGAATTAAATGAACCTATTTTGCAGTCGTGTTCTATAATTGATCCAGTATTTAAAATGCAAAAATTGCCAATTTTAACATCATTATTGATCAAACACCCAGGCATTATTATATTACCATAGCCTATTTTAACAAAATCTAATGTAATTGAGTCATCATAAAATAAATTGGGAAAACTAATCTTTTTTTTTTTTTTTAAAACGTTATAAATTTTTTTTCTTTTCTGGTTATCACCTATCGCAATAAAAACTCTCGTATGTTCTTTAATTTTTAAAAAATTACTTACTGAAATTATATTTTTTTGTAAATATTTTTTTTTGATTTTTTTGTCTGATATAAAATATATTAATTCTAAGTTTTTTTTAAATTTTATCATTCGTGCGAGAATTTTAGCTTGGGAACCAATTCCGAATATATAAATATTTTTCATTTTAAATAATATTTTAAAAAAATTTTATTTTCTTTAAAATAAAATTATTTTTTTTTTACACTAGGCTGCACAGCAATTAAACAAAGTTTTAGAAAATAGCATAGATTGTTGAGCAAATTTTTCTATTTTATGAAAGAAATATGACTTATTTTTGGTGTAATTATACATTATAAGAATTGAGTATTATAATAAAATGAAAAGTCAATTGAAAATTATTGCAGAAATAGGTGTAAATCATAATGGTAAGATTCAACTTGCAAAAAAATTAATTGATGAAGCAAAAAAGTGTGGTGCAGATGCGGTTAAATTTCAAACTTTTTTTGCGAAAAATTTTGTACTAAAAAATACACCTAAAGTTAAATATCAAAAAAGAAATACCTCTGATAAGGAAAATCATTTTAAAATGATAAAAAAACTTGAATTAAAAAAAAAGGATTTTATCTATTTAAAAAAATACTGTGATAAAAAAAAAATTGAATTTATTTCAACACCGTACGATCTAGAAAGTGCAAAATTTTTAAAAGAAATAAAAATTAATACTTACAAAACTGCTTCTGCAGATTTAACAGATTATTTGCTTCATGAGTTTATATCAAAAACAAATTCAAAAGTTATTATATCAACAGGTATGGCAAGTTTAGAGGACATAAAAAAAACTCTTGACATTTACAAGAATAAAAAAAAAATTCAACTGCTACATTGTGTGTCAAGTTATCCATGTAGTTCCAAAAATTTAAATTTGAAATGTATAAAGCTATTAAGGCAGAAATTTAAGATACCTATAGGTTTTTCAGATCATTCTATTGGATCAGATGCTGCTATTATAGCTTTAGCTTTAGGAGCAAGATTGTTTGAAAAACATTTTACTTTATCAAAAAATATGTCTGGGCCAGATCACAAAACTTCAATGAACCCAAAAGAATTTAAAAATTACATCAATAAAATAAAATTAGCTCGTCAAATACTTGGTAGGCCTCTTAAAAAAATCTGGCCAGAGGAATTTGAAATGAAAAAAATCTCCTCAAAAAGTATTACTCTTAGACATAATCTATCTAAAAATAGTAAAATTAAAATTTCCGATATAATTATGAAAAGACCTGGTAAAGGTTTGAATGGTTTTTATATAAAAAAAATATTGGGAAAAAGATTAAAAAGAAATATAAAAAAAGATCAACAACTAAAATTAAAAGATTTTTATTTATGATTTGTATCTCGACAGGACAATTTAAGGGAATAAACACCTCAAATTTAATAAAGAAACTCTATAAAAATGGTATAGAAAATATTGAACTATCTGCTGGAAATTACGAAAAAAATATTGAAAAAAAAATAATTTCATTAAAAAAAGAACAAAATTTATTTTTACATAATTATTTTCCAAGACCTCAAAAAGATTTTATTTTAAATCTTTGTTCAACTAATCCTAAAATTAGAAAAAAAAGTTACGAACATGTTATTAATGGTATTAACCTATCTTCAAAAATAAAAGCTAAATGTTTTAGTTTTCATGCCGGCTTTCTTTTGGACCCTAACATTTTAGAAATTGGAAAAAAGTTTACAAGAACCAATATAAGAAACAAATCTGATGCAATTAAAGATTTTATTAAAATTGTTAATAAGTTGGCAAAATATGCAAAAAATAAAAATATAATTTTATTAATTGAAAATAACGTTGTAACAAGTCAAAATCTTAAAAATTTTAAAAAAAATCCTTTATTAATGACTGGATACAAAGATGCTATTAAAATAATGAATAAAACTGCTGATAATGTATATCTTTTACTTGATGTAGCGCATTTAAAAGTATCTTCAAAAACTCTTGGTTTTTCAAAGACAGAGTTTATAAAAAAATGTAACAAATGGATTAAGGTATATCATTTAAGCGACAATAATGGTGAGTTTGATACAAATGATGACGTCAAAAATAATAGCTGGTTCTGGAAATATTTAAAAAAAGATGCAATTTATTATTCTCTAGAAATAAAATTTAAAAATATTATGCAACTTAAAAAACAAATAAAAATTACACTTTCTAATCTAGGTAAATCTTAAAATTTAATTAATAATGCACTCTAATATTAAAATAACTTCTGAAAGCTCTATTAAAAGTGCTATGGCTAAAATAGATAAAAATGCAATGGGAATTGTGTTTGTAGTAAATTCTTCAGATAAACTTGTTGGTGTTTTAACTGATGGAGATATAAGAAGAGCAATATTAAAAGGAGCCAATATATTCTCATCATGCAAATCGTTAATGAGAAAAAAATTTATTAAAGTAAAAAAAAATGACTCTAAGACAAAAGTTTTAGAATTATTACAAAAATATAAAAATATTATAAAAGTAATTCCAATTATAAATGAAAAAGAAAAACTAATAGATTATGCAACAACAGATAGGTTAAATTTTATTCCTATTTACTATCCACGTTTAAAAGGAAATGAACTTAAGTATCTCTCAAAATGTGTTACTGGAAATTGGATTTCTTCAAACGGTCCTTTTGTTCAAGAATTTGAACAAAAATTTTCTTCTATGCACAACAAAAGACTGTCACTAGCTGTTTCTAGCGGCACAACAGCACTTCATTTATCTCTTGTAGCTTTAGGTATTAAAAAAGGTGATGAAGTTATTGTTCCTAATTTAACATTTGCAGCAGTTATTAATGCTGTTCTATATATTGGTGCAAAACCTGTAATAGTTGATGTTGATGAAAAAAAGTGGACTATTAATCCAGATGAGATTAAGCACAATATTACAAAAAAAACAAAAGCTGTAATTGTCGTACATTTTTTGGGAAATCCTTGTAATTTAGGTAAAATAAAAAGTATTTGTAAAAGTAATAAAATTTTTTTAGTTGAAGATTGTGCGGAAGCAATAGGGAGTAAATATAAAAAAAAGTTAGTGGGTACTTTTGGTGATTGTTCTACTTTTAGTTTTTTTGGAAATAAAACTATTACCACAGGTGAGGGAGGAATGATCACATTTAAAGATAAAAAAATTTATAAAAAAGCTAATATTTTAAGAGATCATGGCATGTCAAAAAAGAAAAGATATTTTCATGATGAAGTTGGATTTAACTATAGAATGACCAATATGCAGGCTGCGATTGGTTTAGCACAATTAGAAAAGTTTAAAGATATAATTAATGAAAAAATTCAAATTTTTAATTTTTATAAAAAAAACCTTGGCAAAAATAAATACATCACATTTCAAAAAACAGAAAATAAAGGGCTCAATACTTATTGGTTAATAGGTGTGAAATTTCATAACAAAAAAATTATTATTAATGAACTACAAAATAAAATGCTTAAAAATGGTATAGAAACTAGAAACTTTTTTTACCCACTTAATGTACAAAAAATTTATTCGAATTTTAAAACAAAAAATAATTATCTTGCTCAAAAAGTTTTTGATAATTCGATCATGCTGCCTTCTTTTCCTGGAATAAAATATTCTGAAATTAAATTTATTTCTAAGGTATTATTAAGCAGTATTAAATAAAATATCGCATATCTTTTTAAATCATTAATTGATATACAATTCTTAAAAAGTCCTTGTTGGCTTATAAAATAAAATTATGAGAAAAGAATTTTATCTTAATCAAGAAAAAAACTTTAAAGCAGAATTTGGTCCTATATTTAGATCTTCTGGAATATTCTATTTACCAAAAAATATTAAGACTACTATCTCTATTACAAATTATTGGAAATATAAAAATAACAAAAATGTCTCTTTACTAATTACTGAAAGAGATATGTATGGGAGATTGGCCCAAAGAAGAGAAATTAACTTTTCTACATCTAATGTAATAAATATATCAAAATTTCTAATCAAAGAGGGCTCAGTAGAGGTTGAAGCCTTTTCTAATACCAATATACGCATTCCGTATGCTGCAGTTATGATAGTATATGATGCTATAAATTCTATTTCTATGGTTCACACTTATGGTAGAAACCATTCTTTAATTGAGTTAGAAGATAAAAATTCTATCACAAAAGGAAGAGAAAGCTGTTGGACAATTAAACCAAAATTTAAAAATTTTGCAATTTTTCACAATGGACACCTAAATGTAAATAAACAAACTGCTAAGCTTATTTTAACTAATTTCAAAAATGAAGATAAGATTTTTACTTTTAAAATTCCAAAATTAAATCAGTATCAAACCTATAAATTTGAATTAGAAAAAATCGCTCCTATGTATAAAAAGCATTTGATGAACAAGGAAGGATTTGGGACTTTGCATTTTGAAAATAATTCAAGTTTTACAAGATTGCTAATAATTTGGTCAGACAAATCTAATAAAAATTTTCAAGTGACTCATAGTAATTTTGATTATTCAAAATATAAAACAAACAAAAATACTTCAACCAAAGGTGCGGAAATGCCATTTGTACTTTTTAAGAAAAATATCGAAAAATCAAAATTAATTATCTATCCTAAATTTGAAAAAAATACATTCTTGCTGAAATTTGATAAAAAAAATTACAATAAGAAAATTAAAAGTGGGAAAATATTAGAAATTCCTAAAAACACAAATAGAGCTCTATTTTTAACTAAATATAATATTTTACCATCGAGGCTAGTAACGGCTTTATCAGGTAAAACTAAAAATCAAAAAATTCCATTTGAATGTTCTTTGGGTGTCGTACATGAAAAAACATCAAAGAAAAGGTACAGTTGGTCTCTTGTTTCCTCAAAATATAAAACATACATTCATCTAAATTTTAATACAGTTTTAGACCCACAAAAAAAATTTTGTTTATGTTTTAATATTTTTAACTCTGACAACTTAAACGTTTTAAAAAAGGAAATTTTTATTGATAGAAAAGAAGATATTTGTAATCCGCTAGTTTATGAATTAGGAGAAATTTTTCCAAATTATAAAAAATTTTTAAATAATAATTATGGGTATATATCTTTATTCACTACCAATTCGTCAACAAGAATGCTAACTTCTTTCTTTAATGATAAAAAAGGAATAACTTTAGAGCATTCTTTCTAAATCAATTTATTTTAATAAAAAAAATGAAATTAAATGTAATTTAATAACTCTAATTAAATATGAATATATTAGCAATTATACCAGCTAGGAAAAATTCAAAAAGGATAAAAAATAAAAATAAAATTGTTTTAAATAAAAAAAAACTTATTGAACATACATTTTTAGTTGCGAATAAATCAAAACAATTTAATCAAATTTTATTAACAACAGATGATAAAGATATAATTAAATTGTCAAAAAAATATAATATTTTAGCGCCTTGGATTAGGCCTAAGTCACTCTCAGGTGATTTAGTACCATCTCAAAAGACCATTATACACGCTTATAATTGGTATAAAAAAAAATTTGGTGAAGTAGATGGAATTTTTATTTTACAACCAACATCTCCATTCAGAAAATCAAAAACAATAAAAGATATGATTAAAATCTTTAAAAAAAATTATAAACAATCCGTTATTAGCTTAAGTCAATGTGATGAACACCCTGAATGGATGATAAAATTAAAAAATAATAAAGCTATGCCCTATATGTCAAAAAAATATTTCACAAAAAGATCTCAAACATTAAAAAAACTATATAGAATTAATGGATTAGGATATTTAATAAATCCATATATTTTAAAAAAGGAAAAAACGTTAGTTCCAAAAAATTTTATCCCTTATATTAGTTCATCTAAAATTGAAAATTTAGATATTGATGATGAACAAGATTATATTTTGGCAAAAAAATATATTTAAATTAAAATGCATAAGTAAAAAAACCCCAGTTATGTAAACTGGGATTTTTAAAATAAGTTATATTACCAAATTCTATAAAAAAATTTTTTTCAGTGCATAAATCAAGCCAATTGAGCTATTAGTACTGGTCAGCTGCACGCATTACTGCGCTTCCACATCCAGCCTATCAACGTGGTGGTCTACCACGGCTCTATAGGAAGAACTAGTTTTGAGGTGAGTTTCCCGCTTAGATGCTTTCAGCAGTTATCTCTTCCATACTTAGCTACCCGGCACTGCAGCTGGCGCTACAACCGGTCCACCAGTGGTATGTTCAACCCGGTCCTCTCGTACTAGGGTCAACTCCTCTCAATTCTTCTACACGCATAGCAGATAGGGACCGAACTGTCTCACGACGTTCTGAACCCAGCTCACGTACCACTTTAATTGGCGAACAGCCAAACCCTTGGGACCTGCTCCAGCCCCAGGATGTGATGAGCCGACATCGAGGTGCCAAACACTGCCGTCGATATGAGCTCTTGGGCAGTATCAGCCTGTTATCCCCGGCGTACCTTTTATCCGTTGAGCGATGGCCCTTCCACTCAGAACCACCGGATCACTATGACCGACTTTCGTCTCTGCTCGACTTGTCAGTCTCACAGTCAGGCAGGCTTATGCCATTGCACTCTACGAACGATTTCTGACCGTTCTGAGCCTACCTTCGCACGCCTCCGTTACTATTTGGGAGGCGACCGCCCCAGTCAAACTACCCACCATACAATGTCTCGATGCCGGATGACGGCAATCGGTTAGATATCAAGAAAAACAAAAGAGGTATTTCACTGGTGACTCCACAAAAGCTGACGCTTTCGCTTCAATGTCTCCCTCCTATGCTAAATATGTTTTTCCTAACACCAATGTAAAGTTGCAGTAAAGGTGCACGGGGTCTTTCCGTCTAACTACGCGAACTCCGCATCTTCACGGAGAATTCAATTTCACTGAGTTGATGTTGGAGACAGCGGAGAAATCGTTACGCCATTCATGCAGGTCGGAACTTACCCGACAAGGAATTTCGCTACCTTAGGACCGTTATAGTTACGGCCGCCGTTTACTGGGGCTTCAGAAATGAGCTTGCACCCATCGCATTAACCTTCCAGCACCGGGCAGGCGTCAGACCCTATACATCCACTTACGTGTTAGCAGAGCCCTGTGTTTTTGATAAACAGTCGCTTCTCCCTAGCTTGTGCCACCTTTTTATAGTTGCCTAAAAAAAGGTCTTCCTTATTCCGAAGTTACGGAAGCATTTTGCCGAGTTCCTTCAACATCATTCTCTCAAGCGCCTAAATATACTCTATTAATCCACCTGTGTCGGTTTAGGGTACGGTCTAATGATGGAGCTATTTCTTGGAACCTTTTCACGGCAAGTTCAATCCATTAAGAACTTACAATTTACAAGATCCGTCACTACCATCTGGTTAAGGAATATTAACCTTATTTCCATCGACTACGGCTTTCGCCCTCGCCTTAGGTGCCGACTAACTCTGCGCGGATTAACCTTGCGCAGAAACCCTTGGATTTTCGGCGAAGAAGTTTTTCACTTCTTTTATCGTTACTTATGTCAGCATTCGCACTTCTGATACCTCCAGGATCCCTCACGGGTATCCCTTCGCAGGCTTACAGAACGTTCCGCTACCAGTTACAATTTTCGAAAAAATTGTAAATCCACAGATTCGGTATATGATTTTAGCCCCGTTACATCTTCGGCGCAGAAACTCTATTAGACCGGTGAGCTGTTACGCTATCTTTAAAGGATGGCTGCTTCTAAGCCAACCTCCCGGCTGTTAAGGAATTTCCACATCCTTTCACACTTAATCATAATTTGGGGACCTTATCTGGTGGTCTGGGCTCTTTCCCTCTCGACCATGGACCTTAGCACCCACAGTCTGTCTGCTGAAGAACAATGTTTAGCATTCGGAGTTTTATTAGGTTTGGTAAGAATCTCTTCCCCCTAGCCCATTTAGTGCTCTACCTCTAAACATCTATTTATTCAACGCACTACCTAAATAGTTTTCGCGGAAAACCAGCTATCTACGAATTTGGTTGGCCTTTCACCCCTTACCACAAGTCATCCAAAGACTTTTCAACGTCAACTGGTTCGGTCCTCCGGCAAGTGTTACCTTGCTTTCAACCTGCTCATGGTAAGCTCATTCGTTTTCGGGTCTAATTCATTTAACTATTCGCCCTATTAAGACTTGCTTTCGCTGCGCCTACACCTAGATGGCTTAAGCTTGCTAAATAAATTAAGTCACTGACCCATTATACAAAAGGTACGCCGTCACTCTAAAAAGAGCTTCGACTGATTGTAGGCATGCGGTTTCAGGTTCTATTTCACTCCCCTAATAGGGGTTCTTTTCACCTTTCCCTCACGGTACTAGTTCACTATCGGTCACTGAAGAGTATTTAGGCTTAGAGGGTGGTCCCCCTATATTCGAGCAGGATTTCACGTGTCCCGCTTTACTCATGAGTTTTAACAAACATTACTTATACGGGACTATCACCCTCTATGGTTAGCTTTTCCAAACTATTCAAATTTTTTTATCAAAACTGCTGGCCTAGTCCGCTTTCGCTCGCCACTACTAACGGAATCTCAATTGATTTCTTTTCCTCTGGTTACTTAGATGTTTCAGTTCTCCAGGTTGTCTCTTTAAACTTATGTATTCAGTTTAAAGTACCACATAAAGTGGTGGGTTTCCCCATTCGGAAATTTTCGGATCAAAACTTACATACAGCTCCCCGAAACTTATCGCAGTATATCACGTCCTTCTTCGGCTTTCAGTGCCAAGGCATCCGCCACACGCCCTTAAACGCTTGATTTATGCACAGAAAAAAATTCTGTGTTGAATCAAATTTTTATTTTGAACATTAGCTAATAACATTACTAATGTTCGGATATAGATATTGATATTAATTATTATTTTTATTTACAATTTTTATAACTAAGTGTTTTTTGGTGGAGGATAGCGGGATCGAACCGCTGACCTCCTGAATGCAAATCAGGCGCTCTCCCAGCTGAGCTAATCCCCCATGATCTTTAATTGGTGGGCCGAGAAAGACTCGAACTTTCGACCCCACCCTTATCAAGGGTGTGCTCTAACCAACTGAGCTACCGGCCCCTATGCAAGAGAAACACTACTTTAAGAAGAGAAATGAGGACGGTCAACATTACCTATGTATATTATTTAGAATGAAATTTTACTTTCATTCATCCTTAGAAAGGAGGTAATCCAGCCGCAGGTTCCCCTACGGCTACCTTGTTACGACTTCACCCCAGTCGCTGACTATACCGTGGTCAAGGGTTTTAAACCTTGCCTTAAGGTAGAACCAACTCCCATGGTGTGACGGGCGGTGTGTACAAGACCCGGGAACGCATTCACCGTGGCACGCTGATCCACGATTACTAGTAATTCCAGCTTCATGCACTCGAGTTGCAGAGTGCAATCCGAACTGAGGTATCTTTTAAGGATTTGCTTAACATCGCTGTTTTGCTTCCTGTTGTAGATACCATTGTAGCACGTGTGTAGCCCAACACGTAAGGGCCATGAGGACTTGACGTCATCCCCACCTTCCTCCAGCTTATCACTGGCAGTTCTTTCAGAGTGCCCAACTTAATGATGGCAACTAAAAGTGAGGGTTGCGCTCGTTGCGGGACTTAACCCAACATCTCACGACACGAGCTGACGACAGCCATGCAGCACCTGTGTTTCGTCCGGCCGAACCGAAAACTTTAATCTCTTAAAGTCGCGACGAACATGTCAAGTGTTGGTAAGGTTCTGCGCGTATCTTCGAATTAAACCACATGCTCCACTACTTGTGCGGGTCCCCGTCAATTCATTTGAGTTTTAACCTTGCGGTCGTACTCCCCAGGCGGTGTGTTTATCGCTTTCGCTGCGACACTGAAAATAAATTTCCAACGTCTAACACACATCGTTTACGGCATGGACTACGAGGGTATCTAATCCTCTTCGCTACCCATGCTTTCGTTCCTCAGTGTCAGTAATGATCCAGAAAGCTGCCTTCGCAATTGGTATTCTTTCTAATATCTACGAATTTCACCTCTACACTAGAAATTCTGCTTTCCTCTATCAAACTCTAGCTGAAAAGTTTTGATGGCAGTTCCAGAGTTAAGCTCTGGGATTTCACCACCAACTTTTTCAACCACCTACGAACTCTTTAAGCCCAGTAATTCCGAACTACGCTAGGTCCCTTCGTATTACCGCGGCTGCTGGCACGAAGTTAGCCGGACCTTCTTATTCGGGTACAGTCATTTTCTTCCCCGACGAAAGAGCTTTACAACCCAAGGGCCTTCTTCACTCACGCGGCATCGCTGCATCAGAGTTTCCTCCATTGTGCAAGATTCCCCACTGCTGCCTCCCGTAGGAGTTTGGGCCGTGTCTCAGTCCCAATGTGGCTGATCATCCTCTCAAATCAGCTATTGATCTAAGTCTTGGTAGGCCATTACCCTACCAACAAACTAATCAAGTGCGGGCTCATCCAATGGTGCATAAAGCTTTCTCCGTAAAGACTTATCCGGTATTAGCACAAGTTTCCTCGTGTTATTCCAGGCCATAGGGCAGATACCCACATGTTACTCACCCGTCTGCCACTAAGTATTGCTACTTCGTTCGACTTGCATGTGTTAGGCGTGCCGCCAGCGTACGTTCTGAGCCATGATCAAACTCTCAAGTTTAAAAACGGCGCACACTAGCTTCTATATAAATTCTAAGAATAAAATTTATATAATATTGAAGTGTGTACGACAAATTTTGGTAACCTTAACCGTCCACACTTCTCTTCTTAAATTTTGACTTTTTAAATAGCTAATTGAGCAAAAAAAGCCCAATAATTCTCATTTATTTTATTGTAAAACAATAGTTTTATTGAGAAAGTTCGATGCTTATAGGCTAAAATTTTAGGAAATCAAGCTTTTATGATTAAAAAAATCGATTAAAAGCCTCATTTTTAAAGGGTTTTTTTTGATTTTTGATAAATCCTAAACTAATAATACGGCACACAATAAAATCTAATGTTAAAAAAAATAAAAATAAAAATAAAAAAAAATTTAGAAATTTTTAGCTTAATTTTAGTATTAATAATAACAGCATCTTTTACCTCCTACTATAATTATAATAAATTAAAAATTATAAACAGCTATGAGGATTTATTAGACAACGTCTATTTTAAAAAATCTATAAATCATTTATTTAGTAACTTAGAACCTAAGTTCAAAAAAATTGAACACATTGTAGGTGTTGGTGAAACTTTTGACAAAATATTAGAACAGTATTCAGTTAATAAATCTGAAATTCAACAAATTAAGAATGAATTATCAAAAAAAATGGATATCAACAGACTTAAACTTAATCAAAAGTTTTATTTTACAGTAGACCAAACAAGTTCTTTAGTTAAAGAATTTATATTTCAGGTTTCAAAAACAGAAAAAATATTTTTAAGTAGAGATAATTTTGATAATAAGTTTAATCAAAAAATTGTAGTTACTAAACTTAATAAAAAAATCATTTATGATGAAAATATTATATTAGAAAGCCTTTATAAATCAGCTATAGAGGAAAAAATTCCTGCAAATATAATTATTGAATTTGCAAGGATTTATGGATTTCAGGTTGATTTTCAAAGAGATATTAGAAAAAAAGATGGTTTTCAAATTATGTATGAAGTTTTTTTTGATGATAAAAATAATATCATTGAGTCTGGAAATATTCTTTATGCAAATTTGAAGTTAAGTGGTGAAAATAATTCTTTATATTATTTTGACTTAAAAGATAGTGAAGGACATTATGACAAGAATGGAAGAAGTGTTCAAAAGGCTTTAATGAAAACACCTATAAATGGTGCAAGATTGTCTTCATCATTCGGCATGAGAAAACATCCAATTGATGGTTTTAATAAAATGCATAAAGGAACTGATTTTGCAGCTCCTATGGGCACACCTATTATGGCATCGGGTAATGGAAAAATAAAAAAAGCTGGATGGTGTGGTGGAGGAGGAAATTGTATTGTTATAAAACACAACTCTACATATCAAACTGTTTATGCTCATATGTCTAAATTTGCTAAAGGTATAAGAAGTGGTGTTAGGGTTAAACAAGGTCAAACTATTGGATACGTTGGCTCAACTGGAAAATCTACAGGTCCTCACTTGCATTATGAAATTATTATTAATGGGAAAAAAGTAAATTCTCAAAAACTTAAATTACCATCTGGTAAAATTTTGAAAGATGAAGAGAGAAAGCTTTTTGAAACTAAAAAAATTAAGTTAGATGTTCTTAAATCTGAAAAGATTATAGGATTAAATTAATTAGACTATGACTGCGTCTCATTTAAGTTACTAACACCTTTATCAGTAGAACTTTCATTTTCTAGATTATTAGCATTAGTAGAATTGTTTAAATCAGCAGAACTTTTGTTATTAAAGATTTTTTTTTGAATTTCTTTTTCGTTTAAAATTCTTGTAAAATGATCTGCATGCTGAAAATAATTCTCTGATAAAATTTTATCACCACTAGATAAAGCCTCCCTAGCTAAATTATTGTATTTTTCAATTAGCTTTGGCGCATTGTGGTTGTTTCTTCCTGGAACTTTTCTTTGAAAATTATCACTATTTGAAAAGTTATTATTAAATTTATTCCTATCACCATTAGATTTATAGTTTCTTTCATTCCTTCTAAAACTATTTCTTCTGCTATTGTTATTATTTCTAAATGTAACCATTATATTTTATTAAATTTTTTTGCTGACTATGCAGCGATCATTATTAGATAAATCTCTTACAATCTTTTTAATATAAAATCCTTTATTTTCTAATATTTTTTTTACTTTCCATTTTTGATCAAAGCCAATTTCTAAAATCAAAAAACCATTTTTTTTTATCAGTTCAGATGATCTATTAATAACTTTACTGATTTCTGATAATCCTTCTACCCCTCCATCTAAAGCTTGCTTGGGTTCAAAACCAATTACATCTTTTTCCAAATATTTAAGCTTATTTTTTTCAATATAAGGAGGATTAGATATAATCAAATCATATTTGCGAAAGTGAAAATTGTCAATATCTGATTTGAACAATTTTAATCTATTTATAACCCCAAGATTCTCACCATTAATTTTACAAGTATCCAATGATTTTTTACTGATATCAATTCCTGTGCCATAAAAATTTTTTTTATCCTTTAAAATTGAAATAAGTATACAGCCTGAACCAACTCCTACATCTAATAAATTTAAACTATCTTTGCCTTTTGTTAATTCTAAAACCTCCTCAATTAAAACCTCAGTATCTGGTCTAGGAATTAAAACGTCTCTGTTTACAGTAAACTTATATTTCCAAAAATATTTTTCTTTAGTCAAATAGGCTATTGGTTCACCCCTTCCACGTAGATGAATGAGTTTATTAAAATACTCAAGGCTTTTATTTGAAATTTCTTTATCAAAATTTAAAATTATAAATTTTTTTTCTTTTTTTATTGCCTCAGACATTAAAATTTGGCTATCTAAAACTGGGTTTTTAATATTTTTTTCTTTTAAATATAGTTGTGCTTTCTTAACAGCAGTTTGAATATTCATATATTAAAGTTTACTAAGGCTTTCTTCTTGAGCTTTTAATGATAAAGACTCAATTATTTCGTCAAATGCTTCTCCCTCTAAAAATTCTTCTAATTTATGTAATGTTAAATTTATTCGATGATCAGTTACTCTACCTTGAGGAAAATTATAAGTTCTTATTCTTTCTGATCTATCTCCAGTTCCAATTTTACTTTTTCTATCTTCAGATCTTTCCTGATCTATTCTTGATCTTTCTAGCTCATAGAGTCGTGCTCTTAATATTTTCATTCCTTTAGCTTTATTTTTATGTTGAGATTTTTCATCTTGTTGCGATACTGATAAACCTGAAGGTATATGTGTAATTCTTACAGCGCTATCAGTTGTATTCACTGATTGACCACCTGGACCTCCAGCTCGAAAAACATCAATTCTTAAATCAGTTTCATTTATTTTCAAATCAACTTCTTCTGCTTCGGGTAATACTGCAACTGTAGCTGCTGACGTGTGAACTCTTCCTTGAGTTTCTGTATCAGGGACTCTTTGAACCCTATGGACTCCACTTTCATATTTTAAAGTGGAATAAATATTTGTTCCTTTGATAGAAGCTATTACCTCTTTCAATCCACCAGCTTCACTTTTTGAAATTGATATCAATTCTAAAAACCATTTTTTTTTATGACTAATTTTTTCATACATCTTAAAAAGATCAGCAGCGAATAAGCTTGCTTCCAGTCCTCCAGTTCCAGCTCTAATTTCTATAATAGCATTTTTTTTATCAGCTTCATCTTTTGGTAATAAAAATAGTTTTAATTTTTTTTCATTTTTTTCATATTGTATTTTTAGATTGGTTAATTCAGTTTGCGCCATATTAATTAACTCTTGATCTGTATTTTGATCTTGTAAAATTTTTTCTAATTCATGCTTATCTTTTTCATATGCAATATATTTTTTTGCATCCTCTACTATTTCATTTAAATCTGAATACTCTTTTGATTTTTCAGCAAAAATTTTTTTATCTATTGAGCCAGTGGATAAATCTTTTTCTAAAATAGAATGTTTATTTATCAATTCCTTAATTGTTTTTTCAGGTATCATTTTTAGTTATTTTCTATTTCAGAGACTTTTTTTTCAACTTCGCTGATTACTCTATTGATCATATCTTTTGTTAAGACTTTTTCTTTTTGTATCCCAGATAGATAAAGCATATTATTTCCATTCTTACCTCCCGTAATCCCCACATCTGTAAGTGCAGCCTCACCAGGGCCATTTACAACACATCCTATAACCGATAAAGTTATTGGTGTCTTAATATGAGAAAGTTTTTCCTCTAATAATTTAACTGTTTCAATTACCTCAAAACCTTGTCTTGCACATGAGGGACAGGAAATAATCTTCACACCTCTATTACGTAAATTTAAAGATTTCAATATTTCATTTCCAATTTTTATTTCTTGAACTGGATCATCTGATAGTGAAATTCTTATAGTGTCACCTATACCTTCTAAAAGTAATGTTCCTACACCAATAGAAGATTTTATACTTCCTGAAATAAAACTGCCTGCTTCTGTAATCCCTAGATGAAGTGGGTAATCTGTTGCTTTTGAAAGTTGTCTATAAGCTTGAATTGTCAAGAAAACATCTGAAGACTTTACGCTTACCTTTAAATTAAAAAAATCCTCATCCTCTAAAATTTTGATATTTCTAATCGCACTTTCAACTAAGGCTTCAGGACAAGGTTCTTTAAATTTTTCTAAAATATCTTTTTCTAAAGATCCTGCATTTACCCCAACTCTAATTGAGCAATCAAAATCCTTTGCTGCTGCTATAACCTCTTTTATTTTTTTTTTATCTCCAATATTTCCTGGATTTATTCTTAAACAGCTTGCGCCACTTTCTGCGGCCTCAATAGCTCTTTTATAATGGAAATGAATATCAGCTATTATTGGTACATCCACATTTCTTACAATTTCTTTTAAAGCTTTTGATGAGGCTTCATCTGGACAGGACACCCTAACTAAATCAGCACCTTCGTTTTGAATTTCATTAATTTGTTTTATAGTAGCTTTCACGTCAGTTGTTAACGTGTTGGTCATAGATTGAACTGATATGGGGTTATCACCACCTACTTTAACATTTCCTAAACTTATTGTTTTTGTTTTTCTTCTCTTAATATCTCTAAATGGTCTAATACTCATTTTTATTTATCTAACTTAAATTCTTTATGTAAAACTATCAAAGCCTTTTTAACATCTTTACTATTTATCAAAACTGAAATCTTAATTTCTGAAGTAGAGATTACTTGTATATTGATATTTTTACTCGATAAAGATTGAAACATTCTGAAACTAACTCCAGGTGTAGTAATCATACCAACACCTATTATAGAAACTTTTGAAACCCCTTTTTCAAATAATATTTTTCTAAAATTGATTTTTTTGTTTTCTTTAATTATCTTTTTTGTTTTATTGAGATCATCTGTTTTAATTGTAAAAGTAAGGTCTGTTTCCTTACCGTTAGCTGAAATATTTTGAACAACCATATCTACATTTATCGAATTAATTGACAATGGTTTAAAAATAGATGCTGCAACACCTGGCTTATCTTTTACTCCAACTAAGGTTACTTTGGAGTCATTGTGGGTCGAAGAAATACCAGTAATAATTTTATTTTTAGAAATATTCGATTTTTTTGTAATTAACGTTCCTGGTCTATTTGTAAAAGATGATTTTACTTCAATATCAATTCTATTTAATCTAGCATCTTGAATTGAAACTGGTTGCATAACTTTAGCACCTAAAGATGCCATTTCTAGCATTTCTTCGTAAGAAATAACTTTGATTTTTTTTGCTTTACTTAATTTATTAGGGTCAGTTGTAAAGACGCCTTCAACATCGGTATAAATTATACATCTTTTCGCTTTAAAAAATTTTGCAAGCATTATAGCACTTGCATCTGATCCTCCTCTTCCAATTGTTGTAATTCTATTTTCTTTATTTATTCCTTGAAAACCGGCAACTATTGGAATCCCTCCATCTCTTAAGTATTTAATAATTTTTTTTTTGTTTATTTGATAAATTCTAGAGTTTTTATGAGGACCATTAGTATATATTGGAAGTTGCCATCCTAACCAAGATCTAGATTTAAATCCATTATTGATTAATCTCCCCGCTATAAGAGAACAAGCCATTTGTTCACCAGAAGAGACAAGAACATCATACTCATTTTCAGAAAAATTTTCACTTATAAGTCTAGATTTTTTAACTAACTCATTTGTCACACCACTCATTGCTGATGAAACCACGATAACTTTATATTTTTTTTTTCTAAATTCACCAATAATACGGGAAACTTTTTTAATTTTTTCTATTGTCCCAACTGATGTCCCACCAAATTTAAGTACTACAATTTTCATGATAAAATATTATCTTAAAGTTAAAATATATTGATAAAATACATCTTGAATATAAAGTCAAATTTCTAATGAAAAATAACACAATTAATAAAGAAGAAATAGAAAAATTTTCAAAAATCGCAGAGGAATGGTGGAATCCAACAGGTAAATTCAAACCATTACACAAATTTAATCCCATAAGAATTTCATACATTAAAGATAATATAACAAGCTCTTTTAAACTTAAAAATAAAAGAAAACCTCTCGAAAAGGTTAAAATTTTAGATATAGGCTGTGGAGGAGGATTGTTATCTGAACCAATGAGTAGATTAGGTGCAGAGGTAGTTGGGATTGATGCTTCAGAAAAAAATATTCAAGTTGCAAAATTACATGCCAAAAAAAACAGTTTAAATATTAAATATCATTGCACTTCACCAGAAAATTTTATTACTAATACAAAATTTGACGTGATTCTAAATATGGAAATCATCGAACATGTTGAAGATGTAGATTTTTTTTTAAAATCATGTGCTAAACTTTTAAAAAAAGAGGGTATAATGTTTGTTGCAACAATCAATAAAACTCTTAAATCTTATGTATTTGCAATTATAGGTGCAGAATACATTATGCGATGGCTTCCTATCGGAACCCATGAATGGGAAAAGTTTGTGATACCAGAGGATCTGATTAAAATTTTAAAAGAATATAATCTATCCCTTGATAAATTAGATGGGATGAAATTCAATTTAATAAAGGATCAGTGGTCTATTAGCTCTGACAAGTCTGTCAATTATATTGGAAAATTTATCAAAGACTAATTACTTTTGTCTTCTAACCAGGGTATTATTTCTGTTTTAACACCTTCTTCTTTAAGTTCTTTAATTTCTTCTTTTGTGGCAGTTCCATAAATACCTTTGATATTTTTTTTACTATTGTAATGAATAGATCTTGCCTCATATGCAAAATTTTTTCCAACAAACTCGAAATTATTTTTAATAAATTTTTGGTATTCTTTAATTTTATTGCTAATTTTTTTTAATTTTAAATTTTGATTATCAAAACTTTTTGAAATAGGTTTATTTATTAATTTTGGTGCCATCAATGATTTTTCTACTTTCCGTGAATTACAAATATGGCAATTTAACAAATTTTTTTTTTTGAGTTTGTCATATTCTTTTGAAGAGGCAAACCAACTATCAAATGAGATTTTACAACTTTTACAACTAAGTTTATATTTAATCATAATTTATATTTAATAATTCTTTTTTAGAATTCAATCAAATTTATCTTAGCTTCTATAATCTGCATTAATTTCAATATATTTTTTGGTTAGATCCATTGTATATGCTGTAAAATTTTTTGATCCACTTGAGATATTTACAAAAATATCAATACTGTCATTTTTCATGTAATCTGCAGCTTCTTCCTCTTTATAATTAGGATTAACTTTGCCATTTTGAACTATTATTATAGTTCCAAATTTAATAGATAATTTTTCATAATTTAGTTGAACACCAGCTTTTCCTATTGCCATAATAATTCTTCCCCAATTGGGATCTTCACCAGCAATTGCTGTTTTTACTAAAGGAGAATTAGATATCGAAAAGGCAATTTTTTTAGCTTCAATATCATTTTTACAATCTTGAACACTGACTGTAATAAATTTGGATGCTCCTTCTCCATCAGCTACAACTCTCTTAGCTAAATTTAATAAAACTTTATTTAATGCTTTATCAAAGTCTTTAAGTTTTTCATCATTTAAACTGTTAATTTTAGGATGTTTTATTTTTCCTGTTGAAAAAATAGAAACCATATCATTTGTGCTAGTATCACTATCACAACTAATTGCATTAAATGTTGTTGCTATATTTTTCTTTAAAAGTTTCTTTAAAATATCATTTTTGATATCTGCATCTGTAAATATATAGCCTAAAGTAGTTGCCATATTTGGTTGAATCATGCCAGAACCTTTCGCAACCCCAAATATTTTAATTTCACTATTTCCAATAAAACATTTTTCCATTGCCATCTTTGGTTGAGTATCGGTTGTCATTATTCCTAGTGCTGCCTTCATCCAAACTAATTTGTTCTGTGTATATTTTAATTTATTTATTAGTTCAGGTATTTTTGATTTTATTTTATCTTCCGGAAAATTTTCTCCAATTGTACCTGTGCAGCCAAAAATTATTTCTTTTGATTTAATTTTTTTTGGTTCTTCATCATCTTCTTTTTGTTTTTCTGTTAATTTTTGAGAAGTAATCTCAGCAATTTTTTCTAAACCTTTGTAACCTTGTCTTCCAGTAAAACAGTTAGCATTTCTTGTATTAATTAATAAAGAAAATATTTTTTTAGCTTTTTGATTTAAATTCCATTTTATATTTTCAGATATTATTTTTGACTGAGTGTATACCGAGGCACTATTTGCCCCATCCCTGAAATAAAACATAACTAAATCATCTCTCGAATTATTGTATAAATTTGCGCTAACTGTTGAAATTGATACACCGTCAATATGATCTAAATCTTGAAATTCCATCATTCTCTTACTTTTTGATTTAGAAGATAAAAAATTAGTTAAATTAATACCCATAGTATTTAAAATAATTATTTCATAATTATATTAAAGGATATAAGTAAATAATATATCAAAAAGTCATGTTAAATCCTCTTAACTTATTCTCAAAATTCATAAAATCTAGTAATCAAAGAGAATTAGATAAGATAGAGCAAATTGTTAAAAAAATTAATTCTTTAGAAGAGTCTACAAAAAAACTAGCTGATTCGGATTTTCCAAAAAAAACTCTTGAATTAAAACAAAAAGTTAAAAATGGTGAAACTCTTGATCAGATACTTCCAGAGGCTTTTGCTCTTGTAAGAGATGCCTCTAGAAGAATGAGAAAAGAGAGACATTTTGATGTTCAATTAGTTGGTGGTGTAGTTTTGCATCAAGCCAAAATTGCTGAGATGAAAACTGGAGAAGGTAAAACTTTAACTATAACACTCGCTGCATATTTAAATGCTCTTTGTGAAAAGGGTGTACATATAGTCACTGTAAATGATTATTTAGCCAAAAGAGATTCTCAAGAAATGGGAATTATATATAATTTTCTTGGGCTTACATCTGGTTATATAAACAACGATCAAGATGATCAGCAAAGAAAAAAAAATTATAATTGTGACATAACTTATGCAACTAACAGCGAGCTTGGGTTTGATTATTTAAGAGACAATATGAAATATTCAAATGAAGAAATGGTTCAAAGAGAACATTTTTTTTCAATTGTAGATGAAATAGATTCTTGTTTAATAGATGAAGCTAGAACTCCTTTAATAATTTCAGGTGAGGCAGAAGATAGAACTACTCAGTATCTTGCTATTGATAAATTAATAAGAAACTTAAATGAAAAAGATTATGAAATAGATGAAAAAGAGAAAAATATTCTTCTTACTAATGAAGGAATTAATAATGTTGAAAAAATTTTTTCAAATGCTGGTATTCTAAAAAATAACAATTTTTATGATCCTGAAAACTTAAGTTTAGTTCATCATGTCAATCAAGCTTTAAGAGCCAATCATCTATTTCAAAAAGGTAAAGATTATATTATTCAAAATGATGAATTAAAAATTATTGATGAATTAACTGGTAGAATTTTAGAAGGAAGAAGATTTGGGGATGGTCTACATCAAGCTCTAGAAGCTAAGGAAAGAGTCCATATTGCAGTTGAGAATCAAACTTTAGCATCAATTACATATCAAAATTACTTTAAACTTTATAAAAAAATTTCTGGTTGTACAGGAACTGCTGTAACAGAGTCTCAAGAATTTTTTGAAATTTATAATTTACCAGTGGTGGTGATTCCAACTAATAAAAAGATGATTAGAAATGATTTTAATGATCAAATTTTTAGAACTGAGAATGAAAAAAATAATGCCATAGTATTAAAGATAAAAGAATGTCATAAAAAAGGACAGCCATTATTGGTATTTACATCAAGTGTAAATAAATCAGAAATATATTCTAATCTTTTAAAAACAGAAAATATTAAACATGAGGTACTGAATGCAAAAAACCACGAAAACGAAGCTGAAATAATTGCTAATGCTGGAAAAGAAAATTCTGTAATAATTACAACTAGTATTTCTGGTAGAGGGGTAGATATTCAACTTGGTGGAAAGAAAGGGTCGATAGATGAAGATCAGCTTCAAATAAATAAGGAAAAAATTAAATCTCTTGGAGGTTTATATGTGATTGGTACTGAAAGAATGGAGTCTAGAAGAGTAGATAATCAGGCTAGAGGAAGATCTGGAAGACAAGGTGATGAAGGTAGCTCAATTTTTTATGTAAGTCTCGAAGATGATCTGATGAGAATTTTTGGATCAGAGTCTATGAATAATATTTTAGAAAAGCTTGGTTTGAAAGATGGTGAAAGTATTGACCATCCGTGGATAAATAAAGCCTTAGAGAGAGCACAACAAAAAGTTGAAGCAAGAAACTTTGATATTAGAAAGACTTTAATAAAATTCGATAATGTATTGAATGACCAAAGATATGTAATTTTTTCTCAAAGAAAAGATGCTATGAATAGTGATAAAATTTTTCAATATTCTACAGATTTTTTAAATGAGATAATTGAAAGTTTAATACCATTAAAAATACTTAAAAAATCTAATCCTAAAAGTTCTGATTTTGACAATAAGATTAAAGGAATTTTGGGTAAGGACTTTTTAGAGTCTGATTTAAAAAGATTGAACGATTGTAGTGATAAAGAACTTAGAGAAATATTAAATATAAAATTTCGTCAATCAAGAGATGAAAGAATTAAGCTTTTGGGTGAAGAACAAGCAAAAGACATAGAAAAAAGGATTTTTTTACAATCAATTGATATCAACTGGAAATCGCACATTCAATATTTGGAACAATTAAGACAAGTTATAGGACTAAGATCTTATGGACAGAGAGATCCTCTAGTTGAGTATAAAAAAGAAGCATTCTATTTATTTGAAAATTTATTAAATAAATTAAAATTAGATTTTATAACAATTTTAATGAATTTAAAAATAGTCCAAGAGTCTCCAGCCCTTGAAAAGACTAAAATTAATTCAAATGATCCCAAATGCTTATTAATTCTACATAAAGATAGAAAGATTTCTAGAAATGAAAAATGTGAAGCAACAGGAAAAAAGTTTAAAAACTGTTGTGGAGCATTATAAAAAATAAATTAATGAAGTTAATAAAATAACTGACACTCCAAGAGCAATAATCAATGTTTTTTTTAATTTAAAAATTTGATTAAAATTTTTATCTAGTCTTGTAGTGCTTAGGCTGTCTAAATTAGTTGTAAATCCTTTACTTCTACCAATTTTAAGAAATTTATTTTTTCTATTATTATATATTTCTTCTGGTGTCATTATTTTAAAGTCCTGTAAGTTTTTACTTATTGATATCTTAAGATTATTTAGCATCAAATTTTTATCCCTATGTGCCCCACCAAGTGGTTCAGGAATTATCTCATCAATAATTTCTAGGTTTAATAGATCTTTTGCTGAAAGTTTCATTGCTTTAGCTGCATCTAACATTTTTTTTGGATCTCTCCATAAAATAGTGGCACATCCCTCAGGTGAAATCACAGAATAAATCGCATTTTCTAACATCGCTACTTTATTAGAAGATGCTAAAGCAATTGCTCCTCCAGAACCACCTTCTCCAATTATTATGGCAATTGTAGGAACTGTTAATTTCATACAGCATTCAATTGATTTAGCTATAGCTTCTGCTTGACCTCTTTCTTCTGCTCCTACACCTGGATAAGCTCCTGGTGTGTCAATAAAGGATATTATTGGTAAATTGAATTTATTTGCTAATTCCATTAAACGTATAGTTTTTCTGTAACCTTCGGGTCTCATCATCCCAAAGTTTCTTTTAATTCTGGTATCTAAATCATCTCCTTTTTCTTGACCTATAACTAAAACTGATTGACCTTCAAATTTAGCAAAACCTGTTAAGACTGCATTATCTTCACCATAATGTCGATCACCAGACAGTGGAATAAAATCTTCAAATAAATTATCAATAAAAAATTTTGATTTTGGTCTATCTTCATGTCTAGCTACCATTGTAGTTTGCCACGGATCAAGATTAGAATAAATCATTTCTAGTTTTTCATCTAGTTCATTTTGAATTTTAGAAATTTTTTGTGTTTCTACTTCAGAAACCCCACTTTGATTAAAAGGGTCTTTTAATTTTTCTATTTCAGTTTCTAATTCTTTAATATCAGTTTCAAAATTGAGATAATTTTTCATGTAAAATTTTTAATAATACATAAGTATGGAAAATGACAAGAAAATGTCAATGCTACTATTAAATATTTGACTTAATTTTACAAGGGTTTTAGATATATCGTAATGGATAAGAAATACCAAAACGTGAACAATCTTAAAGTTTCTGATGAGTTATTATCATTTGTAAATGATGAATTGTTAAAAGAAACTTCAATTTCCCCTAAAAAATTTTGGGAAGGATTTGATAATATAGTTCATGAATTATCACCACTAAACAAAAAATTAATTGAAAAAAGAGAAATTTTACAAAAAAAAATAGATGATTGGCACATTAAAAATAGAGGAGCTGAAATTAAAATTGAAGAATATAAAAAATTTTTAAAAGATATTGACTATTTAAAGGATGAAGGATCTGACTTCAAAATTGAAACAAGTAATGTAGATGATGAAATTGCTAAAATAGCTGGGCCGCAATTAGTAGTGCCAATAATGAATGCTAGGTACACCCTTAATGCTGCTAACGCAAGGTGGGTAAGCTTATATGATAGTCTTTATGGAACAAATATAATTGAGTCTGAAGAAGGTGGAAGTGAAAGATATGATCCGAATAGAGGACAAGAAGTAATAAAATATGTAAGAGAATTTTTTGATAAATGTATTCCAATTGAAGGGACAAGCTGGAAAAATATTGCAGCTTTAAAAATAATTAAAAAGGAACTTGTTATTTTAAAAGATGATTATGAATATAAACTCAAAGATAAAAGTAAATTTGTAGGCCACAGAGGTGATGCAAATAAACCAGAAGCAGTAATAATCAAAAATAATAATCTTCATTTTGAAATAATAATTAACCCTAAAGCATTTAGTGCTGCTCATGATATTGCGGGAATAAGTGATGTTATTGCTGAGTCAGCTGTTTCAACAATTTGTGATAACGAAGATAGTGTAGCAGCTGTTGATGCTGAAGATAAGGTTGCTTGCTATAGAAATTGGTTAGGATTAATGAAAGGTAATTTAAAAATTCAATTCGAAAAAAATGGAAAAAATTTAGAAAGAAAACTTAACCCAGATCGAAGCTATATCTCAAAAGAAGGTATTGGTTCAAAATTACATGGTAGAAGTTTACTTTTAATAAGAAATGTAGGTCATCTTATGACTAATTCATCTATAATTTTGAAAGATGGAAATGAAATTCCAGAAGGAATTATGGATGCATTTTTAACAACTGCATGTGCTCTTCATGATTTAAAGAAAAAAAGAAATTCAAGAAAAGGATCTGTTTACATCGTAAAACCTAAAATGCATGGTCCTGAAGAAACAAAATTTACTGATTTAATCTTTTCTAAAGTTGAAGAACTGCTCGGATTAGAAAGATATACTTGTAAGATAGGTATAATGGATGAAGAAAGAAGAACCTCAGCAAATTTAAAAGAATGTATCAGAACCTTAAAAAATAGAGTTTTTTTTATTAATACAGGTTTTTTAGATAGAACAGGAGATGAGATGCATACATCAATGGAAGCTGGGCCTATGATTAAAAAGGGAGAAATGAAATTATCTAAATGGATTTCAGCTTACGAAAATAACAATGTGGATATTGGCCTAAAGTGTGGTTTTTCTGGTAAAGCTCAAATCGGGAAAGGTATGTGGGCCATGCCAGATAAAATGAAAGAAATGATAGACGAAAAAATTAATCATTTAAAAGCCGGTGCTAATTGTGCATGGGTACCTTCTCCTACTGCTGCCTCTTTACATGCTCTACACTATCATCAGATAAATATTTTTGATGAGCAAAAGAAGATTCAAACTAGAGAACAAGCTAAAATAAATGATCTTCTAGAAATTCCTATTGCTGATAGACCCAATTGGTCTGTAGATGAAATTAATTCTGAAATTTCAAATTCTGCACAAACATTATTAGGGTATGTAGTTCGATGGATAGACCAGGGAGTTGGCTGTTCAAAAGTTCCCGATATCAACAATGTAGGATTGATGGAGGATAGGGCGACCTTAAGAATTTCCTCACAACACATAGCGAATTGGGTACATCACGGAGTTACAACAAAAATTCAGGTTTTAGAAATAATGAAACAGATGGCTAAAATTGTAGATAAACAAAATGAAAATGACAAAAATTATGAAAAAATGAGTGACAATTATGAAAAATCTATAGCGTTTAAAACCGCTTGTGATTTAATTTTTAAAGGAAAAGAGCAGCCATCTGGGTATACAGAGCCGCTTCTACATTTAAATAGAATTTTAAAAAAATCTAATCAGAATTAGAATTTAATTTTGACCTATTTTTGAAAGCTGAAAATAAAGTTCCATCATCTAAACTTTCAATCTCTCCTCCTACTGGCAATCCTTGAGCAAGTTTTGTGACCTTAACTTTTGTATTTTTAAGACTATCTTGAACATAATATGCAGTAGTTTGACCTTCAACGGTTGCACTAGTTGCTAAAATTACCTCTTCAATATTATCTTTATTAACTCTTTCAACTAAAGACTGGATTAATAAATCCTCTTTTTTTTGACCAACAGATGAAATTGTGCCACCTAAAATATGAAAATATCCTTGATATATACTTGAGCTTTCAATGCTCCATTGATCAGATATGTTTTCAACTACACAAATTTTGTCGTACTTCTTTCCTACAATACTACAATTGTCATAATCGCATTCCACAGAAGAAGATTTTAATAGACCACAAATTTTACATCTAGAAATATTTTTATAAACTTCAGCTAAAGCTTTTGCCAACGGCTTTACTAGTTCATCACGATTATTAATTAATTTTAAGACAATACGTTTAGCTGATTTTGGACCTAAACCTGGAAGTCTAGAAATTAATTTTACAAGCTCTTCAATCTCACTAATATTTTGCATTTACTATAAAGGCCATTTAAAACCAGGTATTCCAAAACCTCCTGTAGCTTTTGAAATTTCCTCTGAGGTTTTTGATTTAAGCTGAGATTTAGCATTGTTATGTGCTGCAACAATCAAATCTTCTATTATAGCTTTGTCTTCATGCATAATTTCATCAGACAACTTAATTGTCTGCATCTCTCCTTCCCCATCTAGAGTTATTTTTACTGAGTTTGATCCTGAAGCTCCTTCAACTCTTATTTCTTTAATTTTTTTTTGACTTTCTTTCATCTTAGCTTCCAACTCTTTAGCCTTATCTAAAATTTTACTAAAATCAGTCATCATCATCACCTTTGTCTTTTGATTTAACATTTATTAATTCAGCATCAGGAAAATTGTTAATCACATCTTTATAAATTTCTGAGTTTTTAGAGTCGTTAATTAATTTTTCTTTAATATTTTTTTGTTGATCTTTTATAGACGTTTCCCCCTTTAACTTGCTAAATGTAATTATCCATCTTTCATTAGTCCATTCAAAAAGTTTAGATGATAATTCTTTTACAAAATCTTTATTTAAACTTTCGTTAAAAGATATTTCAATTCTGTTGCTTTCAAACTTTACAAGATTAACATTTTTTTCAAGCTCATATTTTAATTTTATCTCTTTTTTATTTGAGCAAATCTCAATTAAATCATTAAATGACTTAATAATAAAATTTTTATTAGCTTTGATTTCAGTTTGAACTTCTGGCTTACTTTTTTCTTCTTGAGAAATATTCTTTATTTGATTAATCATTTTAGAGGAAATATCAGTTTCTTTGCTTTCAATAGAATTATCAATTTTAATTTCCTTTTCAAAATTATCTTTTAATTTTAAAGACCTTAGGTGAATCAGCCTTGTCAAAAACATTTCAATTGATAAATTTTGATTTGAAACAATATCTAGCTCTTCAAGAGTTTTTATAGTGAACTGCCAAAATAAAATTAGTGTTTGACTTTCTAAACCATTAGAAATTTCTTTAATCTTTTTAAATTCATCATCATTTAAAGAAAAATTTGTACTTTCTAAACTTAACGAATTAATATTTTTTAGATAATAAAGTATTTCTAAAAAATCATTAATAAAAATTTTTGGTTCAACCCCCTGGTCATAAATTTTTCTATAAATTGAAATAACCTTTTTTTCATTTCCTTCAAAAATAAGTTTAAAGAGATCTATTAGTTGTGACTTATCAAAATAACCAAAAATTTTTTGAGCCGCTTTTAAGTCTAATTCGGTCCCTTTGTCCAAACTTAATAGAGCCCTATCTAATAGAGATAAGGCATCTCTAACTGAACCTTCTGATATTTTTACTATTAATCTTAACGCTTCATCTGAAGCTTTACCATTTTCTTTGTCTTTAATTTTTTTTATAAATTCAAATAATTCAGATGATTTTATTCTTGATAAATCAAACCTTTGACATCTTGATACTACTGTAATTGGAATTTTTTTAATTTCAGTTGTAGCAAAAATAAATTTAAGATATTCAGGTGGTTCCTCTAATGTTTTTAACAAAGCATTGAATGCTTGTTTGCTCAACATATGAACTTCATCAATTATAAAAATTTTGTATTTTGCTATAGTGGGTCCATATCTTGAGAATTCAATTAAATCCCTCACATCATCAACACCAGTTTTACTTGCAGCATCCATTTCCAAAACGTCTATGTGATTTGAATTAGTAATGGCATCACAGTTTTCGCATTTTGTTTTACATTGATTATCTGTTACTCTTGGGCAGTTAATAGACTTTGCAACTATTCTTGCGATCGTTGTTTTTCCTATTCCCCTAATTCCAGTAAATAAGTATGCATTAGGTATTTTGTCAGCTTTAATAGAATTTTTAATAGTTTCTGAAACAACATCTTGACCAATAAGATCCTCAAAAATCTGAGGCCTATATTTTAAAGCTAATACTTTAGAATTATTATTCATATTAATTTCATTAAGGAGACTAGAACCTGAATAACTGTCTCTACGACTGCTTCCGTTAAGATCTGGTCGGGTTCAAGCAGCACCCACCTCTAGCCTCCAAAAGTATTATAGCAGTAATAATTTCTAGTCTACAAGAAAAGAATAAAATTTTATTTTTCTCGTTGTTTGTCAGCTTCAAAAACACCTAGAACGTGAAAATCTTGACAATGTAATCCTAATTCTTCTAAAGATTTTTGTACTTTTTGATCTTCAATGTGTCCATCAAGATCACATAAGAAAAAGAAAGAATCAAAACTATTTTTTTCAGGATAGCTTTGTAATTTTGTTAAATTAACTCCATTAATAGCAAATCCACCTAAAGATTGATATAAAGCTGCAGGTTTACTTTTAAGTTTAAATAAAAATGAAGTAATATATTTTTTTTTACCAAACTCAGGTTGAGAGATATTTTTTCCCATAATTAAAAATCTAGTTAAATTTCCCCTTTCATTTTCAATGTTTTTTTTTATTACTTCTAAACCATAAGTTTTTGCACTCAGTGAAGATGCAATTGCTGCTTTTTTATTATCTTTATCTTTTGAAATCATCTCAGCTGACCCCGCAGTATCTGCTCTTACATGTTCAACAAAATTATTTGATTTTATAAATTTAGAGCACTGCGATAATGCTTGACCATGTGAATAAACATCTTTTATATCAGAAATTTTTGTGCCAGGAATACCCAATAAATTATGTTCAATTTTTTGAAAATATTCTGAATAAATGTTAAGCCTGTATTCAAAAATCAAATACTCAATACCAATGTTGCCTGTAATTCTATTTGACTCAGGAATTATAATTTTTGAATTTGGGTCTTTTGATGCTTTTAAGAAACATTCATCAAAAGTTTTACACGGTAATATTTCTGCTTTAGGACTAATTGATAATGCTGCTAAATGCGAATATGCTCCAAAAGTTCCTTGAAAATATATTTTATTCATTTTGATTTATATTCCATTATTTTTTTTATGGCTACAAAATCCTCTTTAGTATCAACGCCTATTGGAGAAGATTCTGCAAATGCAACATTAATCTTTATTTCATTGTCCAGTGCTCTCAACTGCTCTAATTTATACTTAATTTCATTAGTAGTTTGATTAAGTGAAACAAATTTTTCAAGAGTTTTTAATTTATAGCAATAGATACCCAAATGTTTATAAGTATTTTTAGGTTTATCATTAAGTTTTCTTGCAAAATTAATAGCCTCTGGAAATTGACTATTATATAAACTCTCTTTAGTAACAACTTTTACAACATTTAAATTATCATATGATTCTTGATCTATAATATTTGATGCTAAAGTACCCAATTCAAATTTTGTTTTAACCATTTGAGCATGCAACTTTTGAATATCTGCTACATTCATTAATGGTTCATCTCCTTGAAGGTTCATAACTAATTCGACATCTGTCCTTCCAAGTTTTTTAATTGCTTCATTTATTCTATCAGTGCCAGTTTTATGATTTTTATTAGTCAATATTGCCTGACCACCATTTTTTTTTACATCATCAATAATTGCTTGATCTTGAGTTGCCACAAAAACTTCACCAATATTTGTCTCCTCAGCCTTTTTAAAAACATGTGAAATTATTGATAAACCATTAATTTTAAGTAATGGTTTGCCAGGTAATCTGGTTGCTGACAATCTAGATGGAATAATAATTAATGTTTTCATTCTATTTTTTATTTAGTTTTAGATTATAAACAGAGGCAAAATTGTACATTAAAATATAAGCAATTTTTAATTTATAGTGTTATACGTTCAAAATATATTTTTATAAAATGGATTCTTTTGAAATTAATAAGGTGATTGCAGCTATTTTAATGGTTGCTTTACTAATTATTGGATTAGGTAAGATTTCTGGAGTCATTTTTCATGTTGAAAAACCTGAGACCCCTGGCTACAGCGTTGAAGTAGATCAAATTACTACAGCGGTCGCTTCAGCAAATGAAACGACGGAAAAGGTGATTGATATTGCTGCATTAATGTCAATGGGTGATGTTGCTAGTGGAGAAAAAATATTTAAAAAGTGTGCGGCTTGTCACTCTATTGTAAAAGGGGGAAAAAATAAAATTGGTCCAGCTTTGTATAATGTAGTTGGTAGAAAGGTCGGAGCTGTAAGTGATTATAAATATTCAAAAGCTCTTGCAGGGTATGAAAAGTCATGGACCTTTGAAGAGCTTAATGGCTACCTTATAAAACCTGCTAAATGGATTAAGGGAACAAAGATGGCTTTTGCAGGACTTAGAAAAGAAAAAGATAGAGCTTCAGTTATCAAATATCTAAACCAAAATTCAGATAGCCCTTTATCTTTACCTTAGTTTTCCAAAGCAATACAACAAAATACTTTTTTGAACATGTACTCTATTGAGAGCTTGTTGCCAAACTTTTGATTGTTTGCTAAAAAAAACTTCCTCTTCTACCTCTGAGCCTCTTGGTAAACAATGTAAAAATATACAATCACTTTTTGCTTTTTCCATTAATTTTTTTGTAATCCTAAAATTTTTAAAATCATTTAATTTTTTCTTTTTGTTCACTTTATCATTCAAAGATATCACTTTATCTGAAAATATTACATCTGCTTTAGATACTGCTTTTGCTGCATTATCAAAAATATTAATTTTATTATTAAAACTCTTGACCCAATCTAGTATTGGTTTACTAGGGGAATATTTTTTTGGACATCCAACATTTAATTGAAAGTTAAATTTTATAGAGGCTGCTATTAAACTATTTAGTACATTATTTGAATCTCCTACCCAGGCTATGTTCATTTTTGAGATTGTTTTTTTTTTAATTTCTTCTACCGTAAAAATATCAGATAAAACCTGCGTTGGATGTGAAGAAGGACTTAAGCCATTTATTAATGGTATTGTAAGAAATTTTTTAAAATTTTCTAATTTTTTATCTTTATCTGTTCTTAACATAAAACCATCACCATAAGTTGATAAAATTTTTGCTGTGTCCTCTAGTGTTTCTCCTCCTGAACCTAAGTGAAGTTCATTGGCTCTTAAAGTTAATGTACCTCCACCAAGTTGCTTTATTGCTAGATAAAAACTCAGTCTAGTTCTTAAACTTGATTTTTCAAACATTTGAACAAGTAGCTTACCTTTTAGAGGCGATCCTTTATCTATCTCAAGAGTATTTAGTGAATTTCTTTTTTTTTTTCTTTTTTTAGCATCTGACAAAATTTTTCTCAGATCTTTTGTTGAGATATCTTTAAGATTAATAAAATGTTTCATTAGTTATATTTTGAACAAACCTTCTTGATTATTTTAATAGCTTTATCAATTTCAGTTTTTTTTACATTTAAAGGAGGCAAAATTCTAACTACATTTTCAGCAGCTTTTATTGTTAATAATTTATTATTCATAAGTTGTTTTATAAATTTTGTTTGATCTTTATAAAGTTGTAAGCCAATTAAAAACCCTTGGCCTCTTACCTCTTTTATAATATTCGGAAACTTTTCTTTAATTTTCACTAAATGAATATGGAAGTATTTAGAGTTTGATTTAACTTTATTTAAAAAGCTTTTTTTTGATATAATATCTAAAACTGTAATACCCACTTTCATTGCAAGTGGATTACCTCCAAAAGTCGATCCATGTGTTCCTGCTGTCATACCTGAGGCAACTTTTTTATTCATCAAAACTGCACCTATCGGAAATCCACCACCAATCCCTTTTGCAATGGGTACTATGTCTGGCTTCACTTTAGAGCTTTCAAATGCAAAGAAATCTCCTGTTCTACCTATTCCACACTGGACTTCATCTAATATTAATAAAATTTTTTTTTTGTTACATAGCTTTCTTAATCCTCTTAAGCACCAATCTGGTATTTTTTTAATTCCCCCCTCTCCCATAATTGTTTCAACCATAATTGCAGCTGTTTTTTTGGTAATTAATTTTTTCAATTTTTTATGATCTCCAAAATTAAAATGATCAAAACCCCCAACTTTTGGACCAAAACCTTCTGTCATTTTTTTAGAACCACTAGCGTGGATTGCAGCTATAGTTCTTCCATGAAATGAATTTTTTATGCAAATAATTCTATTTTTATTTGGTTTTCCTATTGAAAAAAAATATCTTCTTGCAACTTTTATTGCAGCTTCAGTGGCTTCCGCACCACTATTTTGAAACATAATATAATCTGCAAAAGTTTTTTCTGCTAATTTTTTTGCTAATTCTTCACCTTCAGGTATTACGAATGCATTGGATACATGCCAGAGTTTTTTTGATTGTTTATTTATAACTTTTACTAATTGTGGATGAGCATGCCCTAATGAATTTACAGCTATTCCCTGAACAAAATCTAAATATTTATTTCCATTTTTAGTGAAAAGGAAACTTCCTTTTCCTTTTACAAAAGATATTTTTTTTCTATTATAGTTTTTAGCTAAATAACTCATTTTTCTATTTTATAAACTTTTTATAAATTAAAAAATTAAATACAAGTCACGATTGAATTGTAAATATAATTGTTTTTTTAAGTATGTGTGCATAACTGATAAAAAATCCTTGTTTATTTTTTATATATATCAGTATATTGTGGTAATTAAATATATTAACACATTATATAGATAAAATGAGCTGGACTGAAGAAAAAGTATCTAAACTAAAAGAATTATGGGGCAAAGGAAATACAGCTAGTCAAATAGCTGAGATAATTGGTGGAATAAGCAGGAATGCAGTAATTGGCAAAGCTCATAGGCTTAATTTATCAGCAAAAATAAAAACTAGAACAGCAACATCAAATGAAAATTTTGAAAATGCAGTAATTGATAAAAATATTAAAACTAAAAATGGTCGAAGAAGTAAATTTAAATCATTAATAATTGAAAAAGATTTTGAACCAGAAAATCCTAAAACTCTAGAAGATTTAGATGAAAATTCTTGTAAATGGCCAATAGGTCATCCAGATGAAAAGGGCTTCTATTTTTGTGGACGATCCTCTCTTAAAGATTTTTCATATTGTAAACTACATCTACTTTATGCATATCAACCAAAGGGCAAGAAAGAGGATGTAACTGATAAAGAGGAAGTTCCAGAGTTTATTGAAAAAAAAATTAAGTCAGCTTAGTTTTTATTAATTTTTTTATATACGTTTGCCTAATTTTTTTCACTTTTAGTTATTGAGAATTGACCTCCTTCTCTCCACATGTAACAATATTTTTCAACCTCTTTTTCAAAAAAACATTTTGCAGGACATCCTAAATCAAAATTAGTTTTATAATTTCCTGATTTTATATTATCATATTTCAAAAGTAATAATTGATCTTCAGTGAGTAAAGGTTTCGGAAAAAGTTGAAAAAATTTTGCAGATAATCTAGCTAGAGGGAGTGGAAAAGTTACTAAAAATCTTTTTTTATTAATTAATAGTAATAATTTTTCCAAAATTTGCTTAAATGAAATTATCTCTGGACCAACACATTCAATAATTTGAGAATAAATATTTTGAGAAATGACACTAAAAATTACATTAACTATATCTGAAGAATGTATGGGCATAAACTTTGTTCTTCCTGAATAGTAAAGTGGAAAAATTGGCAGTCTATTCAGTAGAGTCATAAAATTTGTAGTAAAGTTATCATCTACAGAATAAACTATTGAGGGTCTTAAAATTGTGGATAAAGAAAAATTTTTTAGTATTTCTTTTTCCCCTTCTATTTTAGTTTTTGCATATTTAGAATCAATTGCTTCATTTATTCCAAGTGCTGACAAATGAATAAAATGTTTTAAATTATATTGCTTACAAAGTTTTGCTAAAATTGATGGAAATACCGTATGTATATTCTTAAATGAATTTCCTTTTTTTTCGAATAATATTCCTATTAAATTTATACAAATATCTGCTTCAACAAATAATTTTTTGATTTTAGTCTCATCAAAAATATTGGCCTCAACGATATTGATAAATCCTGCATTTCCTTGAGTTTTAATAATATGACCTTTTTGATGAATATTTCTAGTAACAACGGTTACTCTATAGTTGTTTTTAGTTAACTTTCTAATGAGATGTCTTCCTATTTGGCCACTTCCACCAAAAATTAGACAATTTTTTGCTTTCATATATATATGACTGAATAATGAGTATTGATATTAAACTTCACAAAAATGACTTACCAGATGATTTAGATTTAGGCAACGTAATAGCTGTTGATGGAGAGTTCATGGGTCTAAATGTCAGACGTGATCCTTTGTGTTTAATCCAAGTTTCTTCAGGAAATTCTGACGCTCATATAATTCAGCTCGATAGATCTAAATATGAAGCTCCAAATCTATCAAAAATATTAAATAATAATGATATCACAAAAATCTTTCATTATGGTAGAGCTGATATTGCTCATATAAAATATTATCTAAAAACTGACACAAATAATATCCTTGATACTAAGATTGCATCTAAACTTGCGAGATCATATTCTGATAATCATTCATTAAAAACCCTTATAAAAGAATTTGTAAATGTAGATATAAGTAAACAATTTCAAAGTTCAGATTTTGGTGGAGATTTAACACCTGCTCAAATGAAATATTGTGCAAATGATGTAATTTATCTTCACAAAATACACAATGAATTAAATAATATTTTAAATAGAGAAAAAAGGATTGATTTATATAAAGATTGTCTTAAATTTTTAAAAACAAGAGTTGAACTTGATTTAGCTTTTTTTAAAGATGATATCTGGTCTCATTAAATGAAAAAAAAAAATTTTATCAAAATTGGTAAAGCTGTAATTAATCTAGAGATTAAAGCATTAAACAAATTAAAAAATAGTTTTAATAATACATTTAATTTAGCTGTTGAACAAATTGTTAAATGTCAGTCAAAAGTTATCCTGTGTGGAGTTGGAAAAAGTGGACTAATTGCAAATAAGATAGCAGCAACATTTTCATCTGTTGGGACTCCGTCATTTTATCTATCAGCTAGCGACTCTTCTCACGGAGATTTGGGAAGCATTTCAAAGAAAGATATTTTAATTTTAATTAGCAATTCAGGAGAAACTAATGAATTAAAAAATATCATTCAATATGTTAATAGAAACAAAATTTTACTAATAGGAATTGTTTCAAAAAAAGATTCTGTGCTTTACAGATCTGCAGATATTAAACTGTTAATACCAAAAGTTACTGAGGCAGGTAGCATTATCCCAACTTCGAGTACGACATCACAACTTGCTTTAGGCGACGCACTGGCAATTGCTACAATGAGACAAAAAAAGTTCAATAATAAAGATTTTAAAAAAATTCATCCTGCTGGAACTTTAGGTTCACAATTAAAAACAGTAGAAGATATAATGCTCAAAGATAAAGCCATACCTTTTGTTAATGAAAATTTGAAAATGAAAAATGCACTAAAAGTTTTAAACTTAAAAAAATTAGGTTTTTTACTCGTAAGAGATAAAAAAAATTTAACAAGAGGGATAATTACTGATGGGGAATTAAGAAGATTTACTCAAAAAAAACAAAATTTACATAATTTGTTAGTAAGTGAAATCATGACCAAAAACCCAATTGGAATTGACAAAAATGAACTAGCAGCTAAAGCTCTTTCTTTGATGAATAGTAAGAAAATTACCTCTTTGTGTGTTTTTAATAAAAAGAATAAACTTAAAACAATAGGTGTACTTCATATTCACAATATTTTGCAGTCAAATATATCTTAAATGCAAAAAAGTTTTTTTTTAAGAGTATCTTTTATAATTTCTATTATAATTCTATTGTTATTAATCATTTTTAATTTAAATCAGAATAATAATGAGTTAAAAGAGAAGAAAAAAGAAATTGTTCGAGAGGAAATAGAAAACTCTAATATTATAAAAGATGTTGAATATAAGTCTAAAGACTCTAGTGGTAATGAATATATTTTAAAGGCATCTGAAGGAATTATTGATCAAAATAATTCAAATATTATTTATTTAACTACAATTGATGCTGTAATAAAATTAAAAGATTATAATTCTATAGATATATCCTCTAACTTTGGTAAATATAATATTTATGATTTTGATACTATTTTTTCAAAAAATGTAATAATTCAGTATCTAGATAACATAATTATGGGAGAATATCTTGAATTTTCATTAAATAAAAATTTGATGACAATTTCTAAAAACGTAATTTTTAAAAACAATAAAAGTTCACTAAAAGCAGATGTAATTGAGGTAGATATTAAAACAAAAGATATTAAGATTTCTATGTATGAAGAAAATAAAAAAGTAAATATTAAATCTTTAAGTAAAAAAAATGGCAGTAATTAAAAAATTTAGAATTAAATCTTTTAAAAAAATTAAATCTATAATCGAATTTGAAAATGTATCTCTTGCATATGATAATAGATTAATTCTGGACAATATAAGTTTTAAAATAAATGAAGGTCAAATTTTTGGCATGCTTGGTCCAAATGGTGTAGGTAAGTCAACAATTTTTAATCTTATAACAGGACTGATCAACCCTAAACACGGAAAAATTAAAATTAATGGTGAAAATGTATCTCAGTATCCTATTTATTTAAGAACTAAAAAATTTAAAGTTGGATATGTACCACAGTACGGTGGTTATTTTAATGATTTAACTCTTCTAGATAATCTTAAAGCTATAAGTGAAATTGTAATACAAAATAAAAATTTACGACAAGAAAGAATTGATTATTTGCTTTCAAAGTTTGAACTAGAAAATGTTAAAAATATAAAAGCTAAATTTTTATCAGGAGGTCAGAAAAAAAAATTAGTTATTTCATTATCTTTATTGAGCAATCCAAAAGTACTACTCTTAGATGAATGTTTTGCAGCCTTAGATGTGTTAACTATAAAGATGTTGCAAGAAATAATAGTTAATCTTCAACAGGAGAGTCAAATAACTATCTGTATTTGCGATCATCAGGCAAGGGACCTTTTAGCTTGTGTAGATATAGCTATGATTTTAAGTAATTGTAAAATAATTGCTCAAGATACTCCATCTAATCTTGTTAAAGATATTAATGCTAAAAATGCTTATTTTGGTAATAGTTTTAAATTTAATTAATTATTAATGGCAAATAAGATAATTTTTAACAAAAGAATAAAGAACTTTAATAGAAAGATTATAATTCCTGGTGATAAAAGCTTAAGTATCAGATGGGTATTAATCTCATCTCTATCTAACGGAGTTTCAAAAGCCCAAAATTTACTTTTTTCTGAAGATGTTCTGGCTGCCATACAGGCTGTAAGAAAACTTGGAATAAGAGTTATTATAAATAATAAAATATGCAAAGTTTACGGTAAAGGAGTTAATGGATATAGATATAAAAAAAACCTTACTATTAACGCAAAAAACTCTGGGACACTTGGTAGATTAATTCTTGGAATTTTAATAGATACACCAGTCCCAATTAAAATGATAGGTGATAAAAGCTTATCAAAAAGAGATTTTAAAAGAGTAACTGATCCACTGAGTGGTTTTGGTGCAACTTTCAAGCTTAATAGAAACTATGGATTACCCTTAATCATTAAAGGATCTAATAAATTAAAACCAATTAAATATTATGAAAAAAAAGGATCTGCCCAATGCAAAAGTAGTGTTATGTTTGGAGGAATAAAGACTAATGGAAGAACAATTATAAAAGCAAAAAAATCAAGAAATCATACAGAACTTTTTTTTGAACATTTAAATTTGCCAATAAAGATAAAAAAAAAGAAAAAATTTGATTTAATTGAGATAAATAAAGTAAAAAAAATTAATCCAATAAATTATAAAATTCCATCTGATATAAGTTCAAGTGCTTTTTTTATTGCTTTGACCGTATTAAGTGAAAATTCTAAATTATTAATAAAAAATGTAAATATTAATCCATCTAGGTCTGGAATACTTACTATTTTGAAAAGAATGGGAGTTAAGATCTCTTTTTCAAAAAGAAAAACTTATAAAGGAGAGGTGGTAGCTGACATTTTTATAAAAAGTCCAAAAAAATTGAGATCTATAAACTGTCCCTCAAAATTAAATAGTGAATCTATTGATGAATTCTTAATTATTTTTTTAATAGCGGCAAAAGCAGACGGTGTATCATTTTTTAAGCATTTAGAAGAACTTAATAAAAAAGAAAGTCCACGATTAAAATGGGGTTCAAAAATTCTAAGAATGATGGGAGTTAAAACAATTATAACAAAAAATTCAATTAAAATATTTGGAAACCCAAAATTAAAAGTTAATAAAAAAATTGAAATAAAGAACTATTTAAAAGATCACAGAGTTTTTATGACAAGTGCTATTGCTGCATTATCATTTGGAGGAGAGTGGCATATATATGACAAAGATTCTATAAAAACTTCTTTTCCCTCATTTCTAAGAGTCATCAAAATGTTGACAAAATGAAATATAGAAAAAATATATTAAAAATTGCAGTTGACTCACCTGCAGCAGCTGGTGCTGGCACTTTATGTAAATCAATATCAAAACATTATAATCTTTTATATTTAGACACAGGAAAGATTTATAGAATGATAGCTTATCTAAAGATAAGTCACCGAAATAAATATAATGAAAGTTTTATAAAAAAAGAAATTAGAAATTTAAATTTAGATAAGCTTAAAAACAAAAAGCTTTTAACTGATGAAATTGGAACTGAAGCATCTTTAATTGCAAAAAATAAAAATATCAGAAAATTAGTTCATTCATTTCAACTAAAGTGCGCATACAACCCGCCAAAAAGATTTGATGGTTCCTGTTTAGATGGTAGAGACATTACTTATAAAATTATCCCAGATGCAAATTTTAAATTTTTTATAACAGCAAATATTAGGACCAGGGCTTTAAGAAGATATAACGAGCTTAAGGGGCTTAATAAAAGAATTAATTATAAAGACGTTGTAAAAAACATTAAAAAACGCGATAAAAGTGACTATAATCGTAAAATTTCCCCTCTAAAGAAAACCAAAGATTCTATATTGATTAACACGTCAAATTTATCTAAAAGAGCGTGTTTTTTAAAAATAAAAAAAATTATAGACAGAAAAACTAGAAATTAATGGAAATTTACAAAGATCTTTCAAACCCTGAAACTCAAGAATTCGAAAAATTACTAAATTCACAACTCTCGAAAATTCAAATAGAAGAAGGTAAAATTATTGATGGTAAAATAAATAAGATTACTGATAAATTTGTATTCCTTTTTGTTGAAGGTTTAAAAAGTGAGCCTGTTTTAGATATTAACGAGCTTAAAAGTATGGGTCTCGGAGAAAAAATTAAAATAGGTGAAAAAATTTCTGTATTATTAGAAAAAATTGAGGATAAAAATGGTGAAGTATTAGTTTCAGCAAATAAAGCTCAAAAAATAAAAGGTTGGGATAAGCTTGTTCAAGCCTACGAAAAAAATGAACCTATAATGGGTAAAATTACATCAAAGTGTAAAGGTGGATGTATTGTAGAACACATAGACACTGGTTCTCTAATGTTTTTACCAGGTTCTCAAATAAGCGATAAACCTTTAAAAGATATAAGTCATTTGATGAATGAGCCTCAGAAGTTCGCTTTAATTAAATTGGATAAAATAAGAGGTAATGCGTGTGTTTCAAGAAGAGAAATAATATCTTCTTTTAAAAAAGAAGATAAAGCAAAAATAATAGAAAAATATAAAGTAGGAGATATTATTAAAGGTGCAGAGGTAAAAGGTTATAGTTCGTTTGGGTGTTTTTTTAATGTAAACGGTGAATTAGATGTTTTGGTACATCTGCAAGAAATATCATACTCAAGGGTTAATCATCCAGATGAAGTTTTTAACATTGGAGAAAAACATGATCTTAAAGTAATTACTGTTGATAAGGAAAAATTACAAGTTGGTTGTTCGGTAAAACAACTATCTCCAGATCCTTTTGAACATATAGAAAACTATGCTCTAAACAAAGTTTACAAAGTTAAGGTTGTAAAGATTATGGACTTCGGAGCTTTCTGTGAATTAGAGCCAGGATTAACTACTTTACTTCATTCAAGTGAACTAAGTTGGAGTAAAAAAAATGCTACTGCAAAAAAAATGTTTAAAGTAAATGATGAAATCGATTGTGTTATAACTGAAATCGATAAAGAAAAAAGAAGAGTGGCAATTTCACATAGACTAACTTTAGAAAACCCATTTGAGGCTTTTGAAAAAAAATTTCCTGTAGGTACAGTTACAGAAGGTGAAGTTGTTAATAAAAATGAATATTCATTATTTGTTAAAATTGAAGACATTGAAATTGATACTTTTTTACATTGTAATGATTTAACATATTCAAATAATGGTGAAGAAGAACTTACTAAATATAAAAAAGGTGACAAAATAAAAGTTAAAGTTTTAGAAATAAAAGTTTCAGATCAAAAAATTAGAGTTGGGTTTCGTCAAACTCAGCCAGATCCTTTTGACTGGTTTAAAGATAAAAAAGTTAAGCAAACAATTACAGTTAAAATAATATCTACAGATAATAAAGGACTTAATGTAAGACCTGAAGGGTGTGATCTTGATTTACCAATTAAAAAATCAAACATTGCATTAAGTGCTCAAGACCAAAGAAGTTCAAGGTTCACTGGTGGAGAAAGAATTGATTGTGCCATTGCAGAATTGGATATTGAAAAAAGAAAAGTTGTTCTAAGTATTAAACTTCTAGAAGAAATAGAAAAAAAAGAAGCCCTAGAAAAATATGGATCTGAGGGATCGGGTAAAAATTTACCATTTTCATCTTTATCAGAGGATTTAAAAAAAAAAGATAAAAAAAAAGATTAAAGTAAAAAATTGGCAATTGTAAAATCAGAGCTAATAAAACAGTTAAAAAAATCTTACCCCAATTTCCTATCTCGTGATTTAAATAAGCTAATAGATATAATCTTAAAAGAGATTAAAAATACTCTTAATCGAGGTGAAGGTGTAGAATTAAGGGGATTTGGAACATTCCGTACAAATATTCAAAAAGAATCAATAAGAAGAAACCCTAAAACAGGAACAAAAATTAATGTTCCAAAAAAAAGAACAATCAAATGGAAAATGTCAAAAGACTTGTTTAAAAAGTTAAATAATGAAAAAGAATAAAATATTTGTTGCTTGTGACACTAATAACATCTCAAAAGTAAAAGAAATTATCAAGAAAACACAAAGCCCAAAACTAAAAATTGGCTATAAATTTGGATTAGAATTTCTTAATTCAAAGAATGGTAGAAACTTTTTAACAAGTTTAAAAAATAAGATAACTTTTGCAGATCTTAAACTTCACGATATACCCAATACATGTATTTCAACAATTAAGGCAATTAAAGATTTAAAAGTTAATTATTTGACAATTCATATAAGTAGTGGGCTTGAGGCCCTAAAGGCTTGCAAAAAAGTATCAGGAAAAACTAAATTAATTGGAGTTACAATTTTAACGTCTCTAGATAATAAAGCATTAAAAGAAATTGGTTTTAGCAAAGATGTAAAAAAATTAGTTTACCATCAAGCTAAATTAGCAAATAAAGCAAAACTTGATGCCATAGTATGCAGTCCACAAGAGGTGGCTATAGTAAAAAAAATATTTAAAAAAGAAATAATTACCCCTGGAATTAGACTTAATCTAAAAGCTCACGATCAAAAAAGGGTTTTGACACCTAGGCAGGCTTTTAAAAATGGAAGTGACTGGCTGGTAATAGGTAGGCCTATAACTAAAGGTAACATTAAAAAAAATATTTCATCTTTAATCAATCATTTGGGTCAATGATTCTTAAATCAAAAATCTGTGGTGTCTCTGACACTAAAACCTTAATGTATATAATAAATCATAATAATCCTCCACAATTTATAGGTTTCATTGTTAATTACCCAAAATCCAAAAGGTATGTTGATATAAAGAAACTAAAAGAGCTTATGAAAATTGAAAAAAAGAGTTCTTTATATGTTGCAGTCCTAGTTAATCCTGAAAAAGATATTCTTGAAGAAATTAAAAATTTACCCTTCGATTATTATCAGCTCTATAATTGTAGTGTAGATAAAATGAGATCTATAAAAAATTTATATAATAAAAAAATTATAGCTGCATTAACTATTGAAAATTCTGAAGATGTTAAAAATTATCAATTATATAAAGATGTTTCAGATATCTATTTATTTGATAGCAAAGGATACGAAAAGAGTATGTCATTCAACCATACTTTAATTGAAAATATCCAATCTGATAAAGAACTAATGCTAGCAGGAAATATTCAGATTAATGATGATCTTGAAAAATACAAAAAAATAGCAGATATTATTGATATATCTGGAGGGTTGGAAACTTCTGGACTAAAAGATATTAACAAAATAGAAACTTTCTTAAATAAATTAAGTGATTTAAATAATGAAGCTTAAAAAAAATATTCCTTTAATTGATCAACACGACAAATTTGGATTTTGGGGAGGTAAATTTGGTGGAAGTTTTATTCCAGAAACTCTTAAAAAACCTGTAGAGGATCTTACAAGAGAATTTCATAAACTGAGAAAAAATAGAAATTTTATTAAAAAAAGAGATTTTTATTTTAAAAATTACATAGGATCTCCTACATCATTTATAAAATTAGAAAAAATATCTAGTCATTTGGGTGGTGCTCAGATTTGGGCAAAAGTTGTTTCAGAGGCAAATGGTGGAGCTCACAAAATATATAATGCAACTGTTCACGCCTTAATCTGTAAGGCAATGGGTAAAAAATATATAGTAGGTGATACAGGTGCTGGATATGCAGGAAAAATGCTAAGTATGGCGGCAAAAAAGTTTGGTCTAAAATGTAAAATTTTTATGGGAGCTAAAGATATTAAAAGACAAAAACCAAATTGTGATGCAATGAGAAAAAATGGTGCAGAGATTGTACCAGTATATTCTGGAAGTCAAACTTTAGTAGATGCAGTGAGTGAATGTATGAGATATTGGGTTTCAAATTGTGATAATACCCATATGTGTGTGGGTTCGACTGTTGGCCCTAACATTTTTGTTAAAATCTGTGGATGGTCTACAGCTCAAATCTCAAGAGAACTTAAAATTCAATTAAAAAAAGAATTTAAGAAAATTCCAAAAAAAATAAAATTAATAAACTGTGTTGGAGGTGGAAGTTCAGCTTATGGTTTTTGGAGTGAATTTATTGATTACGATAAAAAACATATTGAATTAATCGGAGTAGAGGCTGGAGGACCTAATAAATCAAAATTACATGCAGCTCCGTTAAGTAAAAATGCTAAGATTGGAATTCTACATGGTGCCGCGTCTTATGTGTGTCAAAATGATGAGGGACAAATTCAAGATACAGAGTCTATTAGCGCTGGTTTGGATTATCCTGGAGTTAGTCCAATCCATTGTTTTTTAAAAGATACCAAAAGAGCCAGATATACCTATGCAACAGATGAGGCGGCTTTAAACGCATATAAGATGGTAACAAAATTTGAAAAACTAAATCCAAGTTTAGAACCAAGTCATGCTTTTGCTGAAGCCATAAAGATTGCTCCAAAATTAAGTAAGGATACAATTATAATAGTCAATTCCTGCGGAGACGCCAAAAAAGATAGGGATATCCTAAAAAATAGGCTGGGTAAGTATTAATGAATAATTCCTTAATTGATCAATCTTTTGAAAAAGCTAAAAGAGAAAATAGACCTGCTCTTCTTACTTACACTGTAGCAGGTGACAATACTAAAAAAAAATCATTAGAGATTTTGAGATCAATCTCAAAATATGCTGATATTTGTGAATTAGGATTTCCACATAACACCCCTATTGCAGATGGAGGACAAATTCAAACAAGTGCTTATCGTGCAATCAAAAATGGGATTAAGATAAACGATGTCTTTTCGATTGTAAGCAAATTTAAGAAATTAAGAAAAGATAAACCAATTATACTAATGGGCTATTATAATATGATTTATCAATACAACGAAAATAAATTTATTAAAAAATGTAAGAAATCAAAAGTTGATGGCCTAATCGTTGTAGATCTTCCTCATCCAGAAAATAAAATTTTTGCCTCAAAATGTAAAAAAAATAAAATTAATTTTATTCAGCTTATTTCACCTACTACCTCTAAATTAAGATTAAAAAAAATTATCAAAGACTCTCATGACATGATATATTATATTAGTATGTTATCGACTACTGGTGGAAAATTAAAAGTTTCACCAAAAAAAATAATTCAAGAATACCAAAAAATAAAAAATCAGAATAAATCTAAGAATGTAGTAATTGGATTCGGTATTACTGAAAAGACTATAAAATTATTGAAAAAAGCTGATGGATTAGTTGTTGGAAGTGCAATTTGTAAAGAAATTACAAAATCAATTAAAAAAAGACAAAATACTGTCACAAATGTTACTAATGTAGTAAGGAAATTAAAAAATAAAATTAAATGAATTGGATTACTAAAATAATAAAAGCAGGTGAAAAAATTAAAACTGCTATACACAAAAGAGCATCCAAAGAAGATATAGCTAATAGTGACTGGACATCGTGCTGTAAAGGTCCTATCTTAAAAAAAGATTTAGAAGAAAACCTTTGGGTATGTTCTGACTGCAATAAACATCATCGTATAAAACCGAAACAAAGATTTGATATTTTATTTGGAAAAAATAATTATGAAATTTTTAAAACACCTATTCCAAAAGATGATCCTTTAGAGTGGACAGACTCAAAATCTTATAAAGACAGATTAAAGAGTGCACGAAAAAAAACTGGAATGGATTGTGGAATGATGGTGGTAAGTGGATCAATTAACAATATTAAGATCACTGCAGTAGCATCTGACTTTGACTTTTTAGGAGCTTCAATGGCTGCTGCTGAAGGAGAAGCTTTTTTGTATGGTATTCAACATGCTATAGAAAATAAAACTCCATTTTTATGTATTAGCGCTGGTGGTGGAATGAGGATGATGGAAAGTTTAATTTCATTATCTCAAATGACTAGAACAACTCTTGCTATTAACGAACTTAAGAAAAATAATCTTCCTTACTTAGTATGTATTACTGATCCAACAGCTGGAGGTATTACTGCTTCATATGCTATGTTAGGGGATATTCATATTGCTGAACCAGGAGCTTTAATAGCCTTTGCTGGTGCAAGAGTAATTCAGGGTACTGTCAAAGAAGAGCTTCCAGAGGGTTTTCAAAAAAGTGAATATGTTGAAAAAACTGGTTTTGTAGACATAATTATTGAAAGAAAAAATCTGTCTGAAAAAATTGGAACTTTATTATCAATATTGTTAAAGAAAAATTCTGCTATAAGCACTGAAGAAAATGAAACTACAGAAAATACTCAGTCGCTTTCTAAAGTTGCATCCTAAAGAAATTGATCTAAGCCTAGATCGAATTTTTAATCTTTGTGAAAAACTTGGAAATCCACAAGATAAAATTAAAGCTATCAATGTGGTGGGTACAAACGGAAAAAATTCAACCATTCAAGCATGTTATTCGATCTTAAAAGAGGCAAATATTAAATGTAATGCTTACACTAGCCCTCACATACGAAAGATAAATGAAAGATTTGTATTTAATAACCAGGAGCTGAAAGATGATGAACTAGCTGACCTTTTTGAAGAAGTGGAAAAAGTTAATAATAATCAGCCAATTACTTTTTTTGAAATTCTTACAGCATGTTACTTTTATAAAGCTGCTCAATATCCAAAGAATATTAACTTAGTTGAGTCTGGGTTATTTTTTAGATTTGATGCCACTAACATACTAAAGAAAAATTTAGCAACCATTATAACATCAATAAGCAAAGATCATTTAGATTGGCTTCCTAAAGATGATCAAACTATTGAGAAAATCGTGTTTGAAAAAACTTCAAATCTTTTGAATTCAAACATTATAGTAGCAAAGCAAAATCAAAATACGATGAACTATATCAAAAGGAATATTTCTAAGAATCAATCAAACAAGATTTTCTTTAATGAAGACTTTTCTTTTACAAATGGAGAAAATGGTTACTTTTATTATGAGGATAAATTTGGTGGATTGAAATTACCAGAACCAAATGTTCTTGGTCTCTATCAATTAGAGAATATTTCAACCGCTATAGTAACTTTAAGAATGTTAGATTTTAACATAAAAGATGAAAACATTAAAAAGGGTATTCAAAACATTAATAATATTGCAAGACTTCAAGAGATTACTGCTGGAAACTTAAAAAATTTAGTTAAAGATAATCTATTTTTAATATCTGGAGATCATAATGAGGATGGCGCAAGGGTATTAAATGATTACCTTCAAAGTTTAAATTGTAATAAACATGTAATAGTTGGCATGATGGCTAATAAAGACCATGAAAATTATATTAAATGTATAAAAAATATTTCGTCAATCACAACTGTTGATATTCCCAATCAACCAAATGCTATTAGCGGTAAAAAGTTAAAAGATAAATTTAATCACTTACCAAATGTAAAGTATGCAGAAAGTATTGAAAAGGCTATAAAATCTATAAAATTAAATCGAGGAGACTTATTAATAATTACTGGATCACTTTATTTATGTTCAGAAGTTTTAAACTTAAATTAGATATTTTTTTCTAAAAATTCTTTCATGTGGCTTTCTGGTACTCCACCAACTTTCCTATCTACTTCTACACCCTTTTTGTAAATAATAACTGTGGGCACACCTCTTATTCCTGCAGCACTTCCTGTATTTATCCCACCATCTTCAATATCTGCATAATAAAATCCTGCTTTATCTTTATACTCTTCAGCTAATTTATCCATTACTGGCTTTAAGGCCTTACATGGTCCACACCAAGCAGCACTAAATTGAATAACTGACACATCTTCATTTTTAACTTTATTATCAAAGTCTTCATCTTTAAAATCTACAAGCATAATCCCTTTCTATAAATTAGTGTCCTAAAGTCAACTAGGCAATTTCATATTTTTTTTCAATAGACATAATAAATTCATTTATTTCATCTAATTTTTTAAGTTCTTCATCATCATCTTTATTATCAGCTTGATCTCTTAATATATCAATTTCGTTATAAGCCATTCCAATTGTTTGCCACTTTTCTTTATTTTTACTTAAAATTCGTCTCGCAATTTCACTTTTAATATTTTTGTATAAATCTGGTGGTAAAATTTGTGGTGCCTCTTGATAAATAATTTTTTGTCCAAACCAGCTACATCTTTTATCTTGAAATTTATCTAACATTCTTAATTTGTCTTCCCAGGAAGAGCTGTGCCATATTTTGAATAAAGCTGTATCTTTATTAGGGATAAATTTTTCATAAAGAGTTTCCTCAGGTAATAAATCTTCTTGGGTTTTGGTTTGTGCTTTTTCCTCTGCTGCTTCCCTATTAATAATTTGAATATTTTGACAAAATTTTTCACTACTTCTTACTAATTCTGCTCTTTTTTTAATTGTCTCTAAATCAAGATCAGCATAAGCCTTTTCTTTTAATGCAAACTTTTTATCTAAAACTATCGGAGCTTTATTGGTTTTAATCACTCGAGTTGCTTTAGGACTAATCTTTTTTAAATTTGCTTTAAGCTCATTGACTGACATATTTAAAAATGGCTCTGGATCTCTTCTTAAATCCCATAAATAACCCCAAGATGCATAAGAAGGATGAAAACAATGATTTGGATGTAATGTGCAAACTAGATACATCATATTTCTCCCTTTAACATTTTCAAAAATTGAATATATACCTTCACCTTTTAAAATAGACTCCACACTACTTTTTGTTGAAGTGCCTAAAAATTTTTCCCAATTTGTTTTATGTTTGTCTTTTATAATTCTTAAAATTTTTAAGGAATTATGTGCGTCTACATAGGCAGTGTGGGCTGCTGAAGTATCAAAACCTTGCTGACGGGCCAAACCCTCCAAGGCCAAACTCTCATTTCCTGCTTCAGTTAATTCTGTTTTTAGTGTTTTAGAATCTATAGTTTGAGCAGCTCTTGCTACATGTAAGCCATCATGTTCCTGATTTGGTGAAGAGTGAGTTAAATAAGGATACCTATTTCCCTTAAAAAAATTGAAATGAAACATTCTTCTGTCAAAATTTAAATTACTCCAGCCCATAAACATAGCTGGAGCAGCTTTTACAAAGAAATTTTCAACTGCACCTAAAAATTCATAATGTGAATAATTGCCTTTAGTAAGTAAATCAATACTTGTAGAGTTAACTAAAAGTGCTTTAGCAGAAGGGACTTCTCCTTCTGGCATTCTGCCTCTGATATTTAGTTTTCCAATCTCTTTAAGATTTTTATCAACCACAACTGCCCCGACTTCAATAATTGATCCCCAAATAGTACTGTTAGTCGTTTCTGTGTCGTAAATTACTATTTTATCCATTTTTAAATTAAATTTGAGAGTTCATTAAATTTTTTTAGTCTTCCTAAGAATAAATTTTGGTAAGTAATTAATTCTGAGCCTTGGATTTTAAATTCTTGAAATAGATTATCTACTGTACAAACAAGAATTACACAAGATGTGATATTTGTATTATACACAATATTGTGAGCTAAAGAATACGCGCTGGTTTGTAAAAACCATGAGTCTATATACTCAGCTTTTTTTGGTTTATTAGATTGCTTGAAATCAATTATGCAAGATTGTCCTTCATAAACACCAACACAGTCAGCAGTTCCTGCATATTTTTCTGGATAGTAAAGAGTACATTCAACTCCCCATATTTCTTCTAACCTATTTTTTAAACCTTTATCAATAATTTGTTTAGCCATAGATTTGTATTGTTCACCATCTTCAAAAAAACTTAAATTTTCTCTTCCTAAAAGAAAAGACTCTAAATAATTATGCATTTTAGAACCTCGACTACTCGCAGCTTTTGTAATTGCTTCGGCTTCTTTTTGACCGGTTCTTTCGCGCCAATTGGCTAAAGCTGCTTTATCTTCTTCAGATTTGGTTGCGTCTAAAATTGAAGTAACACTCGGTAGTTTTGACTCTCCTAGTACATATCTTCTAATTCCATCTACTGTTGCTCTTGATGACGAAGGATAATCATATTTTCTATTCCATTGCATGAAGTTTCTTATAATCGGTATTAAAGGAAAAAAGAAATTAATTTTTAAGCTGTTTATTTCTTTCAATAAATTTTTCTACATTTGCTGTTTGAACAGCTTTCTCAACCTGCTCGGGATCTTTTATATTTTCTAAAGTTCTACTAATTGATCTTGCATCAGTACCAAACTTATCTACCACATTCATCGCTTCTTCTAATTTTTTTCTAAGTGTAATTATATTATCAAAATGTTTTCCAAATCTTGTGGTGATAGTTTTAAGATGATTATATATCTCTGTAGCCCCTTTTTGAACTTTCAGTGATTGAAATCCCATATGTAAGGATTGTAAATAAGCTGAAAGAGTATTGGGGCCACAAATTACTATTTTATATTTTTTCATTAGCTCTTGAGTTAATAGTTCTTTTGTGCTTGGATCTTGATATTCAGTCAATTCTTTATAAAGACTCTCTGTTGGTGCATACACTATTGCAAAATCTGTTGATTTAGGTGGAACTATATATTTTTCCATTACACTTTTAGCTTTAGCTTTAAAAGCATTTGCTAGTTTTGTTCTAGCATCAGCAACTTCTCTTTTATCATCGGCTTCATGTGCATCAGTAATTGCTTTAAATTTTTCTACAGGAAAATGAGAGTCTACTGGAACTAGAACATCTCCTTGAAGTTTAATTGCAAATTCTACATTTTCACTCGTATCTTCTTTCATTTTAACATTTGTCATGAATTGAGATGCAGGCAATAAATCTTTAATTAAAGCATCAAGAGAATACTCTGCTAAGGTTCCATATTTTTTAACGCCTGCTAAAATTTTAGTAATACCCTCCTGGCTTTGATTTAGTAATTGTACCTGTTGATTAAAATTACTAACCTTTTCATCAACTTTTGTTAAGGCTTGAGTCATATCTTTTGTAACCCCAGTTGATAATGCATTGAAGGAAGTCGACATGGTACCAAGTGAAGTATTGATAGTATTATTTAATGTATCTTTTAATGTAACTATTTCAGTTTTTAAGTTGGCTATTTCTTCTGACTCTTTATTTTCTGACTTGGGTTTAGATCTGATATTCAAATACAAAATAGCTAATGTCGTGCCTAACAAAGAAACTAAAATAATTAATAAAATTGTGTCCATGATTCGTAACTTGTATTATAAGGGTTTTTAATGGAATTATATTTTATTTTGAAAATTATATTTATAATAGCCATTTTGATAGGTCTTTACGCAATATTTAGAAATTTAGATATTATCAAAATAATCGTTATTTATTTCAAAGATAAATTACTTGGTAAGTAATTTAACTAAAGCTTTTAAACCTTTTTTTTTAAAGTTTTTCTTTGAAGTAAAAATACATGCTTGGGATTTTAAAATCTCACCATCTTTTAAAATACGTAGATTATTACTTTTTATAGTCTCACCAGTGGAACTGATATCAGTAATCAAATTTGCAGAACCTGTAAAAGGATAGGCCTCGGTAGCGCCCAAACTTTCAACTAATTGAAATTGTGTTACACCCTTTGAGAATAAGAATTCTTTAGTTAAGTTTGGATACTTGGTTGCAACTCTTAATTTTTTTTTCTTTTTATCCCTAAATTCAAAAGCAATTTCTTCCAAATCAGCTACTGTTTGCACATCAATCCACGGATCTGGAATAGCAACAACTAGAGTTGCTTTTCCAAACTCATACTTTTTGACTAAGTTAATTTTTTTTTGGATATTAATTTCTCCTTCTTTAAGTAAATCAAAGCCTGAAAAACCTATATCTAAAGAACCATCTCCTAGTCTTTGAATAATTTCTCTTGCATGCAAATAAAGAATTTTAATGTTTGATTTATTTTTAATAGAACCAATTAAGTCCCTTTCACCTCGTTCAGAAACTAGTTTTAATTTTTTCTTTTTAAAAATGTTTAAAACGTCTTTTCTAAGCCTGCCTTTACTTGGAATTCCTATATTGATTATATTTTTCATTTTAATAATTTAAATTTAAAGCAGCCCCTACCGCTGATGTTTGTTTTTTAGATCCAAGGTCAGAAATTAATTGATCATACCTTCCACCATTAATTATATTTTTAATCTTATTATTTGATTTGATATCAATTTTAAAAACCATACCTGTGTAATATTCAAGTTGTCTTCCAAATGAGGTTGAAAAAACTACATTTAGTTTTGAAGTTCTGTTAACTGAGGTTGGAAAGTATCTTTGATCTACCACTAAGTTTATTTGATATTTCTTAAAGAATTTGTTTAATACATCTGCAGCTTTATTGATTGGACATTTAATCTTTAAAAACTCTTTAATAATTTTTGATACATTTCTTCCTTTACTCGGACGTCTTGGATCTTTTATCTTTTTATCAAAACGCTTTAAAATTTCTTCAATTGATCTTTCAGCAACGATTGAGTTCTTGTCACCTTTGAGCATTTTTAGATAACGTTTTTTATCTATCTCAACTATAGTTGGATCAACATCAGAGTTTGTTTCCAACCTTTTTAATAAATCATTAAAATAGTCTTCTCTCCAAAAATGTCTTGATAATCTTAATTTCCATCTAGTTGGAATATCCAGTTTAGATATTAAAAGTTTAAATATTTCAACATTTCCTAATGTTAAAGTGCCCGAGGTATATTTCAAATTTTTTAAAGAATTTAAAGAAGTGTTAATAATTTCTTTATCATCATTTTTTTCATCTTTAGAACCAATGATTTCAAATCCAATTTGATTTCTAATTATAGAGTCTTTTCTATTTTGAGATTTCCTATAGGCTTGACCACTATAAAATATTTTTTCTTTACCTCTTAAGTTACTTTCTAAATATCTTAGGCAAGAAACTATTGTTAAATCTGGACGTAAACATAGCTCATTCCCATTTTGATCAATAAATGAAAAAATAAATTTTCTAAAATTTTCACCAGATCTTTGAACAATATGATTAGTTTCAATTACTGAGGGTAATTCAATATATTTAAATCCCTTGCCTTTAACAGACTTTAGGATTTTTTCAGATAAGTTTTTTGATTTCATTTATTAAATTTGATTTTGGGATTGTTTGGTTATTTTCACCCTTAACACCTCTAAGGTTTTTAATGGTCACAGTATTATCATTAAACTCATTTTCCCCACAAATAATTGCTACTGTTAATTCACGCTTGTTTGCTAAATCGAGTTGTTTACCAAGATTTTTTTTAGTGTTTAAAAAAACTTCTGCATTAATATTATTATCTCTTAATTGATCAACAATTTCATAATAATTCTTTAAGTATTTTTCATCCATGACACAAACTAAAACTGGTTTTTGATCTTGTACTTGAATTTGGTTTAACTGAATTAATGCGAATAACAACCTGTCTACACCAAAACTAATTCCAGTCCCAGGAACATCAACACCTCTAAACCTTGAAATAAGTTTGGCGTACGACCCTCCTGAGCAGATACTACCTAACTCAATTTCCTTACCTTTATTATTAGTCACTTTGAAATTTAAATTTGTTTCGACTATAAATGAATCATAGTATGAGAGCCCTCTCACAATCGTAAAGTTTGTTTTAACTTGATTTAAATTTGAACCATATCCAAGTAATTGAAATACATTCTCTAATTCTTGAATTCCTTCTTGAGATAATGGATTTTTTAAAGTTTCTTTTAATTTTTTTAAATCTTTTATTTTTAGAAAATTTAATATTTGTGCTGCCTGTTCATTGCTTAAATCAGCTCCTTTAGTGATAGCTCCACTTTGATCTTTTCTCTCTTGTTTAAGTAAGTCTTCAACTCCCTTTAATCCAAAACCAGGCTTATCGAGTTTATCAATTGCTCTAATAACTTTTGTTTGTTTTTCCTCAGAAATTTTTAAATCATCTATTAAACCCTGAACTATTTTTCTGTTACTCACATTAATTGTAAATTGATCTTTTTTTAATCCACAATCTGCTAGTGTGCTCGATATTAAATTACAAAGCTCTGCATTTGCTTGTGCAGGATTAACATTTCCAACAATATCAAAATCTGCTTGCATAAATTCTCTGTATCGACCATTTCCAGCTTTTTCATTTCTGAATACATTTTGAATTTGATATCGCTTGAAGATTGATGGAAGTTCTTGGTTGTTTTGAGCATAAAATCTTGCAAGGGGACTTGAGAGATCGTAACGAAGAGTTATATTCTTGTCACCATCCTTAAATGAGAATACATCAGACATAGGATTAGCTTCATCTTCTGCCAAAAAAGATCCTATATTTTCTGCGATTTCGAACGAGGGAGTTTCAAGAGCTTCAGCTCCGAATTTTATAAAATTATTCTCAATAGCTTCTAAAAGCTTTTTTTTGAGAAGAATTTTTTTATCCCAACGATCTTCAAATCCTGGAGGTAATCCAGGAACTAGTTTATTTTCTTTATTCATTTTTTGGTACCCGGGCTGAGAATCGAACTCAAACTTAAAGTTCCACAAACTTTCGTGCTAACCGTTACACCACCCAGGCATTCCTTGTTTTTATATTATTTTTGTGTGGATTTAAAATTATATTATAAATAAATAGCCTATAGGCTATGGATACAGTTTTTGTGAGAACTGTTTGAAGTTATCATCAATGTATTATTTATAATCATGCGCGTCTTTTATGACAAATATTTAAATTATTCAACCCTTAAAAGAAAAGGACGTTAATTTATTTCTGAAAAAAACGTCCTTTAAAAATTTTAGTATTAGTCTAATTTTTTTAAATTTACCGCTGATGGGCCTTTTGGACCATCTTCAAGAGTAAATTCTATTTTATCACCTTCATTAAGGTATCTCATACCAGCTGCTTTCACTGCGCTCGCATGGACAAAAGCGTCTTTTTCTTTATCTTCTCTTTCAATGAATCCAAAGCCTTTCTTGCCATTGAACCATTTAACTGTTCCTTTTAATGTACTCATCTTATTTCTTAGTCCTTTTGTTATTATTATCTTACGATGTTAATTTTTATTATAAGAATTTTCAAGATATTTTGATGGTGCCTCGGGAAGGATTCGCACCTCCGACACAAGCCTTTTCAGGGCTCTGCTCTACTCCTGAGCTACCGAGGCAAAAGATTAACCTCTAAAGATTATTCTGCCTTTAGTAAGGTCATAAGGGGTCATTTCTACTGTCACATTATCACCTTGTAATACTCTTATTCTATTTTTTCTTAATTTGCCTGCAGTATGTGCAGTAACAACATGACCATTTTCTAATTGAACTCTAAACATAGCGTTAGGTAATAAATCAGTTACTTTACCTTTGAATTCAAGTAAGTCTTGTTTTGACAAATTTATTTTCTCCTTATTCTTTTTTTAACAGATTGAGCATGCCCAGCTAACCCTTCATAATTTGCAAGAGTTATAACTGATGGTCCAAGTTTTTCAATGCCTCTTTTAGATAAATTTATGTAAGAAATTCGTTTATAAAATTCATTAACACTTATACCGCTTGAATATTTTGCTGAACTATTAGTAGGCAATACATGATTTGATCCAACATTATAATCAGTCATTGCCATGATGGCATATTTACCTAAACAAATTGAACCTGCATTTTTGATTTTAGGTATAAATGATTTATAATTTTTAACATTCAGTTCTAAATGTTCTGGTGCAATTTTATTTATAACCTCTGCAATTTTTTTATCTGAATTAATATGTATTAAAATTCCATTACTAATTAAACTTTTTTTAGCAATAGAAACCCTTGGTAATTCTTTTAATTGTTTTGAGATTTCAATCTTAACTTTTTGAATTAAATCTTTATCTTTTGAAATCAAAATACATTGAGCTAAAACGTCATGTTCAGCTTGACCAATTAAATCACTTGCAACCCATTCTGGATTTGAAAATTTATCACAGACAATTAAAATTTCAGATGGTCCTGCAGTCATACCTTCAATTCCAACATCACCAAAAACCTCCTTTTTAGCAGCTGCCACAAAAGAGTTTCCTGGTCCTACTATTTTATCAACTTTTTTAATTTTTTTAGTTCCATAAGCTGCTGCAGCAATAGCCGAAGGACCACCAATTGAATAAATTTCTTTTATTTTACATTTTTTAGCTGCATATAAAACTGCTGGGTTTTGTTTTCCTTTATAACTAGGATTAATCATTACTATTCTTTTAACTCCAGCAACTATTGCAGGAATTGTACTCATTAAAACACTAGAGGGATACGAAGCAGACGACCCTGGAACATAAATCGCAGCAGACTCGATTGGTAAATATTTATATTCAAGTTTATTCTTAAATTTATCAGAGTAAGAAATGTTTTTGAATTTTTGAAAGGAATGAAATTTATAAATTCTTGAATATGCAAGATCAATTGCTTTTTTTACTTTTTTATCTAAAGATTTTATTGACCTTGAAATCTGCTTAGCTGATGGAATAATAGTTTTATTAAGATTAAATTTTTTTTCATATTTCAACAAAGCTTTATCTCCATTTTTTTTCACATCATTGATAATGCCAGTCACTGAAATCAAGCTGGATTTAATCTTATATTTTCGTTTTATAAGTATATTGTCTAAAACTTTATCAAAATTTTTATTATTACTATTTAATATTTTCATTATTCTTTGATCTCATTTTGATCTTCAAGCCTTACTTCAATAGCTTCTGTTGTCAAAACAATGTGAGCATTATCTTTAAAAATTAAATTAATTTCATAATTATCATTATTTTTCATATAGTCTATTGCAATTAGTTCTATGATTAATTTATCATTTTTCTGGTTAATATTCTTAGATTTTACATTATCAACGAAATCAAACCGACAAATACTATTAATTTTTTTATTATTTTGCCCTCCTTCAATTTTAGTACGCTCAATAGATAATAAAAAAACTTTACTTGAGCTAAGATATTTAATATCTGAAACCCTTACTTTTGCACCAGCACTACAGGCTGAAATCATTTGTAAACCTTCATTATCATTTGCAATAATTTGAGCTAAATATTTTTTCCCCATTAATTTATCCTTCTTATTTTTGCACCGACTCTTTTTAATTTTTTTTCTATATTTTCATACCCTCTGTCTAAATGATAAATTCTGTTTATTATTGATTTACCTCTAGTTGTAAGAGCTGCAAGAATAAGAGAAACTGAAGCCCTTAAATCTGTTGCCATTAATTCTGCGGCAGTAAATTTGATATTTCCTTCTATCAAAGCTTTGTTCCCTTTTATTAAAATTTTAGCACCCATTCGATTTAATTCTGAAACATGCATAAATCTGTTTTCAAAAATATCTTCTTTAATCAAAGATTTTTTGTTTGCTTTACACAGCAATACCATAATTTGAGCTTGTAAATCTGTGGGGAATCCTGGATAAGGGGCTGTTTTTATATTTGTGTTTCTTATTTTCTTATTTCCATAAATATGAATTTGATTTTTTTTTACTACAATTTTTGCACCAATTTTTTTTAAAATATTAATCTCAGTCTTTATTATTTCTGGAATTACTTTTTTAATCCTTAAATTTCCTTCAGTAGCAGCGGCTGCAATTAAATATGTTCCTGCTTCAATCCTATCAAACATCACAGAATATTTAATTTCATGTGTATTTTTTACCCCTTTTATTCTAATTGTTCGATTTGATAACCATTTTAAATTACATCCTAATTTAATTAAAAAATTTGTTAAATCTTTTATCTCTGGTTCTATTGCACAATTTTTTAATATTGTGATTCCTTTAGCTAATGTAGCAGCTATTATCAAATTTTCAGTTGCTCCTACTGAAATTTTTGAAAAAGTAATTTTTGTACCTATTAAACCTTTTGGAGCTGTTGCATGAATATAGCCCTGAATTATTTTATATTTTACACCTAATTTTGATAAAGCTTTCAGATGAAGATCAACGGGTCTAGTACCAATTGCACAACCACCCGGAAGAGATACTTTGGCTCTACCGAATTTTGCAAGTAAAGGACCAAGAACTAATATTCCAGCACGCATAGTTTTAACTAAATTATAGGAAGCAAAATTTTTATTTTGTTTAGAATTATCAACTACTAAATTTTTATTATTAAATTTTGTTTTTGAACCCAGTGATCTAAGTAGATTAATCATTGTTTCAATATCTTTAACTTTTGGTAAATTATCTAAATAGACTTTTTTGTTTGTTAACAAAGTTGCGGCTAAAATTGGTAAGGAAGCATTTTTTGAACCTGAAATATTGATCTCTCCCTTGAGCTTATTGGCTCCAAAAACTTCTAACTTTTGCATTATTAAACTTTAGGTAAAGTTACACCGGTTTGACCCATATATTTGCCATCACGATCCGCATAAGTTACCTCGGGTTTTTCATTGCCCTTAAGGAAAATAAATTGCGCAACACCTTCATTGGCATAAATTTTAGCCGGTAATGGTGTAGTATTTGAGAACTCTAGTGTTACGTAACCTTCCCAACCTGGTTCCAATGGAGTAACATTAACTATAATACCGCATCTTGCATATGTTGATTTTCCCAAACAAATTACCAAAACATCCTCTGGTATTTTGAATTTTTCCATAGTTCTAGCCAACACAAAGGAATTTGGTGGTATAATACATTCTGGAGTATTTTTTGTGACAAAATTAGTTGGTTTAAAATTTTTTGGATCTACAATTTCTGAATTTACATTAGTGAAAATCTTAAATTCATCAGATACTCTTGCGTCATAACCAAACGAAGAAAGACCATAAGAAATACTATCACCTCTAACCTGCTTTTCTTCAAAAGGTGAGATCATATCCTTCTCTTTACACATTCTTCTTATCCACTTATCGGAAAGAACTGACATTATTTATTCTTTTTTTTATTTCTTTTTTGAAACAATTTTCTTTTTTTCAAATTTTTTCTTAGCGCTAAGCTTAATCGCTCATTTTTTTCTTTTACTCTCATTCTTTATTTGGATTAGTTAGAAAATCTAATGTTATGGGCTTTGACGCATCTAAAGTTTTATCATGGTCATCGTCTTTTTTTGGACCTTCTTTTGCAATCCGCTTAGCTTTTTTTTCAGCAAGCTTTTTTTCTCTTTTAGCCTGCTTTTCCATCAGCTTAGCACTTTTAGTAGATTTATAATCGTAATGAATGCCCATATAATTTCCTTAAGTAGATATAAATCATATTCATCAAAAAATTAAGGCAATAATTTGAAAAAAATGCTTTATTATCAATAAAATACAATTTGTGATAATCGCTTCTGTAGTTAAATGGTATAACAAGTCCTTGGTAAGGACTAGTTCCCTGGTCAGTACAGGGTGGGAGCACCATCAGCTTTTATAAAACAATTTTCGAAGAAGAATAGTTAATAGGACTAAAATAAAAAAAGCTACAATAGGAACATATACTTCTGTAGAAAAAATTATTTCTGATAATCCAGGAACCTCTGAATTTTGATCAATAACCTTTTCAAGTCCACTACCAATTGAGACAGCTATAAAAATTTGAGGAATAATGCCTATTAATGTTGCGAAGAAGAAATTAATTGCTTTTACATTAAAAATCGTTGGTAAAAGACAACTAAGTTGCCAAGGAATTCCTCCTATAAAACGATAAATTAATAAATAAAAAAATTCTGATTTTTTAAATTTAATTTCGAGACTTTGATATCTTTTTAGAAATTTTTCTGTTATTAGATTCTTTAAAAAAAAATTACCAAACAAATACAAAAAAGTTGCTCCTATGCTTAAACCTAATACTACAAGAATTGTCCCCAACCATTTTCCAAAAATAAATCCACCGATTAAAGCTATTGGAGATCCAAATCCTAAAAATGGAAATACCCATAAAATTGTAAAAATCAAAAAAATTGTTGATATAAAAAATAAGTTAGAATTTTTAAGTTCTAAGAAATATGATCTATTTTCTTTTATAAAGTTGTAAGATGTAATCTCTTGAAGACTAAATTTTGAAAAAAACAAAAACAAAAATATAGATATCAAGATTAAGTAAGATAACCCTATAAATATTTTAATTTTTTTAGTTTTTTCCATTATTCATTATCGTATTTATAAAATCTTCTATTTGCTATTTATATATTTAATTACTATAAAGGGCCAAATTTAATAAAAATTTAACCACAATTATGAAAAGAACATACCAACCATCAAAAATCAAAAGAGCCAGAAAACACGGCTTTAGGTCGAAAATGAAAACTAAGGGTGGGAAAAAACTTTTAGCTAGAAGAAGAGCTAGAGGCAGAAAATCATTAACTGTATCTGGTTAAATTAATGAGAAGCAAAATTGTTGCTCTTTCAAAAAACGAAGAATTTAAATCATTGCTTAAAAAGAAAAAAGTATCAAACAAATATGCTACAATTTTCTTTGGTAAATTAGATAAGAAAAATAATGATAAACTAAATATTTCCTTTGTGACAAAGAAAAAAATAGGAAATGCGGTTCAAAGAAATAAAATTAAAAGAAGACTAAGAAACATTATGAATGAAGCAGTAAAAAAAGTAACAATAAAGTTTAATTTTTCTTATCTTGTTATATGTAAGGCGAGTGTGTTACACAGTGATTATACTAATATAAAAGAAACCTTATTTCAGGAATTTAAAAAAATTAAATAATGAATATTCTCACTATAATTTTGATAAAAATAATAAAAGGATATAAATATTTGATAAGTCCTTTAATAGGAGACTCTTGCAGATATTTACCAACTTGTTCAGAGTATAGTATTGATGCATTAAAAAAATTTGGTCTATTAAAAGGTTTATATATAAGTTTTAAAAGAATTTTATCTTGCCATCCTATAAAATTTTTAGGGGGTGGAGAAGGATTTGATCCAGTTGACAAAAAAATAAAGGTTAAAAAATAATGGACACTAGAAATGTAATAGCTGCAATAGCCTTATCTTCGGCTGTAATAGTTTTATATGCATTGTTTTTTACTCCAGAGCAATCAATAACAAAACAAAATTTATCTGAAAAAAATAAGATAGAACAAAATACTGATACTCCAATTTTAGAACAAAATGAAACTTTAGTTCAGATATCTAGAGAAGAAGCATTAAAAAAAAGTGATAGAATAAAATTTGAAAACCAAAGTATCATTGGATCTATTGCATTAAAGGGTGCAGCAATTGATGATTTAACTTTTAAAGATTATAAAATAAGTCTGGAAAGTGAAGAAAAGGTAACACTCCTAGGGCCAAGAAATATTGAAGAGGGTTATTTTATTGAAAGTGGATTCGTTACTACCGATAAAAATATTGATATTCCAAATTCTAATACAGTCTGGTCTATCGTTGGAAATGATATTCTCACAGAAAAATCACCTATAAAATTATCTTGGACTAATAAACAAGGAATAACTTTTGAAAAAGAAATTAGTTTAGATGACAAATTTTTATTTTCTATAAATCAAAAAGTAATAAATTCTACTAATAAAAAATATGATTTTTATTCCTATGGTCAAATAATTAGAAATAAAATTCCTGAAGGTTTGTCTAACTTTTATATTCTTCATGAGGGTCCTATTGCTACTTTAGATGATGAATTAATTGAAGAGGATTATGATGATATCCAAGATCAAAAGTTTTCACGTACTGCTCAAAAAGGCTGGTTGGGTGTTGGAGATAAATATTATGTAGCTTCAATCATACCACCTAAAAATAAGGAATTTAAAACAACGTTTGATTATAAAAATAAGTTTAGAGCAAATTTTATCACGACAGAACCCTTAGAACTTAACCAAAATAGTTCTATTGAAGATAGCTTGCAAATAATTGTAGCTGCTAAAAGAGTAGACGTAATTGATGGATATGCTGAGTCATTAAATATAGATAAGTTTGACTTGGTTATAGATTGGGGTTTTTTATATTTCATAACTAAGCCATTATTTTTTGGAATTGATTACTTTTTTAAACTTCTCGGAAATTATGGTTTGGCTATAATTGCAATTACAATTTGTATTCGGTTAGCTTTTTTTCCACTTGCTAACTTTTCATTTAGAAGTATGGCAAAAATGAAAGCGCTCCAACCAGAAATGGTAAGGCTTAAGGAGCTTCATAAAAATGATAAAATGAAGTTGCAACAAGAAATGATGGCACTTTATAAAAAAGAAAAAGTAAATCCGATGTCAGGATGTCTGCCAATACTTGTCCAAATTCCTGTATTCTTTGCTTTATATAAAGTTTTATTTGTAACCATTGAAATGAGACAGATGCCGTTTTACGGCTGGATTCATGATTTGAGTGAACGTGATCCAACTAGTTTATTTAATCTGTTTGGTTTGTTGCCGTATGATGTACCATCTTTTTTAGTTATAGGAGCATGGCCTGTAGCAATGGGTGTTTCTATGTGGGTACAGCAAAAACTTAATCCAGCTCCTACTGATGCTATGCAAGCAAAGATATTTATGTTTTTTCCACTTTTCTTAACTGTGATACTTGCTCCTTTTCCTAGTGGGTTAGTAATTTATTGGACTGTAAATAATATCTTAACTATGGCTCAACAAGTTTTTATTATGAAAAGAACAACAGTCAAAACTGTAACATAATGTTGTTGTCATAATCAAATAAGAGCTGATGGATTTAAAAAAATTATTACCAGAAAATGGACCTCCGTTAGAGGAAGTATCTAAATATATTGAAAAATACAAAAATGAATTAATAGTGATCAAATATGGGGGTAACGTTTTTATTGACAGAAATATTTTTAATAATTTCATATCAGATATATGTTTGTTAAATAAATTGGGTCTTTCAATCGTAGTAGTTCATGGTGGTGGGCCAAGAATAAAAAGAGAATTAGATAAATCTAACATTCAATCAAATTTCATAAGAGGATTAAGAGTTACAGATAAAAGAATTATAGATATTGTTGAGAGAGTTCTTATTGATTTTAACATTGATATTGTATCTTCTTTAGAAAAAATAGGATCTAAAGCAATTTCTATTAATACAAAAAAAAATAATATTATTGAAGTCATGCCAGAAGAAGAGGAGCTTGGCTATGTAGGAATACCAAATAAAATCGATATTAATATTATTAAAGATTCTGTAGAAAAGAATATAATCCCAATTATATCTCCCTTAGGTTTAGGGATGGATAATCAGACATATAATATAAATGGGGATACAGCAGCAGGGGCTATCGCAAAAGCTTTGAAGTCTAGAAGATTGCTTTTAATGACTAATGTAAAAGGTGTTCTCAACAAAGAAAAAAATCACATTGAAGAGATTTCTTCTTCCGAAATTTTAGAAATGATTAAAAATGGTACTATCACCGAAGGAATGATACCAAAAATTAATACTTGTTTAGATGCTGTTAACAATGGCGTTACTGCTGTTGGAATCATAGATGGTAGAGAAAAACATTCAATATTGTTTGAGATATTTTCTGATAAAGGTTCTGGAACATTAATAAGAAAATGAAAGAATTAACTGAAATTAAATATTGGATATTTGATCTTGATAACACTTTATATAGTGGTCAAACTAAGGTCTTCTCAGAAGTTGATAAAAAGATGTCTTCTTTTATCTCAGAAAAATTTGGTGTTGACCTGATCGAAGCTAAAAAAATTCAAAAAGAATATTTTTACGAGTATGGAACAACTTTGTCAGGATTGATGAAAAAAAAAAATATAAATCCTAATGAATTTTTAGAATTTGTTCATGATATTGATATATCTTGGTTACCAAAAGATAAACTTTTGAGAGAGGAATTAATTAAAATTAAGGAAAAAAAATATATATTTTCAAATGGTTCTCATGCTCATATTGAAAACGTAACAAATCAATTAGGAATTGATGGTTTATTTGATGGTGCTTTTGATATAACTGATGCAGATTTTGTTCCGAAGCCTCATCTAGAACCTTACAAAAAACTAATTGAAAAATTTAAATTAGACCCAAAGAAATCTATATTAATTGAGGATATAGCCCACAATCTTGAGCAAGCTAAGAAACTAGGAATGAAAACTTGTTGGCTTGAAAATGATGAGGCTTTTGCAAAAAAAGATGCCGACAAACCATACATTGATTATAAGATTAATAACTTGCCTTCTTTTCTTCAAAAAATTAATGTATTAAGAAATAATTAAATCAAAAAATTATGAGTAACCTAGAAAAAATCATAAATGATGCTTGGGAAAACAAAGACCAAGTAAATCAAAATTCTGATAAAGCTCTAAAGGATGCAATAAACCAAATAATTAGTGATTTAGATAATGGTAAATCAAGAGTTGCTGAAAAAATTAATGGAAAATGGTTAACACACCAACATTTAAAAAAAGCAATTATGTTAAGTTTTAGAATTTATCCAATGGAAAATTTAAATGGACCCTATAGTAGTTGGTATGATAAGGCTCATTTGTTAAAAGGTAAAACAGCTGGATGGTCTAAAGAAGATCATGAAAAAGCTGGTTTCAGAATGGTACCAAACTCACCAGTGAGAAAAGGTTCTTTTGTAGGTAAAAATGCAGTTTTAATGCCATGTTATGTTAATATAGGTGCTTATATTGATGAAGGAACAATGATCGATACATTTGCAAGAGCTGGTAGTTGTTGTCAGATAGGTAAAAATTGTCATATTTCAGCAGGAAGTGGAGTTGGAGGAGTTTTAGAACCAGCTCAAGCACTTCCAACAATTATAGAGGACAATGTTTTTTTAGGAGCAATGTCAGAAGTTGTTGAGGGTGTCATTGTTGGAGAAGGATCAGTTTTAAGTATGGGAATGTACATTGGACAATCTACTAAAATTGTAAATAGACAAACTGGAGAAATAACTTACGGAAAAATTCCTCCTTATTCTGTAGTTGTACCTGGATCATTACCTGATAAAAATAATGTCTCAGCCCCATCACTTTATTGTGCAGTGATCATTAAGCAGGTTGATGAAAAAACAAGATCTAAGACTTCTGTTAACGATCTTCTAAGAGAATAGATTTATTATGGCTTTAATTAATGAACTTCAATTAGCTAAAGAGCTAATTAAATTTCCTACAATTACACCTATTGACGCTGGAATAATGAAGTTTTTAGAAAAAAAACTTAAAACACTAGGATTTAAAACTAAAATTTTAGAGTTCAAGGAAAAAGATTTTAAACCAGTAAAAAATTTATATGCAAGACTTGGTAATAAAGGTCCAAATTTTTGTTTTGCTGGACATCTAGATGTTGTGCCAACAGGAAATTTAAAAGAATGGACGGTTAACCCATTTCAACCCTCTGTAAAAAAAGGACATTTAATTGGAAGAGGTGCTAATGATATGAAAGGTTCGGTTGCTGCATTTGTTTCTGCAGTAAGTATCTTTGTTGCAAATAAAAGAAAATTTAATGGTTCCATTAGTCTTTTAATTACAGGAGATGAAGAAGGTGTTGCAATTAATGGAACTAAAAAAGTAGTTGAATATTTAAAAAAGAAAAAAGAAAAGATAGATTTTTGTTTAGTTGGTGAGCCCACTAATCCTAATAAATTAGGTGAAATGATTAAAATTGGGCGCAGAGGAAGTATGACTGGTATACTTTCAATTATAGGTGTTCAAGGACATGTGGCTTATCCTCAAAGAGCAAACAATCCATCTACAACTCTTGTGCAAATTTTAAAAGAATTAAAAGAGATTAAATTTGATAAAGGTACAAAAGATTTTCAACCAACAAATCTTGAAATTACTAAGATAAATATTGATAATTTTGCAGACAATGTAATCCCAGGCTTAGCTAATGCTAAATTTAATATAAGATTTAATAATAAGAACACCTCAAGTTCCATAAAAAAAAGAATTGATAAAATTATCAAGAAAATAAGTAATAAGAATAAATCAAAATATAAAATTAATTATAGTGTTTCTGGAGAAGCATTTCTTACAAAACCAAATAATACAACTTTTATGATTAGAGATATTATTCAAAAAATCACAAAAATTAAGCCTCTGCTTTCAACAACTGGTGGGACTTCTGATGCACGATTTATCAGAAAAATAGCTCCCTGTTTGGAATTTGGTCTAGTTGGTAAAACTATGCATAAAGTAGATGAAGCTGTTTTATTGTCTGATTTAAAAAAACTTACTTTAATTTATTCAAATATTTTACAAAATTATTTTAACAAATGAAAAATGAGGAATATAAAAAGTTTGTTATAAACTACAAACCATTTGAGTGGGAAGTTAATGATTCTGACTTTAGGGAGCGTGTTAGAGGTAAGCATAGTTTCTTAATGAGCTTTGAAAGATTTTATAAAGTTTTTCTTTATCTCGAAGAATTAAAAAACAAAGGTTTAAATAATCCAAAGATTTTAGATGTGGGATCTTTTCCAGGAAATATGATCCATTTAACTAAAAAAATTTATAATAATTTTTCTGATTATTATTCTATTGGGCTTGATCTTGATGAAAAATTTGTGAATATTATGAATAAATATAATGTTAAATGTATAGATACAGAAATTGATCCTCAATTTCCTAGCCCAAAAAAAATTTTAGAATGGGATATAAAAAATTTTGATATTTCATTTTTACTGGATACTATTGAACATTTAGTAGATCCAACTCATTGTTTAGATCAAATTAATAAATCACTAAAAATTGAAGGATACTTGTTGATAACAACTGATAATATAACAAATTTTCTCTATATAGCTGAAATGTTAAGGAAAGGTAAAAGTCCAAATGTACATCCAGTTCTATCTTCAATGGTATACACAGGAAATCATCGACCGCATCATAAAGAATTTAGCAAAGATGAACTAAAGTTTTTATTGGAGCGGAGTGGTTTCGAATTAATAAAACATGAGTATTTTGATAGAAAGCAGGGAGATTATTTTATAGATAAAAAAACAAATTTAATAAAAAAACATAAATTAAAAAAAACTCTAAAAAATATTATTTTTGAACTTATAAAGAATATTGGTTTTTCAATTCCACACTTAAGAAATCACCAAATAGTCTTGGCAAAAAAAGTAAAAAATATTGAAGAGGTAAAAAAAAATAGAATGGTAACAACTTCCATTAAAGAATGGCAAGAAATAAGAAAAAAAACGATAGGTTATTAATTTACAAAAGGATTTATGGGAACATGTATTATGACAACAAATACATACATGAACCACTATACAGGTAATGGTCATCCTGAAAGACGAGATAGAGTAGAAGTTATAATTAATGAATTGAAGAAAAATTCATCTAAAAATTTAATTTGGAAAAAATCAGAAAAATTTGATCAATCTTTTTTGATTAGTACTCATTCTTCTAAATACATAAATTATGTTAATCAATCATTTCCAGAAAATGGTTTATTTTTTCTTGACGGCGATACAATTGTTTCACCTGGAAGTAAAGAAGCAACAAAAGATGCCGTAGGATCTGTAATTAGATCAATAGAAGGTATTCAAAATAAAGAATTTAAAAATGCATTTTGTGCAGTAAGACCACCAGGTCACCATGCCGAAAAAAATAAAGCGATGGGATTTTGTGTTTATAATAATGTTGCAGTTGGGGCTAACTATTTAATTGAAAAATATAAGTACAACAGGGTTGCAATTATTGACTTTGATGTTCATCATGGAAATGGAACTCAAGATATCTTTTACAATAATAAAAAGGTATTATATATTTCAACACATCAATACCCATATTACCCAGGATCAGGTTCTGAGACCGAAAAAGGTAAATTTAATAATATTTATAATATCCCTTTGCCAGCTGGTACAGACTCAGAAAAGTATTTAAATGCTTTTGAATTTGCTTTAAAAAAATTAAAAGAATTTAGCCCTGAATTCGTTCTTATTAGTGCTGGATTTGACTCTCACATTAATGATCCTCTTGCACAATTCAAGCTTGAAACAGAGGATTTTTATACCATCACTAAAAGAATACTAGAAACTTCAAAAGAATTTTGCAATGGCAAAGTTGTTTCAATTCTTGAAGGTGGATATGATTTGCAAGCTCTTCAAGATAGTGCCAAGAGACATGTTGATGCATTAGTAGAATTTGTTTGATAAAAATATAATTAATTATAAATAACCTCCATGAAATTATACAAAATTAAAAAATCAAAGATTGATAATAAAGGTCGAGGACTTTATGCGGCCAAAGATATTAAAAAAGGAACAAAAATTATTAATTACTCAGGAAAGATAGTTACTAACAAGCAAGTTGATGAGTCCAATAAATATGACAACAATAAACCAATATATTTATTTACTTTAAACAAAAGGTATACACTTGATGGAGATTTTTCATGGAATACAGCAGGATTAATTAACCATAGCTGTGATCCTAATTCTCAATATGATGGCAAGGGGTTAAAAATTTGGATAACAGCTATAAAAGATATTAAAAAAGGAGAGGAATTTACTTGTGATTATGGTTTTGGCTTTGATAAAGACTACAAACAATTTCCATGCAAATGTCGAGCTAAAAATTGCTGTGGTTATATTGTTCGAGAAGAGTCTAGATGGCGAATTAATAAAAAATTCGCTATGAGTAAAAAAAAATTAGTAAATAACTCTCGTTAAATAAAGCCCTTCTGGTGGTGCTGGTGGAGCACATAAACTTCTTTTCTTTGACTTCATAACATTCTCAAATTTATTTAACGACCACTTTTTTTCACCCAAATACTTTAAACAGCCCACCATTGAACGTACTTGTTTTTGTAAAAATGATTGGGATCTAAATTCTATATCAATCTTATTTTTTAAGGACTTTATTTTTACCAGCTTCATAGTTTTTATTGGACTTTTCGCCCTACAACTAGATGCTCTGAAAGTTGAAAAATCTTTAGTCCCTATAAATTTTTTTGCACCTTTTTTCATTATTTCTAAATCGAGCTTTTTCATAATGTGCCAACACCTATTTTTTTCTAAAGTAGGTTGGCCTAATCGATTAATAATAATATAATTATATATTCTCATTTTAGCAGAAAACCTTGCATGAAAATTTTTGTCTTTCTTTTTTAAATTGAGAATTGTAATATTTTCATTTCTTAAAAAATGATTTATTGATTTTAAAAACCTATCTTTTTTTTTTATTTCAATATTATAATCAAAATGTGCAGACTGTTCTTTTGCATGAACTCCACTATCAAGTCTACCAGCTCCATATATAATTATTTTTTCTTTTAAAAGTTTTGAAATTTTTTCCTGTATCAAGCCTTGAACTGTCTTCCCTTTTTTTTGAACCTGCCAACCTCTAAAGTTACTTCCAGAATATTCTATTAGTATCTGATATCTAGGCATTAGATAATAATGAACCTTTTCTAATATTTGATCCAAGCATAAATTCACTAATTTTTTGAGGTTTTTTTCCTTGTCTTTGTATCTCAAGAATTTTTATTGATTGATTATTCGTACAAGCAATCTCTAATTTATCAGATAGCACTTCGCTGGCTTGACCTAAGCCATTTCCTATCTCAGCTTTTAAAATTTTGTACCTTTCACCTTTAAAATTAAAAAATGCACCTGGAACAGGAAATAAACCATTAATTTTTCCAATTATTTTTTGTGCTTCATCATTCCAATTAATTTTACCCTCGATTTTTTCAATTTTTTTAGCATAAGAGGCTTTTGAATGATCTTGATCTATAAACTTTGCTTTATCATCTAATATATCATCAATTTCATCTAAAATTTTTTTGGCTGCTAAAAAGGATAGTTTTTCTGAAATTTCTTCAGCATTATTATTTGGATCTAATTTAATTTTGTGAATATTACTGACAGGCCCACTATCTAATGTCTCAACTAATTTCATAATACTTATGCCCGTTTCTTTATCTAAATTCATAATTGATCTTTGAATTGGAGCAGCCCCCCTCCAACTAGGCAGAATAGATCCATGAATATTTATGAAACCTTTTTTTGTTAAGTTTAAAAAATTTTTAGGAATTAACTTGCCATAAGCCACTACAATAGCAAGATCGGCATTTAAATTTTTTATGAATCTATATTCTTCATCATTATCTTTTAAATTTTCTGGATATCTAAAATCTATGTTCAATGTTTCAGAAATGCCCTGAATCGGAGATTTGTTTATTTTTTGACCTCGATGGGATTTTTGAGGTGGTTGAGTATAAACGACAGAAATTGGATAACCATTTTGATATAGTGACTTCAAGATTGGTACAGCAAATAAAGGTGTACCCATAAAAATAATTTTTTTAGCCATTTAAACTACTATTCTGTCTGGATTTTTTTTAGTTTTTGAGATTTTTTTAATAATTAAATCTCTTTTTAACTTTGACAAATGATCAATTATCAATTTACCGTCCAAATGATTTATTTCATGCTGAAGACAAGTTGATAAAATTCCATCACATTTCATATTTTGAACTTTGCCATCTAAATCTATATATTCTACATCACAAATTTTAGGTCTTTCAATTTCAATAAAAGTATCAGGTATTGATAAACATCCTTCTTCATAAATTGAAGTTTCATTACTAATTTTTTTTATTTTAGGATTTATAAAACTTAAAGGTTTATTTTTTTCATCTTTAGATGATACATCAATGACTAAAATTCTTTTAAGTATACCCACTTGTACTGCTGCTAAACCAATACCTTTAGAATGATACATTGTTTCAAATAAATCATTAATTAACTTTTTTTCATTTACTCCAACTTTTTCAATGGGTTCAGAGATTTTTTTTAAAGTTTCATCTGGTATAGTAATAATTTTTTTAATGCTCATTTATTAATTAAATAAACTAAATTTTAAACTTTTAAAGGAAGAACTTGAAGTAATATTTGATTTCTTATTCTGTCAATATTTAATTGATTAAGTGTAGTAACTATAAAATAAATAGTATCTTCATCAATTCTTTCAATTCTATCTTGACCTATAACTTCAGCTATTCTCAAGAGAGCTAAACCAGTTTCTTGATTATTAATCATTATTTGAATATCAGTTGGAACTTCATTTTCATTTATTGAATATAAACCATCATATTTTTCTGAAATTTCAATTCCATCATATCTTAATGATTCTAACAAAATGACGTCTTTTTTAGATAAGAAATATTTTTTGTTTTTTTTTATCTTCTTTAATAAATTATTAGTATCTTTTTCAACTTTAGATTTTGCATAATCTCCATTAAAATAATTAATAAGCTTTGATTGATGAATAATATCATTATTAATTTTTATTTTTTTATCCAAATTTTTTTCGATTTTAATATTTGTATAATAAAAACTTGTTAAATTGTCAGGTATCTCAGTTGGTTTTATGTCTTTAAGAAAGGTTTTTAACTCTGTATCAAAAGCATTTGCTAGATTATCATTTTTAAAGGACTCTTTTAATATCTTAAGAAATTTCAATTTTTCAACTGTTTCAGATTCTAACAAAATTTTTTGATATATTAGTGCTCTTGCTTCTATATTCGGTAAAGTTTTATATGCATCTTTAGCGTTCAAAAGTTGATTTATATTAAATTGAAATCTTTTATATAATTGTAATAAATCTTTTTCAGGATAATTCTTATTATGGACTGCTTTTTCGATGGTTGCAATTTTGTCTAATTCAGAAATATCCGTTTCTTTGAAAGAATTTAATAAATTCGCAGAGGAAAGATATTTCCAAATTATTTTCTTTGTTTTATCATTTGGCTCAAAATTAAAATTTGGATTAGTTTGATGAGCTAAATAAAAATCAAAAATCGATTTTTCGGAAATTTCATCATCTATTTTGTCTGTATACTCTAATAGATAATTAATTTTTTTTTCAAAATATTCATCTTTAAATCCAAGTTCTTTTTTAAGATCTAAAATGAGCTGTGCTTCCTCTTTTTTATTATCCTTAATTAAGCAATAAATATTAAATTTTGAAAGATATTCATCAAATAGTGGCTCTATATTTTTTGAAAAAATTTCGCATGCTTTTTTAATATTCGTATCCGACAAATATTGATCAACTAAAAACTTAGTTAATTCTGGATGCAAATTAATAATTTGATTTTTAATCAAATATTCCTCAATAAGTTCTAAATTTGAATTTTTAATTAGCCAATCGGATTTAAATTTTTGAAATTCTTTTTCTGTAATATTTTTTTGTGGATAATAAGAATTAGTCAAAAGAGATATATTAATAATATCTACAGCATCATTTGACAAAGGCATTTTATTTAATTTATCAAATAGAATTTTTAATTGGTCTCCATTAGTATTAGACCACATATTTATATTAAGACCATAGTCATCAGGATCATACAATCCAACAATTTTAATTGCTTGTGAGTCCAATTTATCCTCAAGGTTAATTGCATTTACCTCTTTTTCAGATTGCATTTTGTAAACATTAGATTTGAAATCTGTTTCAATAACTTTTTCTTCTTTTGTTGCCTTATCGTCATCACTCAAAGAATTAGTTTCTAATTTATCTTTATCAATGTTCCAGATATCAACTGGTTGATCTTCTGCAAATGAATTAAGTCCAAATAGCAAAATAAATAAGACGGATAAACTATTTTTATTTAACAATTCTGAAATTTTCATTAGTAATTATTTTCTCTATTTCTTTTTTAGGTGCTGGAAAATCTATTTTATTTAATAAAAAAATAACTAAAAGAAAAGTAATTGAAACTAAAGCTATTTTAGTAATTATTCCAATAATACTCTTGGTTGAACTTGTTTTTTTTATAAATTGCATATAACTTTAGTTAATTTCAAATTAAGACATATTTGTGATTTTTCAATAAAGAAAATTATGAAATCAAGTAAAAATATTGTGTTTTTAGGTATGATGGGATCTGGAAAATCATCTATTGGTTTTTTAATTTCTAAAAAACTTAAATTAGATTTTTTTGATGTTGATAAATGTATAGAGGATAAGTTAGGAATGAAAATTTCAAATATTTTTAAGATTAAGGGTGAAAAATTTTTTAGAGAACATGAAGAAAAATTAACACTAGATATACTGAAAAAAAAACAAATTATTGTTGCTTTGGGTGGAGGTGCTTTTATTAATAGGAATATTAGAAATGAAGTTATTAATAATCACATATCATTTTGGCTAAAATTAAAGAGTGATCTGCTTATAAAAAGAATTAAAAATAGCACTAAAAGGCCTATGGTATTAAATGCTTCTAATATTGAACTAACAAATATGATTAAAAATAGATCTAAATATTATGCTAAAGCACTATTTAAAATAAATTGTAATAATAAATCAAAAACTGAAATAATGAATAAAATTATAGATAAATATGAAAATATCGAAACTAATAATTAAATCAAGTACTGGAAAATATCCTATATTAATAGGTTCTAATATAATCTCTAATATATCAAAGTTAATATTTAATAATTCAATAAATTTTAAAAAATGTTTATTGGTTATAGATAAAAATGTTCCAAAAAAATTTATTTCTAAAATTAGAAAATCATTAAAAAATAAAAAATTATTTATTTTTTTAATAACTGCCAATGAAAAAAATAAGAATCAAAAAACAACAAATTCAATTGTTCAAATTTTACTTGATGAAAATTTTTCTAGAGAAGATTGTTTAATAGCAGTTGGAGGTGGCATTACTGGTGACGTAAGTGGTTTTGCTGCAAGTTTATTTAAAAGAGGTTTAAAATTTATAAATATACCCACTACTCTACTATCTCAAGTAGACTCATCTATAGGAGGTAAAACTGGAATAAACACAAATCAAGGGAAAAATCTTATTGGAAGTTTCTATCAGCCCAGACTTGTAATTAGTGATACAAATTTTTTAAAATCTCTAAGTAAAAGAGAGGTTATTTGTGGATATGGAGAAATTTTAAAACACGCAATTATATCAAATAAAGTTTTTTATAATTTTTTAAATAAAAATTTTTTCAATGTTATAACACTCAAATCACCATTTATAGATAGGGCTATATATGAAAGTTGTAAAATAAAAAAATTAGTTGTTGAAAAAGATGAAAAAGAAAATGGTATGAGAAAAATATTAAATTTTGGTCATACTTTTGCTCACGCATATGAAGCATCATTAGGTTTTTCTAAAAAATTAAATCATGGTGAGGCTGTAATTTTAGGTATTAATTCGGCATTATCTTTTAGTTATAAAAATAAATTTTTAAATTTAAAAGAATACAACTTAATAAGAGAACATATTTATAATTCAAAATTACCATTTAGTTTGAAAAAATATTTTTCATTAAAGGATCTAAATAAAATTTTAAATTTTATGATGATAGATAAAAAAAATAATTCTGATAAAATAAACCTAGTTCTATTAAAAAAAATTGGGAGTCCAATAATTAGTAAAAGATATAAAAGGACAACCCTAAGCCTATTTTTAAAAAAAGAATTAATCAATTAATATTTGTAATGAATGGATAAATTTTTTTAATTCTTCATCCAAAATATTATAAATTTTTTTATTACTTTCGATTCTATTCATTTTTTTTAATTCTTTGGATTTTAAAAAAATTTTTAGATGAAATTTATTTTTTTGATTACCGGGATGATTTTTATGAAGAAAGGACTTATCTTCAATTAAAATATTCTCTATTTCAATTTGATTTAATAACTTTTTTTTTATAATTGCAATTAATTGATTTATATCCATAAATATTATTTATTATATATCATGAAAAATATTTGCGACTGGAATAATTGTAAAGAATTTGGAGAATATAAGGCTCCAATAGAAAAGGATAATAGTAAAAAATATAGAATGTTGTGCTTAGAACATGTGAAAGAATTCAATAAAAATTGGAATTATTTTTCAGGTATGGATGATCAGCAAGTAATTGATTTTTTAAAATCTGACATGATTTGGCATAAACCTACACAAAGCTTTAGTTCTTCAGATAACTTTTTTAAAGTTTTATGGAATGACACTTTAAAAGATGAATTAGATAAAGAAAAATTTAAAAGTGAGTTTAATCATATGCGTCAATTTAAATTTGATCATAAAGATATAAAAGCTTTTAGTATCTTAGGAGTATCAGTGGGTATAAAATGGCAAAAAGTTCAAGAAAAATTCAAAATACTTGTCAAAAAATTTCACCCTGATATGAATTCTGGGAATATAAAATATGAAGAAAAACTAAAATTAATAACACTAGCTTATACTCAACTAAAAAACACTTATAGGAAAAAAATTGACACCTAATTTAAACATACAGCCTGATATAAAAGTTTCCATAAAACAATCTTTTGGAATTGACACTGAAATGGAAGTAAACGCTTTTTCGGAAAAAAGTGAATACGTACCTGAAATAGATAAAAGTTATAAGTTTGATAGAGATACCACTCTTGCAATAATTTCAGGCTTTGCGTTCAATAAAAGAGTTTTAGTTCAAGGTTATCACGGAACAGGTAAATCAACACATATTGAGCAGATAGCAGCAAGATTAAATTGGCCGTGTATAAGAGTTAACCTTGATAGTCATGTAAGTCGTATTGATTTAATTGGAAAAGATGCAATCGTTCTGAAAGATGGAAAACAAGTTACTCAATTTAATGAGGGAATTTTACCATGGTCTATTCAGAATCCAATCGCATTAGTTTTTGATGAATATGATGCGGGTAGACCCGATGTAATGTTTGTTATACAAAGAATTCTTGAAGCAGAGGGTAACTTTACTCTTTTAGATAAAAACAAAGTTCTTAAACAAAATAAATATTTTAGATTATTCGCTACGTCAAATACCGTAGGTCTAGGAGATACAACTGGCCTTTACCATGGGACACAACAAATAAATCAAGGCCAAATGGACAGATGGAATATTGTAACAACGTTAAACTATCTTAATCTTGAAAAAGAAATGGATATTGTCTTGGCAAAAAATAAAAGTTTAAATAATACTAAAGGTAAGGAGAAAGTCTCTAATATGATCAAGGTGGCTTCTTTAACGAGAAAAGGATTTATAGCGGGAGATATATCTACAGTGATGAGTCCTAGAACCGTTTTACATTGGGCAGAAAATGCTGAGATTTTTAAGGATATAGGATATGCCTTCAGAGTAACCTTTTTGAACAAATGTGACGAAATAGAAAAAAATACTATTGCAGAATATTATCAAAGATGTTTTGGAGAAGAACTTCCTGAGTCTCTAGCAAATATCCAAATTTAGATGAAAAATGAGAACAAGAATGAAATCTTAAAAGAAAAATTAAAACAAGCTTTAACATCTACAGCAAGAGCAATTTCAGATGATTTCAAAAATAAAGACAAGCCAGATAAAAACGAAAAGTCAAAATTTTTTGACAATTTTGATTTAGAAAGTTTAGACTCAAAAAATGATTTTGTTAAAGCAAGAGCTAAGGCTGATTCTTTAGCCTTAAAAAAAAAGTTTTCTGATGAAAAAATTTTTAAGAAAAATTCACCATCTAATTTATCATGTAAATCTCTTTATTCTATTGCTGAAAAAATAAGATATGAGTCTTTAGGTTGTAAAATGCTGAAGGGAATACATAAAAACCTTATAGAAAATTATAATCAAATAATTGAGTTAAAAAGAAAAGATCAATTTAAAAATAAAGAAGATGTTATCATAAACGAAGCCTTTGAATTATATATGCTGAAAAAATTTCATGGTATAGAATTGAATACGCAATCAAAAGCTATGTTGAGTTTCTGGGAAAAAGACTTTGATCAAGTAATTGAGAAACATATAGATTTTTTAAAAGAAAATTTGGAATTCCAAAATGAATATTCCTTAAAATTTTCAGAGATATTGCAAGAAATGGAAATATTTCAAAATGAAAATAACGAAGAAAAAAATGATGAAAACCAGGAGGATGAGCAAAACAATCCCTCTAATGATGATCAAGAGAGCAATACTGAGGATAAAAAGGATAAAAATAAAGAGGACGAAACAGATGCCAGTCTTGATTCTGATTATGAAGTCGATGAATATAGACTGGATGAACAATTAGTTGATACAAATTTTGACCAACAAAATGAGCATATTCTTCAAAAAAAAAATATCTCAGATTTAAATTTAGATTATAAAATTTTCACAAGTAAATTTGATGAAATTACTAAAGCAGAAAATCTAGAAAATTCTGAAGAAGCTTCAAAGTTAAGAAAAACTTTAGATCAACAATTAGTCAGTTTTCAAGATATAATAACAAAACTTGCAAATAAACTTCAAAGACAATTGCTAGCAAAACAAAATCGGACCTGGGAATTTGATTTGGAAGAAGGATTATTAGATAGTTCTAAATTGCCACGAATTATTTTAGATCCATATAATTCTTTATCATTTAAGAAAGAAAAAGATTTAGATTTCAAAGATACTGTAGTTACATTATTGATTGATAATTCTGGTTCAATGAGGGGAAGACCAATCACTATAGCAGCCATTTGTGCAGATATTTTATCAAGAACGTTAGAAAGGTGTTCAGTAAAAGTTGAAATATTAGGTTTTACAACCAAAAATTGGAAAGGTGGTCAAAGTAGAGAATTATGGAATAAAGAAGGAAAATTAAAAACACCTGGAAGACTAAATGACTTGAGACATATAATTTATAAGGGAGCTGACACTCAATGGAGACAATCAAAAAATAATCTTGGCTTGATGCTTAAAGAGGGATTATTAAAAGAAAACATAGATGGAGAAGCTATTTCTTGGGCTTTTAGTAGGTTAAAAAAGAGAAAAGAAGAACGCAAAATACTTATGGTAATTTCAGATGGAGCTCCTGTAGATGACTCAACCCTGTCTGTTAATTCAGGAGATTTTTTAGAGAAGCATCTAAAAAAAATTGTTAGGTTTATTGAAGATAAAACTGAAACAGAAATTTTAGCAATTGGTATAGGCCATGATGTATCAAGGTATTATAGTAGAGCTATAAAAATTACAGATGTAAACGAATTGGGTGATGTAATGATTTCTCAACTAAGTGAATTATTTAAGAATAAAAAAAATTTACATTAAAGATTAAATAAATCTTTATTATTCCATTTAATTACTACTTCAGCCCCGCTTCTGGTTTCAGAGTTCAAACAATTTACTGAAGCAAAATTTTTTTCTAATAAAGTTTTACCTATAAACAATCCTAAACCTAATCCTATCTTTTCCTTATTGAAAGCTTTGGTTGATCTCAAATATGGTTCACCTATTTTTGATAAAATGTCACTAGGATATCCATCCCCATCATCCTCGATCACAACTATTGTAAAATCACTACTACTCTTCAAACTGATAAAAACCTTACTTTTGCAAAACTTATTAGCATTACCTATGAAATTTCTTAAACCATAAACGATTTCAATAGATTTTGTTATTCTTTTAGAATTAAAATCTTGATCAAAATTTAAAATAAAATCTTTTTTACTTGTTTCTTTAAATGATAAAATAATTTCTTTTAGATAATCTCTCATAGATAAATCTTCATCAATAAAATCATCTTCTTCATTAGGATTTAGTGATAGCTTCTTTAATATTTCATTACATCTCTCAACTTGACTAGATAAAAGTTCAATGTCTTGTACTACATCTTTTTGTCCTTTAAGTTGTTTAGACAATTCTTGTGTTATAATTTTAATTGTTGATAAAGGGGTGCCTAATGAATGAGCTGCCGCTGCTGCTTGACCACCCAAAGATAACATTTCATGCTCATTAGCCATAATTTCCTCCATTTTATTCAATGCATCTTTTCTCAGCTTAGACTCTGCTCCAAAAATAATTGCAAAGTAATTTAAAAAAAGTAGGGCTATTATTAAAGCCAAAGGTATAGAATAATAATAATATGGACTAACATTAAAATGATCATTTAAGGGCTCAGGTAGTTCCTGAGAGTAAAATGTCAAAAATAAAATTGATATGGAAGTAATCAACACTAGCAAGAAGTTTGTCCTGAAACTTAAATTTGAAGAGGCGAAAACACTTGGAATAATTAAAAAAATTATAAATGGATTTATTATCCCCCCTGTTAGATATAGAAGTCCACTTAACTGAATAATATCAATAAATAAATAAATAAAAGCCGATCTATCACTTAGTTGAGTTTTTTTATAAATAAAAATTAAATAAAGATTACTTATAGCTCCAACAGCTATAATGATATTTGAATATAAAAAATTAAAATTAAAATTAAAATAAAAATATACAAGATATACTGATATAAATTGACCAATTGTTCCTATCCATCTAAGATTAATGTATATTGATTTTTTTAAAGAATATTGCTTTGAAGTTTCAAACAACTTCATCTTTTAAATATCTAAGTTTTGAACATTAATTGCATTAGAAACTATAAAATCTTTTCTAAGTGACACGTCACTGCCCATTAAAGTATGAATAAGCACTTGGTCTTTTTTCAAATCTTTTGAATATTGAACTTGTAACAAAGTTCTTGTTTCAGGATTAAGTGTAGTCCCCCATAATTCTTCTGGATTCATTTCACCTAACCCCTTAAATCTTTGGATGTTCATTTTTGATTTTTCATCCTCTACTAGTTTGAGAAAATCTTTTGATCCTTTTTTAGTCTTTTTTAATTCTTTGCTATTACTTATTATATACTCCTCAAGCTCCTTTTCATCTTTTATGTAAATACCTTTCGAACCTTTATTAATTTTAAATAATGGTGGTTGAGCCAAGTATACATTTCCATTTTCGATTAACTTATTAAAAGGTTTATTATTAAAGAATGTTAATAATAATGCCCTGATGTGAGAACCATCAACATCGGCATCTGTCATAATTATTATTTTACCATATCTTAAATCTTTTAGGTCAATCTCATTAGCTTTAGGATCTAGTCCTAAGGCATTAATTAAAGTTATAATTTCATTAGAAGAAATCATTTTAGATAATGCCTTTGTTCTTTGATCATCACCATTAGATTTACCATTTCCATTATTTTTAGTTGGTAGACTATCAACATAAGTATTTAAAATTTTACCTCTTAAAGGTAAAACAGCTTGATTAGCTCTATTTCTTCCTTGTTTAGCTGAACCACCAGCAGAATCTCCCTCAACTATAAATAACTCAGTTCCCTCTTGTTTACCAATTTGGCAATCAGCAAGCTTACCAGGTAGACCACTTAATTCTAAAGCTCCTTTTCTTCTAACATTCTCTCTAGCTTTTCTTGCTACATCTCTTGCTAATGCAGCCTGTATAATCTTTGCTAAAATAATTTTTGCGATAGAAGGATTTTGATCAAACCATATTGACAATTTTTCATTAATTATTGTTTCAACAATCATTCTCACTTCTGAGGAAACTAATTTATCTTTTGTTTGAGAGGAAAATTTAGGATCAGGAATTTTCGTTGAAAGTATACAAGAAAGACCCTCTTTTATATCATCTCCTGATATTGTAAATTTATTTTTTTTTAAAAGATTATGCTCGTTAGCATATTTATTTATCACTCTAGTTAAAGCGCTTCTAAAACCAAGTAAGTGTGTTCCACCATCTTTTTGATATATATTATTAGTATATGGAAGAACTTCCTCAGAATAAGTAGCATTCCATTTTAGAGAGCATTCTATTTCAATATTTTCTTTTTTACCTTCTATATATATAGGCTTTTTAAATAAATCATTTCCATTTTTATTTTGTAATTTTTCTCTTTTTTCATCTAAAAATTCAACAAACTCCAAAACACCACCATCAAATTTAAAAATATTAGTTTTTTCTTTTTTGTTAGTTAGGTCAGAAAATATAATTTTAATACCTTTGTTTAAAAAAGCTAATTCTCTCATTCTTTTAATAAGTATATTTGGATTAAATTTAATTGAAGAAAAAATTTTTTTTGAAGGTAAAAAAGTTATTTGAGTACCTGTTTCTTTAGATTTACCAATTTTTTTAAGTGGAGCTTTAGCATCACCATCTTCGAATTCAATGAAATATTTTTCACCATCTCTATTGATTTCTAGCTCCAATTTTTCTGATAAGGCATTTACTACTGAAACACCAACACCGTGTAATCCACCAGAGACCTTATATGAGTCATGGTCAAATTTTCCCCCTGCATGAAGTTGGGTCATAATAACTTCTGCAGCTGATTTTTTTTCTCCTTTATGGATGTCTATTGGAATACCTCTTCCGTCATCTTTGACAGTTATTGTACCATCTTTATTTATTTTAATATCAATATTTTTGCAATAACCTGCCAAAGCTTCGTCAATTGAGTTATCTACAACTTCATAAACCATATGATGTAAACCGGTGCCATCATCTGTATCACCAATATACATTCCAGGCCTTTTTCTAACTGCTTCTAACCCTTTTAGAACTTTAATAGAATCTGCTTGATATTTATTATTATTTGCCATTTTTGTTTTTTTGGAAAAAAATAATTATATCATTTTTATACAAAATTGCTCTTTTTATAATTTAAATTAAGATCATAATTCGTTAAATATACCGCATAAAATAAAGCTTATTTATGGCGGAGAGAATGGGATTCGAACCCATGAAAGAGTTGCCTCTTTACACACTTTCCAAGCGTGCGCCTTAAACCACTCGGCCATCTCTCCAATTCATTTTTATTTTTTTCTTACAACTAAATTATTTTGGAAATATTCAATTTTTAAATAATTAGAATATAAATTTAAAAATTTTTCAATACCATCATAAGATTGTAAAGCTCTATTTTTATCATACTGTAAAAAGTCATCAAAAAAAATTAGTCCTTCCTTTTTAAGTATTTTAAATGCTTCAATAGCATCTGAAAGAATATCTTCTCCATTGTGAGATCCATCTATATAAATAAAATCAAAAGATTTATTTTGTTTAAATAATTTTCTCATTGCTACTACAGAGTCATCTTTTATTTTCGTAAAATTAAAACCAGATAAATTGTTATCAAAAGCTTTCTCTATAGAATTAAAATTATGGGAAAGAGTTTTGCTATTAGGATTCGGCATATCCCAAATATCTAATAAAATTGCATTGATAGCCTTATACTCAGATAAAACAAAAAATGATGATAGGCCTTCAAAACATCCAACTTCTAAATAATCGAATTTAGAGTTTTTATCTTTAGGTAAAAAGAAATTAAAAATATCAAAATTATTCAAAAACCATTTATTTGAAAAATTTTTTTCTTTAATATCACTTTCAAACTTAATTTTTTGATCTTTATAGTTTTTTTTACATTTTTTTTTAAGGATTTTAGATTTATAGTAATGTACAAAATATTTTAATTTTAAAATCAACATAATTACTTAATATATTAAAAAATATTAAAAATAAAATGATACTTGTTACAGGTTCCACTGGCTATATAGGGTTTCATATATGTGAAATGCTAGAATTAAAAAAAATCCCATATTTTGGTATTGATAACTTTTCTAGATCACTTAACAAAAATATCATAAATAAGAAAAAATTTTTAAAAATAGATATTAATTCAAACAATATACCTTCTTTATTAAAATCAAAAAAAATTCATACAATAATACATACAGCAGCTTTTTCATTTCCACCAGAATCAGAAAATAATAAAGAAATTTATTATAGGAATAATATTTTAAAAACAAAAAAATTTATAGATAATTGTTCAAAAAGAAAAATTAAAAGATTCATTTTTTTATCAAGTTCTAATGTTTATAATTTTAGTTTAAAATCAATTAAACCTGCAAAAGAGAGTCAAAAAATAAATCCTGAAAACTATTATGGAAAGACCAAATCAATTATTGAAAAATATTTAAAAAAAAAATTTAAGATTTGTATTATTTTAAGATTATTTAATATAGCAGGCTACTCTAATAAAAGAAAATTTTATGAATTTAAAAATAAATTTAGAAGAATTATGCCAGTTTTGAATGAAGCAATAAGGAAAAAAATCCCACTCAAAATTAACCTGGTTAAAAGGAAAAATAAGTTAGTTTATCCAGCAAGAGACTTTGTTCACATTCAAGATTTTTTGAATATTATTTTAAAAATTATCAAAAAAAATATCAGTGGTTTTAATATAATGAATATTGGTAATGGCAAATTAATTTATTTAGACAAAATTATAAATATTTTTGAAGAAAAAATGAGTAATAAAATTTCTTATAAAAAAAAGCTTAATAGTATTGGAAACTATAATTACACATTGAGTGACAGTTCAAAATTGAGAAAAGTTCTAAAATATAATTTTCAATTTAATCTTGAAGATATAATAAAAAGTTGTATCAAAAAAAAAATTATATAATCCAAGTTTCGTACAAATTCCTATTCTTAATTAAATACTCTGGGTAATACTTTTCACTAAACTCTAATTTAGAATATTTAATCTCTCTACCAAATAAATCTTTATTATCTCTTACTCTTTTCTTAATTGTGTCTAAATCATTATTTTCATTTGTATCTAATTCTGAATGTGTCCAAGATTTCATCTTCTTTTGAATATCCTGTTCAGACATCAAATATGAAAAATGCCATCCACCTTGATTTATTACTTTTATTTTCTTAAATTTATCAAATCTAAGGAACGAATATTTAAGATTTTTTTTTGTAATGGACCTTAACCAACTGAAAGATCTTAAATTTTTATATTTAATAACACGACTGCCTTCCCAATCATTATTATACTGATCTGATAATAAATTTAATTTATAATAAAAACAATATTGTTCACAAATTCCAACATTATTTTCTATGTTTGTGAAGCTTTTTAAAATTAATGGATTAATAATCTCATCTGCATCTGAGTAAATGATTAAATCATCAGGTTTACTATTTTTAAGACCATTTTTTAAAAAATTTCTTTGATAATCTTGTCTTTTCCAAACACCAAGCTTTTCTGGAAATTCATCAATTTGGACGTAAATAATTTTATCATTAAATTTTTTGAACTTATTTAGATCAAATAAATAGCCCTTTTTATTTCCTCTGTGATCATAATAGGACTCGCAAACTACAAAGTAGTCAACAAATTTATCTAAAATATTAAATCTTATTTCTGTGAGTAAATTTTCATTAAAAAAAATGAAGCAATCGTAAATTTTCATTTTGTACCTTTTATTTTTAGTACCCCAATAAATGCTTCTTGAGGTATCTCAACTCTACCAAATTGTTTAGATCTTGCTTTACCCTTTTTTTGTTTTTCTAAAAGTTTTCTTTTTCTATCTGTGGCACCTCCACCGTGTATTTTTGTCAAAACATCTTTCTTAAAACCCTTAATTGTTTCTCTGGCAATTATTTTACCACCTATTGCTGCTTGAACAGGTATCATAAAGTTATGCCTAGGAATTAAATCCTTTAATTTCTCACATACTTCTCTGCCTGTTCTTTGTGCAAAATCTTTGTGAATCATCATTGCAAGAGCATCTACTGGCTCAGTATTTACTAAAATCCCCAGTTTAACTAGATCACCTTCTCTATGTTCTAATATTTCATAATCAAAACTTGCATATCCACTTGTCATTGATTTAATTCTGTCATTAAAATCAAAAACAACTTCATTCAAAGGAAGTTCATAATTTAAAACTGCTCTATTTCCTGAATATGATAAGTTAGTCTGAATTCCTCTTTTATCCTGACATAATTTAATTATCGAACCTAAATATTCATCAGGGGTTATTATAGTTGCTTTAATCCAAGGTTCCTCTATTGAACTAATCAAAGTTGGGTCAGGAAGTGTAGATGGATTTTGTAAATCCATAGTTTTTCCATTATTCAAGTTAACTTTATAAACTACACCTGGGGTAGTTGTTAGCAAATTGACATCAAATTCTCGCTCTAATCTTTCTGTAATAATTTCTAGATGCAATAATCCTAAAAAACCACATCTAAAACCTAAACCTAGCGCCGAGGATGATTCTGCTTCGTATGAAAAACTTGCATCATTTAATTGAAGTTTGGCTAAGCCATCTTTCAGTTTTTGATATTCTGAACTATCAACAGGAAATAGACCACAAAAAACCACTGGCTTACTTGGTTTAAATCCTGGTAACGGATCCACTAATGGTTTTGAGGCATCACAAATTGTATCTCCAACTTTTGTTTCTGAAAGAACTTTTATCCCTGTAGTTATAAAACCTATTTCACCACTGTTAAGTTCATTTATATCCTTTGCCTTTGGAGTAAATACACCCACTTTTTCAACAACATATTCTTGATTAGTTGAAAGCATTTTTATTTTCATATTTTTGGTTAATTTACCATTTATAATTCTGACTAATATTACAACACCAAGATAAGTATCATACCAACTATCAACCAATAAACATTTCAAATTGTGATCAGACTCTCCTTTTGGTCCAGGCAGATGATTAATAATTTGCTCTAAAATTTCATTAATACCCTCTCCAGTTTTTCCAGAACAGGGAACTGCATTTTCTGTATCAATACCTATAACATCTTCAATTTGTTTTTTTGTTCTATCTAAATCTGAAGCTGGTAAATCTATTTTATTTAAAACAGGAATTATTTCATGGTTTATATCCAAAGCTTGATAAACATTGGCCAGTGTTTGAGCCTCTACACCTTGTGTGCTATCAACAATCAATATAGATCCTTCACAAGCATACAACGATCTACTTACCTCATAACTGAAATCTACATGACCTGGTGTATCAATAATATTTAAAATATAATTTTTTCCATCTTTTGCTTTATAATTTAATTTTACTGTTTGAGCTTTTATTGTTATGCCTCTTTCTCTCTCAATATCCATTGAGTCTAGAACTTGAGCTTTCATTTCTCTCTCAGTTAATCCCCCACACTTGTGAATTATTCTATCAGCTATCGTAGATTTACCATGATCAATATGTGCAATAATTGCAAAATTTCTTATTTTATCAATAGTGCTCATTTTAATTTCTAGGATCGAATTTTAGCACCAGTTATATTTTCTACTGTTTGTATAATTAAATTATTAATTTTTTCTAAATCTTTATCATTTAGAGTTTTTTCAGGTGACTGAATAGTTACACTAATTGCTATTGATTTTTGATTATCAGGAATATTTTCACCTTCATAGACATCAAAGACTTTTATATTGCTAATCAATTTTTGATCGACACTAGAAATGGCATTTATTAAATCTTGCGCTTTTACATCTCTATTAACTACAAATGCAAAATCTCTCTCTGACTTTTGGAAATCTGAAGTAGTAAATTTTGGCCTCTGATCGTTCAACTTTTTTCTAGAAAACTTTAAATGTTCAAGAAAAATTTCAAAACCTATCAAAGCGTCTGTTTTTATATCTAAGTTTTTTAGGATATTAGGATGAATCTCGCCAAAGTATGCTGCAACTTGATCTTTGTCTTTATTTAGAAAAATTCTACCTGACTTACCTGGATGATAATAATTTGGTGTGTTGTCATCTATAAAAAATTTGTCAGAATTATAACCTGCCTCGATTAAAGTTTGTATAACATCTCTTTTAACATCAAATACATCTACATTTCTCTCTTTATCAATCCAAGATAGTCTAGATTTTTTACCTGATGATAAACCACAAACAACTGTTGTTTGTTCACCTGGACTAGAGCCAAAAAAAACAGGACCTATCTCAAATATTGATAAATCTTTAAAACCTCTATCTAGATTTTTACTGATATACATAATTAGATTTGAAAATATTGAGTTTCTCAAAACTCCTAATTCAGAACTTATAGGATTTATAATTTTAATTTCTTTTTTTGTTTGTTTAAAATAATCATTATAATTTGAGTCTGTAAAAGACCAAGTTATGGCCTCTAAATAACCCTTTGAAGCAATAGCTCTTTGTAAAAAATGAAACAGTTTTTGCGTTTGAGTTAAAGTAGATTTAGTTCTTTCTTTAATTGGGGTTATAATTTTTATTTTATCAAAACCAGTTATCCTCACTAATTCTTCAACAATATCTATTTCTTGGGATATATCAGGTCTCCATGACGGAACTGTTAACTTCAAATATTTTTTTTCTTTTTTACATTTAAAACCGAGATCTTCTAAAATTTTTATCATTTCTTTGGTAGGAATTTTAAAACCAGATATTTTTTCAAATAAATCAGTATCAAATTTAATAATTTTAGTTTTATGAGTTCCAATTTTTTGGATATCTATTTTACTAATTTCTCCACCACAAATTTCTTTTATCAATGATGCAGCTTTATTTAAGCCTGATTCAATGGATGATGGATCAATACCTCTTTCAAATCTGAACTTTGCATCAGTATCAAGATTTAATTTTTTTGATGTATTTCTTATTGATCTTGGTTCAAAATAGGCTGACTCTAAAAATATATTTTTAGTATCTAGTTCTGTTCCTGATCTAATTCCTCCGATAATTCCACCTAGCCCTAAAACTCCTTTCTGATCACTTATCACGCACATGTCCTTATCTAATTTATAATTTTTATTATCTAGGGCAGTAAATTTTTCTCCAGAATTTGAATTTCGAACAATTATACCATTTTCAATCTTATCAGCATCATATGCATGTAATGGACGATTTATATCAAGCATAACATAATTTGTAATATCGACTATCGCTGAAATTGGTTTTTGACCAACCGAAATTAATTTGTCTTTAAGCCATTGGGGACTTTCTGTATTTTTTACATTAGTAATTAAACAGCTCCCAAAAGCAGTACATCCTTGTTTTTTTTCTTTGATAATTTTAACTTTTAAATTTTGTTTTGTTGTTGATTTAATTTTTTTTTCTTTTAATTCCAATAATTTTCCAAAACCTGATGCAACAAGATCTCTAGCTACTCCTCTTACACCAAGACAGTCTGGTCTGTTAGGTGTTATTGACAAATCAATAAGATTGGATTTTGATTTAGAAAAAAAATTTTTACCAATACTTTTTTCAAATTTAGTTGACAATTCAGTGATCCCATCACTTTCATCAGACAAATTTAATTCAGACTCTGAACAAAGCATTCCATAAGAGGTGACACCTCTAATTTTAGCTACTACTAATTTTGTTTTAGTTTTAGGAATAGTTGCACCTGGAGGTGCATAAATGGTAATTAGTCCTTCTCTTGCATTAGCAGCTCCACAAACAACCTTTTTAAATTCTTTTTCTCCAACATTAACATCACAAACTTTTAGTCGATCCGCATTTGGGTGCTTTTCAGTTTTAATAATTTTTGCTATTTTAAATAATTCATTATCAGCAGATAGACTAGCAACACTTTCCACCTCTAATCCTATATTAGTAAGTTGCTCTAAAAGATGTTTTTCTTTTAAATTAGTCTTTAAATGATCTTGAAGCCAATCAAATGTGATTTTCATCTACTAAGGCCTCTATAGTTTGTTGGTACATCCAAAGGATCAAATCCAAAATGATTCAACCATCTATAATCACAATCAAAAAATGCTCTTAGATCATTGATCCCATATTTTAACATTGCCAGTCTGTCAATTCCAATGCCAAATGCGTACCCTTGAAACTTTGTTGAATCAACTTTCACATTTTTAAGAACATTTGGATGAACCATTCCACATCCTAAAATTTCAAGCCATTGATTACCTTCTCCAATTATTATTTTTCCATCTTTCATTTCATATCCGATATCAACCTCAGCAGACGGCTCAGTAAAAGGAAAATGGCTAGGTCTAAATCTCATTTTAATTTTATCTACTTCAAAAAACTCTTTGATTAAATAATTTAAACATCCTTTTAAATGACCCATATTTATATTTTTATCTATATGAAGGCCTTCAACTTGATGAAACATAGGAGCATGTGTTTGATCACTATCTGATCTATAAGTTCTGCCTGGTGCAATAATCTTGAATGGCGGTTTATCTTTTAACATTGTTCTAATTTGAACTGGAGAAGTATGAGTACGCAATAATTTTTGTTTTTTTTCATCTAAATAAAAAGTATCATGCATATCTCTTGCTGGATGATTGTCAGGAGTATTTAATGCAGTAAAGTTATTATATTCATTTTCAACATCAGGACCTTCCTCTACACTAAAACCTATTTCGGAAAATATCGATGATATTTCATCAATTGTTTGTGAAACTGGATGAATTTTTCCTCTTACAAAAGGTCTTTCTGGTAAAGTTATATCAATTTTTTCTTTGTCCAATTTCTTATTTATTTCTGCATTTTCAACTTCATTTATTTTTGAATTGATTAGATTTTGCAGTTCATCCTTAATAACATTTAAATCAGATGCAAATTTTTTTCTCTCAGACTCATTTATTGTTCCAATTTTTTTAAATTGAGAAGAAACCAATCCATTTTTACCAAATAGATCTAATTTTATTTGATTTATCTCCGAGAGATCTAATTTACCCTTTAGTTTTGAGATAAATTCCTCTCTTATTTTTTTTAGATCAGACATCTTTACAGATTATTTCTTCAGGAAAATAAAACAATAGTGAAGATTAATTTAAAGCAGATTGTGCTTTTTGAACTATAGTTTTAAAGGCTTCTGGACTATCATACGCTATCTCAGCTAGAATTTTTCTATCAATTTTAATTCCACACTTATTTAATCCATTAATAAACCCAGAATATGTCATTCCTTCAGCTCTCACACCTGCATTAATTCTTTGTATCCAAAGAGATTTAAAGTCCCTTTTTTTATTTCTACGATCTCTGTAGGCATATTGCATGGCTTTTTCCATAGCTTGCTTTGCAACTCGGATTGTATTTTTTCTTCTTCCCCATTGGCCTTTAACAGCTTTCAGAACTTTTTTATGTTTGGCTTTACTTGTAACTCCTCTTTTAACTCTTGCCATTTTAACCTCTTAAACTATATGGCATGTACGATTTAACAATTTTTCCATCTTGTTTTGACATCGCAGTAGTGCCCCTTAATTTTCTAATTTGAGAATTTGTTCTTTTAATCATACCATGCCTTTTTCCAGCTTGGGCCATCATAACTTTTCCTCTAGCTGATATCTTAAAACGTTTTTTTGCTGAGCTTTTTGTTTTTAGTTTTGGCATAATTGAGCGAGGTTATACAAAGATTAAAGAATATTTACAACCTATATTAAGGCTTATAAAGGCTGAATTACCATTATCATTTGTTTTCCATCAAACTTTGGGTGTAATTCTACCTTGCCAATATCTTTCATGTCTTCTTTAATTTTAGTCATAAGCTCATTACCCAAATGAGAATGTTGAAGTTCTCGACCTTTAAATCTTATTGTAAATTTTACCTTATCTCCTTTGGCTATAAATTTTTTAGCATTTTTCACTTTAAATTCATAATCATGAGTTTCTGTTACAGGTCTCATCTTAATTTCTTTAAGAGCTACAATTTTTTGTTTCTTTTTTGCTAAATTAGCTTTTTTTTGTGCATCATATTTATATTTGCCCATATCCATAATCTTACAAACAGGAGGGTTCGCATTTGCAGCTATCTCTATTAAATCTAAGCCTTGATTTTTAGCCATAGAAATTGCCTCGTTTGTATTAATAGTTCCTAAATTTTCACCATCACTTGTAATAACTTGAACCTCTGGTGAAGAAATCCTATTATTAGACTTTGGACCACGATCCTTAGTTCTTCTTTGAAAGTAATTTTGTTTGAAATCTGCCACTTAATTTGAAGATGCTTTATTTAAAGCAGAATATTTTTTTAGAAATGTATTTAATTCCATATTTTCTTGTTTATCAGAGTCCAATCTTCTAATGGTTACAGAGTTACTGTCAACTTCTTTTTTACCACAAATTAATAAAACAGGGACTTTTGCAAGAGAATGTTCTCTAATTTTATAATTCAAATTCTGATTTTTTAAATCTACTAATGAGCTCATACCGGCCGATTTAATTTTTTCAGATACTTTAATTGCATAATCTTCAAAGTCTTCTGAAATTGGTATCACAACTGTTTGCAATGGTGAAATCCAAAATGGAAATTTTCCAGCATAATTTTCAATTAAAATCCCAATAAATCTTTCAAGAGACCCAAATAAGGCTCGGTGTAACATCACAGGAACTTTTTTTGTTCCATCTTTATCAATATATGAAGCATCCAATCTTCCAGGTAAGTTAAAATCTACTTGTAAAGTTCCACATTGCCAATCTCTACCAATTGCATCTCTTAAAACAAACTCAATTTTTGGACCATAAAAAGCACCTTCACCTTTATTAATACTATATTCTAATTTTGATGCTTTAACTGCTTCTAGTAGTGATGCTTCAGCTTTATCCCAAACTTTATCATCACCAACTCTCACTTCTGGTCGATCTGCATATTTAAGAACTACATTTTCAAAACCTAAATCTTTATAAATATCTAAGATTAAATTTGTAACAATTAAACATTCACTAGTGATTTGATCCTCGGTGCAAAAGATATGAGCATCATCTTGAGTAAAGGCTCTTACTCTTAAAAGTCCATGAAGTGCTCCTGATGGCTCGTATCGATGAACTTTTCCAAACTCTGTTATCCGTAGAGGTAAATCTCTATAGCTTTTTAAACCTTGATTAAAAACTTGGATATGGCCTGGACAATTCATTGGCTTAATTGCAAAAACTTTTTCATCTGGAGTTTCTGAAGTATACATGTTCTCTCCATATTTTTCCCAATGACCAGATTTTTCCCACAACAATCTATCTAATACCTCGGGGGTGTTTACTTCCCTATATCCGGCAGCATCCTGTCTAGCCCGCATATAATTTATTAATTTCTGAAATAAAGACCAGCCCTTTTCATGCCAAAAGACAGAGCCAGGGCTTTCTTCTCTAAAATGAAATAAATCCATTTCCTTACCAAGTTTTCTATGATCTCTTTTTTCTGCTTCTTCAATCCTCTTTAAATATTCATCTAAATCTTTTTGGGATGCCCAGCTAGTACCATAAATTCTTTGAAGCATCTCATTATTAGAGTCACCACGCCAGTAAGCTCCCGAAACTTTTGTTAATTTGAAAGCTTTACCAATTTTACTGGAAGAAGTTAGATGTGGACCTCTACACAAATCATGCCAGGTATCACCATGATGATAAACAGAAAGTTCTTCATTTTTTGGAATACTTTCAATTATTTCAGCTTTATATTTTTCACCAATTTTTATAAAATGTTTAATTGCTTTATCTCTTTCCCAAACTTCTCTTCTTGTTTTTACATCCTTATCAATTATCTCTGACATTCTTTTTTCTATTTTCTTAAGATCATCTTCTGTAAAAGGTTCTTTTCTGGCAAAATCATAAAAAAAACCATTTTCTATTACTGGTCCAATTGTAACTTGTGTGCCTGGGTATAATTCTTGAACAGCCATAGCCATAATATGTGCAGTGTCATGTCTTATAACTTCTAATCCTTCAGGATCTTTTGCTGTAAAAATTTTAACTGAGCAATCATTATTTATTGAAAAATATAAATCTTTTAACTCTTCATCCACACTCATTATTAATGCTTGTTTTGCTAACGATTTGCTAATTTTTTCAGCTACTTCTATTCCAGTAACTTTATTTGGAAATTCTAAACTTTTTCCATCTGGTAGTGTAATAGTTGGCATTTAATTTACTAATCTTTTATACTCTGAATAAGTAGAAAAACACATTTTTTCAACATTAAATTTCTTAATAATGTTTTTTCTTCCCTCTTTCCCCATTAATTTTAGTGATGACTCATCCATTGTAATTGCTTGAATAATTTTTTTACTTAAAGAATTAATATCTCCAGCTTCAAATAAAAAACCAGTTTTTTCATTTATTATTGTTTCGTTTGAACCTCCTATATTGCTCGCAATAATTAATTTTTCCATAGATTGTGCCTCCACTGCAACCCTCCCAAAAGCCTCTGGCTCTATCGAGGGTGATATTACAATATCTGAGACTTTATAGGCTAAAGCCATATCTGTACATTGATCTATAAATTTTATTTGATTGGTTAAACGATGTTGTTCAGTAATACGGATCAATTTTTTTTTATATAAATCTCTTCCTTGATGACTTCCTAATATAACAAGATGAAAAGCTTCATAGCCTAATTCAACTTTTGTTAAATTTATTGCTTCAATGAGCATTTCCTGCCCTTTCCAAGAAGTAAGTCTACCAGGTACTAAAATAATTTTTTTTTCTTTATTAATGTCCCATTTTGTAAGAAGTTTTTTTTCATCCTCTTCTAATTTCGAAGATGGATCAAAATAATCTACATTTATACCTCTAAATATTACAAGAAATTTTTTTTTAAGTGTTAAGAGTTCAGAATAATTTTCTTTAATATGTGAAAAGATAAAATTCGACCCAGCAATTATCAAATCAGACCTAACCATGACAGAGTTGTAAAGTTTTTTTAATTTACCACTAAAATTATAAGTGCCATGAAATGTGGTTACAAATTTTCTTCTAGTCAATTTTGTTGCTAAAAGACATGACCATGCTGGTGCACGACTTCTAGCATGAACTATTGTAATATTAAAAAATAAAATTATTCCAATTAGAATTATTGAATTAAAAAATATTAGAATAGGATTTTTACTTTGAACTGGTAGCCTAATTAATTTTACTTTTTTTTTATCTATAAACTTAGTTAACTCACCACCACTAGTAACAATAAAAGATTTACAATTATTTTCTGGTAAATAATGTGCAATATCATAACAGCCTGTTTCTGCTCCCCCATATCCTAATTTTGGTATTACCTGTAAAACATTTATATTAGACGACATAAGATAAGATTATATAATAATAGATAAAACTAATAAACTTTAATGACGAAATTTAACTATTATAAATTAAGTAAAGCTAAGAAGATAAGATATCTAAAACTGTATCAAAAAAACAGTGACTATATTGTTTTTTTACATGGATTTATGTCTGATTTAGATGGCAAAAAACCAAAAACATTTTTAAAATTTGCTAAAAAGAATAAATTAGGCTTTTTGGCATTAGAATATTCTGGCCATGGAAAATCATCTGGTAAATTTACAAAAGGTAATATTTCTAAA
>JACWEG010000020.1 GCA_014653605.1 Pelagibacterales bacterium SAG-MED37
ATTCCACACGGTATTATTGCATTATATTTCTTTAGATCGTTATCTATATTAATTGAAAATCCATGATAAGCGATCCATTTACTAACTCTTACACCTATAGCTGCAACTTTTTTAATTTCTGAATTATCATCATACCATATCCCAATATTTTCTTTATCAGAAAAAGTATTTATGTCGTATGATTTAAGTGAGTCTATAATAGTCTTTTCAATAATAGATATAAAATTTCTAATATCTTTTTTAATCTTTTTTAAATCAATTACAAAATAACAAATTAATTGACCAGGACCGTGGTATGTAATCTTGCCTCCTCTGTTAGTTTTAAATATATTAATAGATCTATCCAATATTTCATTTTCTTTATAACTTGTTCCAGCTGTATAAATATTCTCATGCTCTAAAACCCAAATTAAATCTTTAGATTTTTTTTGGTCAATTTGTAATAACCTTTCTTCCATTAATCTTAAAGCTTCCTCATATTTTACTAGTTTTTGGGACTTTTTAATTTCTATATTCATTTAAAAATTGTATTCTTTATATTATGTATTAAAAGTTCGGTCTGAATAATAGGTAAATTTATGACTTTAATAAAAAAAATCAAAGATAAAAAAGTCAATTTTGAATTCAATAAAGAATATATAAAAGTTGTTACAGACAAGATCTCTAGTAATGATGCACCTTTTATAACAAATTCTTTTAAAGAAATGCATCCAGCAGATGCGGCTGATATTATTGAACATTTAGGTCAAAATGATAGAGAAAATTTAATTAAACTTAATAACTTTAAGATTGATCCAGAAGTATTTGTAGAATTAAATGAGTCCGTTCAATCTGAAATAATTAAATATCTTTCATCTGATGCAATTGTTAGCATTTTAAAAAATCTTGAGTCAGATGATGCAATAGCTATATTAGAAAATGTTGATGAGAAAGATAAAAACTCTATTTTAAGCTTATTACCTCCTAAAGATCGTTTTGCACTTCTAGAGGGACTTAGTTATCCAGAAGACAGTGCAGCAAGAATAATGCAACGAGAATTTACAGCCATACCAAGCAATTGGTCTGTTGGACAAACCATTGATTATCTTAGAGAAAATAAAGATTTACCTCAAGAATTTTTAGAAATTTATATAGTAGATGAAAATTTTAAACCAATAGGTGCAGTTCCATCTTCTAAAGTTTTGCGAACAGCAAGAGAAGACAAAATGTCATCAATCATGGATGACTCTATTTTTTTAGTTCCAGTTGATATGGATAGAGAAGAGGTAGGTAACTCATTTGAAAATTATGGTTTAAATTCAGCATGTGTAGTAGATAAAAATAATAAACTTGTAGGAATGATTACTTCTGATGATGTACTTACAGTCTTAAAAGAAGAAGCTGAAGAAGATGCATTAAGATTAGCAGGAGTTGGTGATGAAGAAATTACAGATGGCGTAATTACAAAAACTAAAAGAAGATTTAATTGGCTTTTATTAAATCTATTTACAGCATTTCTAGCAACTTATTGTATTAGTTTATTTGGAGCAACAATAGAACAAATGGTTGTGTTAGCATTTTTAATGCCAATTGTAGCTTCAATGGGTGGTAATGCTGGAATGCAAACTTTAGCTGTAACAGTAAGAACCTTAGCTACAAATGATTTAACAAAAAATAATTTTAATCAAAATATTTTAAAAGAGTTTAATATAGGAATTTTAAATGGGGTTATTTTTGCTGTAATAAGCTCATTTATTGTTCAATTGTGGTTTCAAGATTTTTTACTTTCATTAATCATTTCTATCTCGATGATCTTAACAATGGTAGTTGCAGGTTTGTTTGGAATAGTTGTACCAGTGACACTAAAAAAAATGAATATAGATCCAGCAATAGCTTCAAGTGTTTTTGTAACAACAATAACTGATGTGATAGGATTTGTATCTTTTTTAGGAGTAGGAGCCTATTTTTTATAATCCTTAAATATTATCAATTAATCTAATTTTATCTAAATAAAAAGCAATAAATAGTTTTGAATTTCTAGTCTTATTAGTTGCTTTTAAATTTTTTTCGTTTCTTAATTCTAAATACTCAATATTTACATTGTATAACTGAGATAGTTTAATCTTTTGATTATATATATCTTTTTTTAAATCTTTAACTCTAGATAAGCTTTTTTTAAAATTAATTAAATTTTGGATTAACTTTTCTGCCTTTGATAAAGCACTCTTTTTTAATAATAAATTTCTCGATGATAAAGCTAATTTATTTGAATTTCTAACTGTTTTGCAGGGAAGTACTCTACTTTTATATTTTTTTTCAATGTAGTTTTTAACTAAAAATAATTGTTGGAAGTCTTTTAAACCCATAAAGACGTATTTTGGTGAAATCTTATTTACCAATCTATCCATCACATCTAATACACCCTCAAAATGACCAGTTCTGTATTTAGCACATAATATTTTGTCTTTATTCTTTAGTTTTATTTTTTTTGTCCTTTTATAATCATAAATATCTTTAGCATTAGGAAGATACACAAAATCGACATTTAATCTTTTTAAAATAGACAAATCTTTTTTTTTTATTTCTAGGATATTTTGTAAAATCATTTTTATTATTAAACTGTGTATGATTAATGAATATACTTACTATAGTCTTATTAGTTTTTCTTAAAGACTCTTTTATTAATGAAATATGTCCTTTGTGCAAACTGCCCATAGTTGGAACAAAACCTAAATTTTTGACATTATTTAATGCCTCATTTAAATCATTATTATTTAATAAAATTTTCATTTGTATAAAACGATTTAATAAGTAAAACATTTAAATGATTAAACAAGCAATTATTCCGCTAGCCGGACAAGGTACAAGATTATTACCACTTACAAGTGTTTTTGCTAAAGAACTTTTACCAATGAATGGTAAGCCCGGAATTGAATATATAATTGAAGAATGTATTGATGCAGGAATTAAAGAAATCGTTTTTATAATTTCCAAAAAAAAAGAAATGATTAAGGATTATTTTTATAAAGATAAATTTTACCAAAATATTATTAAGAAAAAAAAAGATCCACGTATTTTAAATGAATATAAAAAAATTCTTAAATATAGAAAGATGATCAAATTTGTTTATCAAAATAAACCCTTAGGTACAGGAGATGCTGTTTTAAAGACAAGAAAGTATATTAAAGATAAATTTTTTCTTATGCTTTTACCAGATGATCTTATTATAAAAAAAAATTGTTCAAAATCTATGATAAAAGTTCATAATCAGTATAAATCATCTGTAATGGCTAGTATGAACGTAAATAAAAAAACTGTTTCAAGATGGGGAATTTTTAAAACAAAAAAAAAACTTAACAAAAAAAATTTTTTGATAGATGCTGTAATAGAAAAACCCTCTATTAAAGAAGCACCATCAAATAAAGCAGTAATCGGTAGATATATACTTCCTAAAAAAATATTTTTAAAACTTAAAGGTCAAAAAAAAGGCAAAGGTGGAGAAATTCATATTACCGATACTATTCAGTCTTTAATAAATGATAAAGAAAAATTTATTGGTCATAGTTTTAGTGGAAAATATTTAGATTGTGGAACAATGAACGGTTATATTAACTCATCAAAAGAAATCTCTAAATTATGAAACTTTGTATGATAGGAACAGGATATGTAGGTCTTGTTAGTGGTGTGTGTTTTTCAGATTTAGGTAATGATGTAATTTGTGTTGATAAAGATTTAGATAAAATTCAATTACTTCAAAATGGAAAAATCCCTATTTATGAACCTGGATTATCAGAACTTGTTGTAAAAAATTATAAGAATAAAAGATTAAAGTTTTCTAATAATTTAAAGAAATCAGTAATCGAGTCTGACATTATTTTTATCTGCGTAGGTACACCAACAAAAAAAGGAAGTTCGTCTGCTGATTTGGCACAAGTATACAATGTTGCTAAAGAAATAAGTAAATCAATTAATAAATATAAAATTATTGTTACAAAATCTACAGTTCCGGTTACTACTGGCGATGAAATTGAAAAAATTTTACAAAAAAAAAATAAAAAAAATAAATTTTCTGTAGTATCAAATCCTGAATTTTTAAGAGAAGGAGAGGCTATAAGGGATTTTACTTATCCAGACAGAATAGTAATTGGGTCAAACGATAAAAGATCAAGTAAACTTATGAAAAGTCTTTATAATCCTTTAATATCGAAAGGAGCACAATTTTTGCTAACAGAGAGAAGAGCTGCCGAATTAATTAAATATGCTTCAAACTCTTTTTTAGCTACAAAAATTACTTTTATAAATGAAATAGCAAATTTATGTGAGCAAACTGGCATTAATGTTGAAGATATTTCAATAGGCATTGGTTTAGATAAAAGAATTGGAGGACGTTTTTTACGAGCAGGCCCAGCTTATGGGGGATCATGTTTTCCTAAAGATACTAAAGCAATAGTTTCAACTGCTGAAAAATTTAAAATTAATTTATCTTTAGTAAAATCAGTCATTAAATCTAATAAAGATAGATCAAAACTTTTATTAAATCGCGTTAATAAAATTTTAAACAAAAAAATAAGGAATA
>JACWEG010000021.1 GCA_014653605.1 Pelagibacterales bacterium SAG-MED37
TCTAGGTATTGCTATATTATCAACACCAAAAGGTGTAATGACAGATATCGACGCAAGAAAACAAAGAGTTGGTGGGGAAATTATTTGTAAGGTTTTTTAATATGTCTAAAATAGGTAAAATAAACATCTCAATTCCTGAAAAAGTTAAAGTTGTGTTTAGTGAAAATATTCTAAAAATTGAGGGCCCATTAGGCAAGAAATCCTTAAATATTGACCCAGAGATTTTTAACCTAAATATAATAGATGGTAAAGAAATAGCTATTCGCCCAAAAACAATTGATCAAAACACAAAAAGATTGTGGGGCATGAATAGGAGTTTAATTAATAATGCAGTTATAGGATCTGTAAAAGGATATGAAAAAGTATTAGAACTTGTAGGTGTAGGTTATAGAGCTGCCTTGAAAGGAAATCAACTTAACCTTCAACTGGGTTATAGTCATGATATCAATTTTGAAATCCCTGAAGGAGTCAAGATTGTAGTTGAAAAACAAACAACTTTAAAAATAACTAGTTTTGATAAACAGTTAGTTGGTATGGTAGCTTCTAAAATAAAGACTCTAAGAAAAATTGAGCCTTATAAAGGAAAAGGTGTTCGAGAAAAAGGTCAATATATTTTAAAAAAAGAGGGTAAGAAAAAATAATGAAATTAGATACAAGATCTAGAAAAAAATTTAGAGTTACAAATAAGCTCAAAAAATTTGCAAAAATTGAAAGATATAGATTAAGTATATTTAGATCCTCTAAAAATATTTCAGCGCAAATTATTGATGATAATAAAAATATCACATTATTATCTGCTTCATCAGTTGAAAAGGATATTAAAGAGTCAAAAACAAAAAATAAGTCAGAACTATCAAAAATTGTTGCTGAAAAATTGGCAAAAAAAGCTCAAGAAAAAAAAATAAATAAAATTTATTTTGATAGAGGAGTATATAAGTACCATGGTAGGGTAAAAATTTTTGCTGAAACATTAAGAAAAAATGGATTGGAATTTTAATTATGGATAATGTCAAAGAAAAAAAATCAGATGATATTTTAGAAAAACTAGTTCACATCAACAGAATCACAAAAGTTGTAAAAGGTGGAAGAAGATTTGGTTTTTCTGCTCTAGTAGTTGTGGGTAATCAAGCTGGAAAAATAGGTATTGCGCATGCTAAAGCAAAACAAGTTCCAGATGCGATCAAAAAAGCCAACGAGATCGCAAGGAGAAAATTAATTCAAATCCCTTTAAGAGAAGGAAGAACTATTCATCACGATGTTAAAGCAAAAGATGGATCTGGACGTATTATCTTAAGATCAGCATCTAAAGGAACAGGTATAATCGCAGGTGGACCAATTCGTGCTGTTTGTGAGGTTTTAGGTGTAAAAGACATAGTTGCTAAATCTATGGGTACATCTAATGCTCATAATGTAATAAGAGCAACAATTAAAGCTTTTATGAAACAAAATTCACCAAAACAAATTTCATCAATTAGAAATAAAAAAATTTCAGAAATAATTGAAAAAAGAGGATAATGATAGAATTAAATAATAGATTAAAAATAAAAAAACCCAAGATTAGAGTTGGACGAGGAATAGGGTCGGGTAAAGGCAAAACTTCAGGTAGGGGAGTTAAAGGGCAAAAATCTAGATCAGGAGTTGCTATCAAAAGCTTTGAGGGTGGTCAAATGCCATTATATAGACGTTTGCCAAAACGTGGTTTTAATCCTTTACAAAAAGAAAATATTGCGATTTTAAATTTAGATAAAATTCAATTCCTCATAAATAAAAAAACTATTAATACAAATGATGTTCTCAACTCGTCTACCCTTAAAAAATTAAACCTAATAAATAAAAATTCAAAAAAACTTAAAATTTTAGGGACAGGTGAAATTAAGGATAAAATTAATATTGAGGCAGATTTAGCATCAAGATCAGCATTAGCTAAACTTGAAAAAGTTGGCGGATCAATACAATTAAAGAAGTAATAACTTAAGAAATGAGCTCGTCATCTTCAAGTAATGATTTAAGAAACAGAATAATATTCACAATTGCAATTTTAGCTGTTTACAGATTTGGTACTTTCGTTCCATTACCTGGAATCGACCCAGAACAATTAAAAATTTTAATGGAGGGTAATCAAAAGGGATTATTAGGAATGTTCAATGTGTTTGCAGGAGGAGCTGTGAGCAGAATGGCTATTTTTGCGCTTGGGATAATGCCCTATATATCTTCATCAATCATTGTTCAATTATTAACAGGTGTAACTGATTATTTTAAAAATCTTAAAGCACAAGGTGAAACAGGAAGAGCAAAAATAACACAAATAACAAGATACGGCACTGTCTTACTTGCTACTGTTCAAGGATATGGTTTATCTGTAGGATTAGAGACATCAGCAAACTTAGTAATAAACCCAGGTTTGTTTTTTAAAATTTCAACAGTAACAACAATTGTCGCTGGCACAATTTTTTTGATGTGGCTAGGTGAACAAATAACTCAAAGAGGAATAGGAAATGGAATATCTTTGATAATTTTTGCTGGTATTGTTGCTGAAATACCTCGAGCGTTAGTGACAACATTTGAGTTGGGTAGAACTGGAGCAATATCAACTTTAATGATTATCGCTATATTTGTTTTATTAATACTAACTATATTATTTATTGTTTTTATGGAACGTGCTTTAAGAAAAATTCTTATTAATTATCCAAAAAGACAAGTTGGAAATAAAATGTACGGTGGTGAGTCATCTCATCTTCCCCTGAAAATAAATCAGGCAGGTGTAATTCCAGCTATTTTTGCCTCAGCTTTGCTTTTACTGCCAGTAACCTTTTCAAATTTTAATATTTCTGAGAGTGAAACGTTTCTAAATTTAAGCTCATATTTTACGCAAGGACAACCTTTATATATGTTGTTATATGCATCAGGCATTATCTTTTTTACATTTTTTTATACATCAATAACATTTAATCCAACTGAAACTGCTGATAACTTAAGAAAGTATGGAGGTTTTGTCCCTGGTATTAGACCAGGCGAAAGCACAGCAATTTATATTGAAAATATTTTAACTAAATTGACAACTATTGGCGCTTTGTATCTAACTTTAGTTTGTTTGATGCCAGAATTTTTAATAGCAAATTATCCAATTCCATTTTATTTAGGTGGTACTTCAATATTAATTGTTGTTGTTGTAGCAATTGATACAGTAACACAGATTCAAACTAGACTTATGAGTTCTCAATACGAACAACTAATTAAAAAAACTAAATTCGGTAGGTAATTTCAAAAAGTGAACTTAATTTTATTTGGACCACCAGGTGCTGGTAAAGGTACACAAGCAAAATATCTGGTAAAAAAATTAAATAATTTTCAAATATCAACAGGTGATATGCTTAGAGAAGAAATTCAAAAAAATTCTGAAATTGGTAAAAAAATTATCAAAGATATGAATGATGGAAAGTTTGTAAATGACGAAATAGTAAATACATTAATAGAAAATGTAATTTTTGATCCACAAAAAAATAATAGATTGATATTTGATGGATATCCAAGATCATTATTACAGGCAAAAAACCTTGAGCAATTACTTAAAAAATCAAATCAAAAAATAGATTTTATTTTTTTTCTAAATGTAAATAAGGATACAATTATTAAAAGGATTAAGCTGAGAAAAATTATAGAGAAAAGATCTGATGATCAATCAGATACAATAATCAAAAGATATGATACATATATGAAAACTACTAAACCTGTTTTAGATTTCTACTCTAAATACCCAAATTTTTACGAGATAGATGGCAGTTCTAAAATTGAGCAAATAACAGCTAAAATTGACAATTTTCTCAACGTTTAAG
>JACWEG010000022.1 GCA_014653605.1 Pelagibacterales bacterium SAG-MED37
TAAAAATCCAAAATAAAATTATGGAATTTTATCTTTCTAATGAAACCGTTAAAAGATCAAAATTTAAGTATCTAAAGATCAATGATGTAATAAATTTAGAACTACCTCTTAAGTATGGTCAAAAGATTTCAGGTCATATATGTCAGGGGCATATTGATACAACTGGTAAAACTTTAAGTGTAAAAAAAGTTGATAAATCTTATATTTTTGACTTTGAAATTAGTTCAAAAGAAAGAAAAAATATCATTGAAAAAGCCTCAATATGTATAAATGGTATTTCATTAACCATTTCCAAAAAAACAAAAAAAGGTTTTCAAATTTGGGTAATTCCTCATACTTTTAAATTGACCAATTTATCAAAGGTTAAAAAAGGTAATCTTGTAAATATAGAAATAGATATTCTTTCAAAATACGTTAAAAATTTTTTCAATGCCAAAAAGTAATTATTCATCAATAGAAACAATTATTAAAATTGCCAAAAAAGGTGGGATGTTTATTTTAGTTGATGATGAAAAAAGAGAAAATGAAGGAGATCTAGTAATTTCAACTAGTGATACAAATTCAAAAAATATTAATTTTATGGCTAAATTTGGAAGAGGATTAATTTGTCTAGCATTGGATAGTTTGCAAGCAAAGAGATTAAATTTATCACTTATGTCTCCGATTAATCAATCTAGAAACAAAACTGCCTTTACGATATCTATTGAAGCAAAAAAAGGAATTACAACAGGTATTTCAGCAAAAGATCGAGCTAGAACTATAAAGATTGCATCTAAAAAAAATGTAAATAAGAAAGATATTGTGTCACCAGGTCATGTTTTTCCAATTATTGCAAAAGATGGAGGAGTACTTGTTAGAGCAGGGCACACAGAGGCTTCTGTAGACATTTCTAAATTAGCAAAAAAAAATAATTCTGCAGTCATCTGTGAGATAATGAATGAAGATGGCACAATGGCCAAAGGTCAAGATCTATTTAACTTTGCCAATAAGCACAAATTAAAGATTGGAAAAATTGAAGATTTAATTTCTTATCGTTTAAAAAAAGAAAAATTAATTAAACTTAAAAAATCTTCTGATATTAAATTTAAAAATCAAAATTATAAGATTAAGATATATGAAAATTTGCTTGATGGCTCTGAACATTTTGCCTTGGTCAAAGGAAATATCAAAAAAGGTACTATTCCTAGAGTAAGAGTTATTTCTTCTAACGTAGTACATAATTATTTAATTAATCAAGAATTGCCAAATTCATTTAATAAGACTTTAAATTATTTTAAAAAGTTTAGTAATTGTATCTTGGTTTTTATTAAAGACACAAATCTTAAGTCAGTCACTCAAACTCTTAAAGATTATAAGAATAAAGATTTTTATAAAAAAGGTAATGACAAATTAATAAGAAATTATGGGATTGGAGCTCAAATAATTAAAGATTTAAAAATTAAAAAAATGATATTAATCACAAAATCACCAAAAAAGGTTATTGGTTTAGAGGGTTATGATATAAAGATAACTAAACAAGAGTTAATTTGATGAATAAAAATTTTTTAATAGTAAATGCTAATTATTATAAGGACATATCAAGTGGTTTATTAAAAAGTGCCACAAATTTACTGCCTAAAAATTCAAAAGTAAAAATTATAAATGTTCCTGGAGTGTTTGAAATTCCAGTTACAATCTCAAAAAATATGAAAAAATTCGATGGGTTCATTGCACTTGGATGTGTAATAAAAGGACAAACTCCTCATTTTGATTTTATTTCACAGGCATCCACAGATGCAATAATGAAACTGTCTATCAATTCAAAAAAACCAATTGGAAATGGTATAATAACTTGCTTGAATATGAAGCAAGCAAAAGCTAGAAAAAAAAAGGGTGCTGAAGCTGCTAATGCTGTTTTGTCAGTTTTATCACAAAAATGAAAACTTCATTTAGTCCTAAAAATAATCCTAGAGTTATAATTATTCAAAAATTATATGGTAAGTTTTATAATGATGATGAACAACTAACCTATCCAAAACACAGGTTTAAAAAATTTATTAAAGATATTGTTTCAGGTACCATAGAGCGTAATGATATAATCCTTGAAGAATTAGAAAAAAATTTAGGTGAAAAATTTTCTTTAAATAATTTAGATAAATTATTTCAGGTTATTTTAAAGTCAGCTACTTATGAGTTTATGTACAAACCAAATTTATCAATGAAAATAATAATTAAAGAGTATCTTGATGCTTCAAATTTTTTCATAGATGACTCTCAAACTAAATACTTAAATGCTTTATTAGACAATATTGCTAAAAAATTAAGATCCTCTAATGCATGAGTTTGAGCTAATAAATAAATACTTTTCCAAACTATCCAAAAATAATAAAGGTTCATTAAGATTAAATGATGATGTTTTTTTTAATAAATCAAAAAATTTAGTAATTTCAATAGATACTTATATACAAGGTACACATTTTATTGATTTTAAAAAACCTGATTTAGTAATTAAAAAAATCATCAGATCTTCTATCTCAGATCTAATTTGTAAGGGTGTTAAACCATTATACTATTTTATTTCTGGCTCAGGTAATAAAAAAACTTTTTCAAACACAAATTTAAAAAAAATTTCTAAATCTTTAAACCAAGAACAAAAAAAATATAAAATTTTTCTATGTGGAGGTGACACTGTATTATCTAACAAACTAAGTTTTTCAATTACCTCTGTTGGATTTTCAAAAAAAATAGTACCTAGAAACAATGCTAAATTAGGTGATGATATTTATGTTACAGGTAATCTAGGAGATAGCTATGCTGGACTAAAGATTTTAAAGAAAAGTATCAATATAAATAAAAATCTAAAAAAATATTTTATAAATAAGTATTATTTACCCAATCTTCATCCTAAATTAATTAATAAGTTATTATTATTTGGTAATACTTCTATAGATATTTCTGATGGACTAATCACAGATTTAGAAAAACTTATTAATAAACAAAAATTATCTTATAAATTATTTTTTGATAAAATACCGATATCAAAAAATTTAAAAAAGTTAATTAAACTAAAAAAATTTAATAAAAAAAATTTCTTTTCAAAAGGAGATGATTATCAAATTCTATTTACAGCTAATTCATCTAAATCCAGAATCATTAGTAAATTTAGCAAAACATTGAATATTAAGATTTCTAAAATAGGAAAAATTTGTTCGATATCTCAAAAATCACAAATTATTGATCAAAAAGGGAAGAAAATTAGGCTTAAAGACAAAGGTTATTATCATCAATTTTAAAAGTTAATTATTGCCTTTTATATGCTTTTTTGTATTGTGCGGATTTTAATAACTAACAACCAACAACTTATTTAAGGTCTTTATGAACTCAAACGTTGAAACTATTCTTTTATATACTATTGCAGCAGGTTTTTTATCTATCGTTTATGGATATTTTACCGGAAAAAATATTTTAAGTTCAAGCGCAGGAAATTCTAAAATGCAAGAAATAGCCTCAGCTATTCAAATTGGAGCTAAAGCATATTTGGCAAGACAATATAAGACTATTGCAATTGTTGGTGTAGTTGTATTGGTAATAGTAAGCATTGCTTTTAGTCCTCTTGTTGGTTTAGGGTACTTAATTGGTGCAGCTTTATCTGGTATAGCTGGATATGTTGGAATGTTAGTTTCTGTTGAAGCTAATGTGAGAACCGCAGAAGCATCTAGAAAAGGTTTAGCAAGTGGTCTATCAGTTGCTTTTAAATCTGGTGCAGTGACAGGAATGTTGGTTGCTGGTTTGGCATTATTATCAATTGCCGTTTATTATTATTTACTATTAAAAT
>JACWEG010000023.1 GCA_014653605.1 Pelagibacterales bacterium SAG-MED37
TTCTGTAGGTATTTATTTTGTTAGAAAAGCAGACAACAAAAAATTACTTAAGTGATGCAAATGATTTAATATGTGCTGGAGTAGTTTCACAACACCCACCTAAAATTGTAGCACCAGAGTCTTTAAATTCTTTTACAAACTCTAGCATTTTATCAGGAGATAAATCCTCTCTTTTACCTAAAAACTCATTTGGTTGTAAGAAATCATTTTTATTACTAGTTTTGTTATTATTAGATAATGGTGCAGTTTTTAAATATCCATTTAATTTAAATCCAAATGGAACTCCCAAGCTTTTAATTTCATTTAAATTTAATTTATAATTTTCAGGGGAAACACAAGACAGAATAACACCAAGTAATTTTTGATTTTTTAATTTATCTAATAGTTCTGAAATTTTTTCACCACTAGGTAATTTCGTGCCTTCAGAAATATGTACCCCTATCAAATAAGGTTTATTGAATTCTTCAATACTTTGGGTTGCAACATTTATCTCCTTAATACTGCTTAAAACGTCAAAATAAAAAAAGTCAACAAATGGGTTTATTAACTTTGCTTGATTATAAAAATCATCTTTTATTATATCTTCGGATCTATCGTCAGCTTTATAAGTCGAATTTTGAGGAGGAAGGCCCCCAGCAATCAAGATATTTGGATAATCATCTTTTGTTTTTTTTGCAATTTCACCTGCTTTAGTATTCAGATACTTAAATTTATGCTCAACTTTATTTTCTACTAATCTAATTCTTCTAGTTGCGAATGTATTTGTAACGATAACCTCTGCTCCTGCTTTGATATAATCTAAATGGGCATTTAGTAAAAGCTCATGATAATTTTCATCTAAAAGTGCACTAGCGCTCCATAAGGTTCCCTTAGGCTTCATCCCTCTGCTAAGAAGTTCTTGACCCATTCCACCATCTAATATTCTTGTTGTTTTAAAAAAATTTTTATCCATATAAAAAATATTAATAATTAAAATTGTAAACACAATATATGGTATTTTACAATTATAGGTAGAAAATAATAATTAATAAAAATAGTAACTCTAAACAATATCTAGTTAAATAACTAATGGCTATTAACAGAAAAAAAATAGCAAAACAAAAGACCAAAAATAAAAAATTAAAATTGGTCAAATCATCTAGAAAAAAAATAAAAACGAAAAAAAAAGTTGCAAAAAAAACTGCGACTAAGAAACGTTTAAAAAGATCTAGAAAAAACAATGACATAAAGTCAACTAACAATAAAAAGAGGAGAAAAAAAATGAGTGCAGAAGCAATGAAAGTATCATCTGTTTTAGATACCTCTCATTTAAAGGTAAAATTTCCATTCAAATCGAAGTATGGAAACTACATAAATGGAAAATTTGTAGAACCTTTATCAGGCAAGTATTTTGATAATCCTAGCCCGATTTCAAATGAGACTATCTGTTCAGTTGCAAGATCAAATGATAAAGATGTGGAGGCAGCATTAGATGCAGCTCACGCAGCTTTTACAACATGGGGAAAAACTGACATCACTACAAGATCAAATATAATGATGAAAATAGCTGATGTTCTTGAAAAAAATCTAAATTTATTAGCTACAGCTGAGTGTTTAGATAATGGAAAACCTATAAGAGAGTGTATGGCAGCAGATTTACCATTGGTAATTGACCACTGGAGATATTTTGCTGGAGTAATAAGAGCTGAAGAAGGTTCTGTTGCTGAGATAAGTAATTCTCAATACTCTTACAATATACCTGAACCATTAGGTGTAGTTGCACAGATTGTTCCATGGAATTTTCCATTATTAATGGCAACATGGAAATTAGCTCCAGCTTTAGCTGCAGGTAATTGTTCTGTTTTAAAACCAGCAGAACAAACACCAGCTTCAATTATGGTTATGATGGAACTGATTGGTGATTTATTGCCTCCAGGAGTTGTAAACATAGTAAGCGGTTTTGGATTAGAAGCAGGTAAACCTTTAGCATCTTCAAAAAGAATTGCTAAAGTTGCTTTTACTGGTGAAACTTCTACTGGAAGATTAATCATGCAGTATGCTGCTCAAAACATTATTCCTATCACATTGGAATTAGGTGGAAAATCTCCAAACATATTCTTTGAAGATATCATGGAAAAAGATGATGACTTCTTAGATAAATGTGTTGAAGGTTTTGTAATGTTTAATCTAAACCAAGGTGAGGTATGTACTTGTCCAAGTAGAGCATTAGTTCAAGAGTCTATCTATGATAAATTTATGGAGAAATGCATTGCTCGAACTAAAGCAGTTGTTCAGGATAATCCACTGAAAATGGAAACCATGATTGGAGCCCAAGCTTCAGTTGAGCAGATGGAAAAGATTAAATCTTATCTTGATCTTGGTAAAAAAGAAGGTGCAAAAGTTCTTGCAGGTGGTGCTGTTGGTAAACTTAATAGTGGATTGGAAAAAGGAAATTATATCCAGCCTACAATTTTTGAAACCAACAACAAATCTCGTATTTCTCAAGAAGAAATATTTGGCCCTGTAGTATCTGTAATTAAATTTAAAGATGAGGCAGAAGCATTAGAAATTGCTAATGACACTCTTTATGGTTTAGGTGCAGGTGTTTGGACTAGAAATGGTAATATTGCTTACAGAATGGGTAGAGCAATACAAGCAGGAATTGTGTGGACTAATTGTTATCACGCATATCCAGCTCACTCACCATTTGGTGGTTACAAACAATCAGGAGTTGGAAGAGAGACTCATAAAATGATGCTTAGTCATTATAGACAGAATAAGAACTTACACGTGTCTTATGCTGAAAAGAAATTAGGCTTCTTTTAAACAAATAATATATACTGGTCCATGATTCGTAATCATGGGCCAGAGATTAAAAATGAAAGTATCAGCAACTCACTCAGCACTAAATTTATTATCAGAACTCCAAGAAAGATATGGAGAAAAATTAATGTTTCATCAATCTGGAGGATGTTGTGATGGAAGTGCGCCAATGTGTTTTCAAGAGGGTGAATTTCCTTTAGGAGATAATGATATAAAATTAGGGGAAATTGGTGGTGTTCCTTTTTATATGAATGCTGACCAATACGAAAAATGGAAACACACAGATCTCACAATTGATGCAGTCAAGGGTATTGGTGGAATGTTTTCTTTAGACAACGGTACAGGACGAAGATTTTTAACAAAATCTGAAATATGTCTCATAGTAGACAACGATAATCCAAATCATTAAATAAAAATCAAAATCCTAATAGTCATGTCAGTTTTTTTAAGTTCTCAAAAAATAATTAAGGATTGGATTGATTACAATAATCATATGAATGTTTCTTATTATCTTTTGATATTTGATAAATTTGGGGCAGATGTTTTAAATGATACTTTTAAAATGGGTGAACACTCAGCAAAAACTACTGGAAAAAGCACAATGATTGTAGAAACCAATATTACTTATAATCAAGAATTAAAAATTGATGATGTTGTTGATGTAAATTTAGTTTACTTCGATCATGATAAAAAAAGACTTCAGTACAAAATGGAAATAATCCACAAAGAAAAGAAATTTTTAGCATCAACCATTGAGGTGCTTGCATTGTATGTTGACCTTAATACAAGAAAAGTTGCTGAATTTGAGAGTGAAAAAATCCAAATAATGGATGATTACATTAAAAGTAATTTAGAAAACTTTGACAATAAAGATTTAAAATTTTCTT
>JACWEG010000024.1 GCA_014653605.1 Pelagibacterales bacterium SAG-MED37
ATTAGAGGAGGAGGGTTACAATATCAAAAGAATTATTAACTATAGAACAAGTCCTATCGAAAAATTTGAGGAAAGATTTATTGATGAATTAAAGTTAAAAATACCTGATATAGTCTATATTTACTCTCAAAATAGCGCTTCTAGTTTTCTTAATATTATAAAAATTTACCAATTAGAAAGTCTTTGGATGAACACAAATTTAATGTGTATTGGAGAGAAAACCTCAACAATATTGAATGAAATTAAGTGGAAAAAAATTTTTCTTTTTAATCCTGGAGAAGAAGAGTTTTTGTTATATAAAATTTAATTATGGAAATAATAAATAATTTTTCTGATATTTTTTTATCTGTATGGAACAAAGGTATTTTAGGTGTTGATATTTTTCAAATATTAATTGGAATTGGAATTTTCTTAATTTTTCTAATTTTTAGAGGAATAATCAGTAAACTTATAATTAAAAAATTAGAAATTATTTCAAAAAGGACTACTAACAAATTAGATGATACCTTTGTTTCAGCATTAATTGGACCAGCAAGATTTTTACCAATAGTGCTAGGTTTTTTTATAGCTAGTTATTACATGACTTTTTCTATGGAAGGTAGGGAAGTTGTAGATACTATCAACAGAACTTTGATTACCATTTTAATTTTTTGGGTTATCCATCAGATTATAGAGCCAGTTTCATATATCTTAAGTGGTCTTGATAAAATTTTAACTAGAGAATTAATTGGATGGATAATTAAATCCCTAAAAATATTAATATTTATCTTAGGACTTGCAGCGGTCTTAGAATTATGGGGAATAAAGATTGGACCAATTATAGCTGGATTAGGTTTATTTGGTGTTGCTGTTGCGTTAGGGGCTCAAGATTTGTTTAAAAATTTAATTTCAGGAATTTTGGTTCTTGTTGAAAAAAGATTTAAAATTGGTGATTGGATATCAGTTGAAGGAATAATCGAGGGTATAGTTGAAAAAATTGGTTTTCGCTCAACAACAATCAGGAAATTTGATAAATCTCTAGCAATAATTCCAAATTTTCAATTTGCAGAGAATGCAGTTGTAAATGTTAGTGAAACTTCAAATTGGTTAATAAGCTGGATTATTACTTTGCAATATGACACGACAGTAGATCAATTAAAAACTATCAGAAATCAAATTGAAGAGCATATTAATAAAAGTGAGGATTTTAATACAAGCATAGGAATTGCTGTAAGAGTTGATAAATTTTCTGACAGCTCAATCGACATGTATGTTCGTTGTTTTACTAATTCAAATAGTTGGAATGATTGGCTTTCAGTTAAGGAAAAATTAGCAATAGCAATTAAACAAATTGTAGAAAATAATAAAGCTTCATTCGCATTCCCGAGCTCTTCAATTTATATTGAGAAAAAATGATAGCTATTTTTTATTTAGCTTTACAAATACTTAAACTTTACTCCTATGTTGTCATTGCAAACGTTGTTGTGAGCTGGCTTATAGCTTTTAATATTTTAAATACTCAAAATAGGTTTGTTTATTCTATTTTAGAATTCAGTTATCGTTTAACTGATCCTATATTAAATAAAATTAGACGTTTTTTACCCAATTTAGGTTCGTTAGACATTTCTCCTATAATTTTACTCTTATTGATTTGGTTTATAGAAATGTGTATGAAGCTCTACATCGCACCAATGATATTCTAAATTATATGATTTTAATTGATGGAAAAAAAGCTGCAGCAGAACTTAGAGAGAAACTTAAAAAAGAAGTTTCTGACCTTAAGACTAAATATAATAAAGTACCGGGCTTAACGGTAATTTTAATTGGTGATTTAACACCAAGTCAAATTTATGTTCGAAACAAAGAAAAATCAGCTAATGAAGTTGGGTTAAAATCAGATGTAATCAAGTATCCAGATACAGTTGAGGAGAAAACAATATTAAATAAAATTGATGAATTAAATAATGATGAGACAGTTTCTGGAATTTTAGTTCAATTACCACTCCCAAAACATATTGATAAGCAAAAAATCATTGAAGCTATCAACCCTACAAAAGATGTTGATGGTTTTCATCCAATGAATGTTGGTAATCTTTCATCAGGTTATGAAAGTTCAATACCTTGCACACCTTTGGGATGTTATTTGTTAATAAAAAAAATTGAACCAAATTTGAATGGAAAAAAAGCAGTTATTATTGGAAGGTCAAATCTAAATGGTAAGCCAATGACTCAACTTCTTTTAAAAGAAAACTGTACGGTAACTATCACTCATTCAAAAACAAAAGATTTAAAAGCAGAATGTTTAGAGGCAGACATTATCGTTGCTGCAGTTGGAATTCCAGAACTTGTCAAAGGTGATTGGGTCAAGAAAGATACAATAGTTATTGATGTTGGCATAAATAAAACTGACAAAGGAATTGTAGGCGATGTAGCTTTTGAAGAAGTTTCAAAAAATGCAAAAGCATTGACACCTGTGCCAGGTGGAGTGGGTCCTATGACAATCGCATGTTTACTTAAAAATACCATTGACTGTTTCAAAAGATCGCAAGCTTAACAATTAGACCAATAAATTTTATTTGATATGATTGTCTATGAAAAAACCTAAGTACCCATATAGAATAGCAATCCTCATGCTTATACTCACCGTACCTCCAATAGGTGCCACTCAACTTGGTTGGTATTTATATGATATGCAGACAGGTTTTGATTATGGTATGATAGCTGGAACATTTTCAGTAATATATGCAGCGTGGTTAATGTATGAAAAAAATTGGAGAGAGGATGATGAGGATTAATTAATGGAAAAAATAATTTTTTTTGGTTTAGTTATTCCAATTTTTCTTTTTGTGCTTTACCTAGGTGGAAGAGCTATAATGACAGGTTTTAGTGCCAAGAGTTCCAATAAATCTGACTCAGAAACAGAAATAAATAATAAGGCAGAAAATTCTGAAAATTTAACTGAAGAATTGAATAAGTTAAATGAACTTTTAAAAAGTGGCGCTTTAACCCAAGAAGAGTTTGAAAAAGCTAAAAAGAAAATTTTAGATAATTAATCTTTATTTATTAAATCTTTAAGAGCAGTTATTTCACCTATTTTAAAAATCACAGCATCTTCTTTTTTAAAACCATATTTTTCTGCATTTTCTTTAAACCGCACTGGGGGTTCCATTATTGGTTCCAAAGATAAAACAAACGTACCCCAGTGTGTCCCAATAACTTTTTTACTTTTCAAATCTCTACCTACACTTAAGGCCTCTTCAGGATTAGTATGATAAGCAGATTTGTCTTTATAAGGTGAAATTGGATAAAAATTGTAAGCACCAATATTAATAAAAGAGAGGTCTATTGGGCCATATTTATTTCCTAAATCTTTATAAATATTTCCAACTCCAGTGTCACATGCAAATAAAATCTTTTTTCCATCATATTCAATTAAAAAGTTACCCCATAAAGTTTTGTTAGTATCAGTTAAACTTCTTTTAGACCAATGAACTGCAGGAAGAAATGTAATTTTTAATTTTTCATTAATCTTTATTTCATCATACCAATCCATTTCATTTACGTCTCTATATCCATTCCTTGTAAAATATTTTCCAAGTTTTAGCGGCAGCATCACTTTCGCATCTTTAAAAGGAAACCTACGAATTGTCATCATATCCTGATGGTCATAATGATTGTGAGTAAGTAAAAATAA
>JACWEG010000025.1 GCA_014653605.1 Pelagibacterales bacterium SAG-MED37
AGAAGATATTTCTTTTGAAGGCAGTGGTTGTGCTATTTCAATGGCATCAGCTTCAATTATGACAGATTTAATGAAAGGTAAGAGTGATAATGAAGCTAAAGAAATTATTGAAGATTTTTTAGGAATGATAAAAGAAAACCCGGAACTTAAATCTAATATATTAAAGGAAGATGACAAAACAAAGTTGATGTGTTTGTCAGGTGTTAAACAATACCCAATGAGAGTAAAATGTGCTACATTATCTTGGCATACATTAGTCTCAGCAATGGAGAACAATGGAAAAGAAATTAGTACCGAAAAATGACATTTTATGGAAATAAAAGATAAAATAATTGAAGAAATAAAAAAGATTTATGACCCTGAGCTTCCAGTAAATATTTATGATCTAGGTCTAATTTACGATGTTCAAGTAAATCAAAAAAAAGCAAAAATTAAAATGACATTAACTACTCCAAACTGTCCTGTTGCTGAAAGCTTACCTAAAGAGGTAAAAGAAGGTGCTATGCAGGTAGAAGAGATAGAGGACGTTGATTTAGAGTTGGTCTGGGATCCACCTTGGACAAAAGATATGATGTCTGATGCTGCTAAACTGGAGTTGAATTTATAATGAATTCAATAATTAAATTAAGTGATAATGCTGCTTCAAGAATAAAAGAAATAATGTCTAGTGCTGAAAAAAATGCAATAGGAGTAAGAGTTTCTGTAAAGTCTGGAGGATGTGCTGGGATGTCATATGTTATGGAATATTCAAAAGAGATTAATCCTAATGATGAGGTAATAGAGGATAAAGGTGTTAAAGTTTATATTGACTCAGCTGCAGTTATGTATCTTTTAGGAACAGAAATGGATTATAAGAAAGAAGACTTTTCATCAACATTTGTTTTTAATAATCCAAATGAAACCGAGCGTTGCGGTTGCGGAGAGTCATTTAAAGTATAGTCCCATTTTGAACATATCAGCATTGCAATAAATGCATAGATAGGATATATTCTTTGTATGAACGTTTTTGAATTTAGAAATTTGCTAAATAGTGAAGACAGAAAAGAAAAGAGAAAAAGTTTTATTAGATCTCTTATTAAATCTGTAGAAACTGGAGCAAACGGAACTCAAGATTACATTGTTAAAAGAGGTTCTGGCAAAAATAAAATTGCTAAAACTAGACAGTAATAATTAACAGCTGTAATACATTTCGAACTCAATCGGATGAGGAGTGTGTTCAAAATTATGTATTTCTTCAAATTTTAATGCAATGTAAGCATCAATTTGATCATCAGTAAAAACATTTCCTTCTTTTAAAAAATCTCTATCTTTATCTAAACTTTCCATAGCTTCCCTTAGAGATCCACAAACAGTTGGAATTTTTTTAACTTCATCTTCAGATAATGCATAAAGATCTTTATCGAATGATTTACCTGGATCAATTTTATTTTTAATTCCATCCAAACCAGCCATTAGCATAGCAGCAAAAGTTAAATAAGGGTTACCTGCTGCATCACCAAATCTAATTTCACATCTTGCAGCTTTTTTACTTAACGTAATAGGAATCCTACATGATGCTGATCTGTTTCTTGCTGAGTAAGCTAACAAAACAGGAGCTTCAAATCCTGGAATTAATCTTTTGTAGCTATTAGTTGTTGCATTTGAAAATGCATTTATAGCTTTGGCGTGTTTTAAAATTCCACCAATATAATGTAATGCAGTTTCAGATAAACCGGCATACTTATCGCCAGAAAATAATGCAGTGTCACCTTTCCAAATTGATTGGTGTACGTGCATTCCTGAACCGTTATCACCTTTAACAGGTTTAGGCATAAAAGTAGCAGTTTTACCAAATGAATGAGAAACCATATGAACAGCATATTTATACAATTGTAAATTATCTGCTTGATCCACTAAGGTTCCAAAATACATACCAAGCTCATGTTGACTTGGAGCAACTTCATGGTGATGTTTTTCAACTTTAATACCCATGTCCTTCATTGCTTTCAAATATTCACTTCTCATATCTTGTTCACTATCGACCGGTGGAACTGGGAAGTAACCACCTTTAATTCCTGGTCTATGACCCATGTTTCCATTTTCATATTCTCTTCCAGAATTGTAAGGGCCTTCCTTACTATCAATTTTAAAGCCTGTTTCATTCATATCATTTTTAAATCTCACATCATCAAATACGAAAAATTCTGCCTCTGGTCCAAAAAATGCTTTATCCCCAATACCCGAACTTTTTAAGTAAGCCTCAGCTTTTTTAGCTGTTCCTCTTGGATCTCTTTCATAAGGATCTTTTTTAATTGCATCTAAAATATCACAAAAAAGATTCATAGTGTTATGAGACGTAAAAGGATCTACAATTGCTCTTGATAAATCAGGCTTAAGTATCATGTCAGACTCATTAATAGCTTTCCAACCTGCTATAGATGAACCATCAAAAAATATACCTTCATTCAACATTTCATCATCGACCATTTTAGCATCCATGGTTACATGCTGAAGTTTACCTCTTGGATCCGTAAATCTTAAATCTACGTATTCTATGTCTTTATCCTTGATAGTTTTTAATACATCTTTTGCGCTCATGTGATCTCCTTTATAATTCTGGGTCTTGTGATACCAAATAAAGACTGTTAAAGAATGTTCTTTTACTTAATAACACCTATGCATTTTTTACATGAGTGTATAATTAAATGTTAAAAATAACTAACAATTACAAGTTGAATAATGACTTTATTACTCAAAGAGCCTGTCAAAAGAGTTGAAAAATTACTGAAGGAATTTGATCAAAATCAGAGATTGATTTTACTTGATAGTTCAGCAAGGACAGCTTTAGAAGCTGCTTCATCTTTAGGTTGTGAAGTTGGTTCAATTGTTAAAAGTTTACTTTTTAAAACAGAAAAAAATTATACTCTGTGTCTTGTAGCTGGAGACAAAAAAGCTTCTTTAAATAAAATTAAAAAAATTCTTAATATAAAAGATGCATCTATGGCCTCAGCTGATGATGTAAAAAATGTTACAGGTTTCACAATAGGAGGTGTTTCTCCAATTGGTCATTTAAATGAAACTAATATTCTAATTGATAGTTCTTTAGAAAGATTTAATTATTTATTTGCTGCAGCAGGTCATCCTAATTGTGTATTCAAAATTAGCTTCAAAGACTTAAATAAAATTACTAAAGGATCAATTAAAGAGTTAATAGAATGAGACAACCAAAATTACTAGATTATATATTATTAGTTTTGTTAGCATTGATCTGGGCTTCAGCTTTTTTTAATATTAAAATTGCTACTTACTCTTTTGGACCAGTGACGATTGCTTTTCTCAGAGTTTTTTTTGGAGCTATACCTGTTTTACTGCTTTGTTATTATAAAGATATTAAGATAGAAGCATTTTCAAAAGATTGGTATTGGTTTGCATTAATAGGATTCATTAATTTAGTAGCTCCTTTTTTCCTCATTGCTTATGGAATTAAATCAGTCCAGAGTAATCTTGCAGCAATACTTATGTCTACTACACCTCTTAGTTCGACTGTACTGGGTCATTTTTATACAAAAAATGAAAAATTTAATTTTATAAAAA
>JACWEG010000026.1 GCA_014653605.1 Pelagibacterales bacterium SAG-MED37
TTCAAGCATTTTTTTTAATGAAAAAATTAATCTAACTAAAATTATTGGACTTATAGCTTGTTTGATAGGAGTATTTGCTATTATAATAAAAGGTGATCTCTCTTTGTTAATAGATCTTAATTTTACAATTGGTGATTTGTGGATGTTGGCTGCTGCTATTGGATGGGCCTTATATTCAATTTATTTGTTCTATTGGAAAACAAAACTTGAAATTTTTCAAAGATTTACATTAATTGCTTTTTTTACCTCAGTGTGAAGTTGTCTATCTACTACCAATACTTTTGCATCACTGTGTTTTAGAATGTATGAGATAGTATTAGCATCTAATCTTATATTAATCGTATTTAACACTGCGCCCGACATTGGAACTGAATAATGTGCCTCAAAAATTTCTGGTGTATTAAATGCCAGAAATGAAACTGTATCTCCCTTAGTGATACCAATTTTTTCTAAAGCACTAGCAAATTTAGTAGCTCTTTTATATACATCACTCCAAGTGTATTTTCGATCTTCATAAACTATAGCTTCATAGTTAGGATAGACTTCTTTTGCTCTTTCTAAAAAAGATAAAGGTGTTAATGGGACGTAATTAGCTCTATTTTTATCTAAATTTGTATCATAATGGTTCATTTTAATTGAATTTAAAATTCATTATGTTCGAACTACCAGATATGGCTGACTTATAATGTTGTTCAGCTCGGGGTAGAACTTTATCAAAATAAAACTTAGCAGTATTTATTTTTTCATCATAAAACTTTTTATTTTCATCATAATTCTTGAAGCTTACTTCCAAAACTTTTATCCAAGCATAAGCAACTGATACGTAGCCTAATGTTTTTAAGTAGTCATTTGCTGCAGCACTTACATCGTCTTTGTCCGTTTTAGCTTTTTCAATTGTCCAATCACTAAACTTGCTCAAAATGTCTAAATAATAAGTAAATTCTTTTGCAAATGTTTTTATTTGCTCATTATTTGAGTTAACCTCAGATTTAATTAGATCTAAAAATCTATTAATTATATTTCCATTTTTATTAGATAATTTTCTAAAAACTAAATCTGCTGCTTGCACTGAATTAGTGCCTTCATATATTGGCGTTATTCTATTATCTCTATAAAGTTGTTCTATTCCTTGATCTTTTGTATAACCATAACCACCATGAATTTGCATAGCATCATTAGTAATTTCCATACCAAGATCTGTAAATAACGATTTAACAACAGGTGTCATTAAGGAGACAAAGTCGGAAGCTTCCTGACGAACTTTTTCATCTGGATGATTTAAACTAACTTCTGTTTGTTGTGACAACCAAAAACATAATGCTCTCTCACCCTCTATAATTGATTTCATATTTAATAATGACCTTCTTATATCAGCATGTTCAATTATAAAATCTGCTCCATTAGATGATTTGGTGTTGTTAGTTTTACCTTGTTTTCTCTCTTTAGCATAAGCAAGTGAATTTTGATAAGCAATTTCTGAAATTCCAAGTCCTTGTATACCGACAACAATTCTTTCAAGATTCATCATTGTAAACATCGCGCTTAAACCTTTGTCCTTTTTACCTATCATATATCCAGTTGCTCCATCAAAGTTGAGAACACATGTAGCAGAACCTTTGATGCCCATTTTACTTTCTATAGATCCTGTTGATACTCCGTTCCTAGGTCCTACACTTCCATCCTCATTGACTACAAATTTTGGAACTAAAAATAAACTTATACCTTTTGTACCAGTTGGTGAGTCTGTTGCTCTTGCAATTACTAAATGAATAATATTTTCTGTAAGATCTTGATCACCTGAAGTAATGAAAATCTTTTGGCCACTAAGTTTATATGTTCCATCAGATTGTTTCTCAGCTTTAGTTTTTAAAAGTCCTAAATCAGTTCCACAAACTGGTTCTGTTAAACACATAGTGCCACTCCATTTGCCTTCAACTATTTTTGGTAAATATTTAGTTTTTATTTCTTCTGAGGCATGATGATTTATACAATTATATGCCCCAATACTGAGTTCGCTATAAAGTTTGAAAGATAAGCTTGCAGATGAAAGCATTTCATCGAAAAAAGCACTAACAGTCTTTGGCATTCCCTGTCCACCATACTTTGGATCACAAGATAAAGAAGTCCAACCATCTTCAATATACTTTTGGTAAGCTTCTTTATATCCAGGGGGTGTTCTTACAACTCCATTTTCTAAAACAGCAGGATTTTCATCACCTATTTTAGCGAGAGGTAATATTAAATTTTGATTAATCTTTGCAGCCTCTTCTAAAATATCTTTAACAAGTTCTGAGCTGACCTCTTTATATTTTTCTAATTCGTTGTAATTTTTATTATCTCTTAGTTTCTCAAAAAGAAACATCATATCTTCAACTGGTGCATTGTAGCTTGGCATAGATTGAGTTTAGGATAATTAATAGATTATTGCAATTTTGAAATTATCGCATCTCCCATTAGAGAGGTTGAAACTTCTTTCATTCCATCTGATAGAATATCTTTTGTTCTCAATCCATCATTTAGCACATCTTGTACAGCCTTTTCTAGTGCTTCAGCCTCTTTATCTAAATCTAAAGAATACCTTAAGGCCATAGCAAAACTCAATATAGTTGCAATCGGATTTGCAATTCCTTTACCAGCTATATCTGGAGCTGAACCATGAATTGGTTCATACATTGCTCTCATTTCACCATCTTTATTTTTAGCACCTAAAGATGCTGAGGGTAAAAGACCTAAAGATCCAGTAAGCATTGAAGCCTGATCTGATAACATATCTCCAAATAAATTATCAGTTACAATTACATCAAACTGCTTGGGATTTCTTAATAACTGCATAGCACAGTTATCAGCAAGCATATGACTTAGTTCTACATCTTTATATTCTTTTTCGTGTAATGCTTGAACTTCTTCTTTCCAAAGTTGTCCGGCTTCCATAACATTTGATTTTTCACACGATGTAACTTTGTTTGATCTTTTTTTTGCTAATTCAAAAGCAATTTTAGCAACTCTAATTATTTCACTGCTCGTATAAGTATGAGTATTAATTCCTTTTCTTTCACCATTTTCAATTGGTTTAATTCCTCTAGGTTCACCAAAATATATCCCACCAGTCAGTTCTCTTACTATCATAATATCTAAACCAGAAACAATTTCTGGTTTTAAAGTTGACGCATCGACTAATTGTTTAAAACATATTGCTGGCCTTAAGTTTGCAAATAATTTTAATTCTTTTCTAAGTTTTAATAATGCTCTTTCAGGTTTTTTTGAAAAATCTATATTATCCCATTTTGGACCTCCTACTGCTCCTAACATTACTACC